>SOKC01000021.1 GCA_004376325.1 Actinomycetota bacterium | reverse complement strand
AGCGAACGGCGAAGTGAAGCGAAAAACTAAATCCCTTCTCGTGCGGCAGGTCTGTTTTCAGAAATCTCCATAATAGGTCTTCATGATTGGTTTGTATTTTATTTATTTTCTATTATAATATGAGTCTTAATGTTGAAATAGAACTGACCTACTACCGATGTTTTAGGGAGGATTTTACTTGAGTTATGAGATAAAAAACCAGAAGAAGATTGATTTAAATAAGGTTAAATTAGATATAGAGATTTCAAATAATTATTTAAAAAAGTATATTGGCAAAGCCTATAAAAATATATCTCAAAAAGCAAATATTCCCGGTTTTAGAAAAGGGAAGATTCCTTATCAAATAATAGATGCAAATTTTGGTAAACAGTATGTACTAAATGAAGCTGCCAGTCTTTCAATTTCTGAATTATATCCAGATATAATTATGGAATCTAATCTAAAACCAATAGACTACCCGAAAATAAAAATTACTCAGCTGGCAGAGGATTTACCTTTAGGGTTTGAAGCAGAATTAGAACTGGAACCAGAAATAGAATTACCCGGATATAAGGGTATAAAGGTTACTGGTCTTTCAACGGACGTATCTGACCAGGAATTAGAACGGCAAATAGATAATATCAGAAATAACTTTGCATCACTTGAACCGGTTGAAGACGATAAACCAATATCTAAAGGTGATTATGTTACACTGGATTTTGATGGTGAAATTGAAGGTAAAGCATTTGAAGGCGGCAGTGCTGAAGATTATCTCTTAGAAGTTGGCTCAAATACTCTGTTTGCTGAGTTTGAAGATTCGCTTATCGGAATGAAAAAAGGTGTCAAGAAAAATGTAATACTTACATTGCCTGAGAATGTTGAAAATAAGGATCTGTCGGGAAAGCAGGCAAGTTTTAGCATTTTTATAAAAGAGATAAAGAAAAAGGTATTACCTGAAATCAATGATGAGTTTTTGAAAAACTTAGGTGACTATAAAGATGCAGATGACTTTAAAGATAACATTAAAAAGAGATTGATTGAGCAGAAAGAAAGTGTCAGGAGGGGAAAAATAATAGAAGAAATTTTTAATCATATTATAGACAATATAAAGTCTAATGTTCCAAATGGGATGGTAACTGATAGAATAAAACAGATTAATGAAGAGATTGATGAAGGTTTAAAGAAGCAGAAGATAAACAGGGATAATTATCTTAAGGCTATAAATATTACGGAAGATAAGCTAAACGAAGAGATCAAGGAGAGAGCAGTAAGAGAAGTAAAAGAGTATCTGATCTTTAAGGCATTGGAAAAGGCGGAAAAGAAAAACATAGAACCTTCAGAAGATGAAATAAAAAAAGAAAAAGATAATATCATTAGCAGATATAAAAAAGAAGAGGATATTAAAAAAATCAGAGAATTCTTTGAAAATCATGAAGGGAATAAGACCCTAACCCAGACTATTAAGAGAAGGAAGATAATTGATTTGCTGATCAACAGCGCGCAGGTAATAGAGGAGAAAAATACAGGCAGCAGAGGTAAAGAAGATATATGGACGCCTGATAAAGATAAGGCAAGAGCCGAAAAAAAAGCTAAAAGGCTTTGGACTCCTGGTTAAAAGTAAATAAAAAAGAGAGATGGTAAAAATGTATAATAATTATTTAATTCCAATGGTAATTGAGCAGACTGATAGAGGAGAGCGCTCTTTTGACATTTATTCACGTTTGCTAAAAGAAAGAATAATTTTTCTGGGAGTAGCTGTAGATGATAATATTGCCAATTTGGTTATGGCACAGATGCTCCATCTGGAGGCAGAAGAACCGGAAAAAGATATACAGTTATATATAAATAGCCCTGGTGGAATTGTGACTTCGGCCATGGCGGTATATGACACAATGCAGTTTATAAAATCCCCGGTATCCACTATTTGTATGGGTCAGGCTGCAAGTGCAGCTGCGGTTTTGCTTCTGGCAGGGGAAAAAGGCAAAAGGTTTATACTGCCTAATTCGAGAGTTATGCTTCACCAGCCATCAGGAGGCGTATCCGGAACTACTATTGATGTGGAAATTCATGCAAAAGAGATGGTGAGAATCCGTGCTCTCCTAAATGAGATAATTGCCAAACATACCGGTCAGGAAGTAAAAAAAGTGGCGAAGGACACTGAAAGAGATTTTATATTAAATTCAAAGGAAGCCAAAGAATACGGCATAGTGGATGAAATTATTTATAAAAAATAATATTACCAGGAGTGTGTATAAACTTGTCACCAAATAGCGGAAAAAAAAGTGATTTTTTAAAATGTTCTTTTTGCGGTAAATCTCAAAATCAGGTAAAAAAACTGATTGCGGGACCCGGAGTTTACGTTTGCAATGAATGTGTAGATTTGTGTAATGAGATTATAGATGAGGAATTAAAGGAGGAGAGAGAAGTTGACTTCAAGGATCTTCCCAAACCTAAAGAAATATATTCAATTTTAAATGAGTATGTTATTGACCAGGAAAGGGCAAAAAAGATACTGTCTGTAGCGGTGTACAACCATTATAAAAGAGTAAAATATGGAGACAGGCTAAACAAGGATGATACAGAGATTCAAAAAAGCAATATTTTATTAATTGGTCCAACAGGTTGTGGCAAGACTCTTCTTGCTCAAACCTTAGCCAGAATATTAAATGTTCCATTTTGCATTGCAGATGCTACGTCGCTTACTGAGGCAGGTTATGTTGGTGAGGATGTAGAAAATATATTACTAAGATTGATACAGGCTGCAGATTTTGATATTAAAAGAGCTGAGACCGGTATTATTTATCTGGATGAAATAGACAAGATTAGCCGTAAATCTGAAAATCCTTCAATTACCAGAGATGTATCCGGAGAAGGGGTGCAGCAAGCTCTGCTCAAAATTTTAGAAGGAACCGAATCTAATGTTCCTCCACATGGAGGCAGAAAACATCCCCATCAGGATTTTATACAAATTAACACTACCAATATTCTTTTCATCTGCGGAGGTTCGTTTAGTGGACTGGAAAAGATAATCGAGAGAAGAATAAATAAAAGTAGTGTTGGCTTTATTTCAGGAAAAGTTCCAGATAAAATTGAAAAAATTGACATGCTTCTTCCCCGGACAATGCCGGAAGATTTATTAAAATACGGCTTAATTCCGGAACTCATTGGAAGGCTGCCTGTAGTTAGCACCCTGTCTAATCTTACAGAAAATGATTTGATTAAAATTCTAGTTGAACCAAAAAATTCCCTGGTCAAGCAATATATTAAAATGTTTAAGATGGACAAAGTTGGCCTGGAATTTACAGAAGATGCTTTAAGAGAGATTTCAAAACGTGCTTTACAGAGAGGAACAGGAGCAAGAGGACTCAGGGCTATTATGGAAGAGATCATGCTGAATGTAATGTTTGAAATACCTGAGCGCAACGATATAAGTAAATGTATTATTACCAGAGAGGTTGTAGAAAATAAAACTGAGCCCGAGATAATTGGTAGATCAAACAAAAAAGTCTTTTTGAAAGATGAGGAAAAGTCAGCTTAAAATGCCTGGTGAGATTAAAGGTAAATACAATCCTTTAGCATTTGAACAGAAAATCTACTGCCATTGGTTTGAAAATAAATATTTTTTTGCGAAGATCGATAAATCAAAAATTCCATTCAGTATAGTAATACCACCTCCTAATGTAACCGGTTATCTTCATATCGGTCATGCCCTGAACAATATCCTGCAGGATGTAATTGTAAGATATAAGAGGATGAAGGGATATAATACTACCTGGGTACCGGGGACCGATCATGCAGGGATAGCAACTCAAAATGTAGTGGAAAAAACTCTGGGAGAAAAAAATATAAATAGATTTCAGCTTGGAAGAGAAAAGTTTGTAGAAGAAGTATGGCGCTGGAAAGAAAAATATGGCAGCCGGATTGTAACCCAATTAAAATTACTGGGATGCTCATGTGATTGGGAAAGGGAAAGGTTTACCCTTGATAGTCAGTACTGCAAAGCGGTCACAAGAGAATTTGTGACCTTATATAGAAATGGGCTGATTTACAGAGGAAATTATATGGTTAACTGGTGTCCCAGGTGTCAGACTGCAATTTCAGATATTGAAGTAGAACATATCGAAAAAGAAGGAAATCTGTGGGATATAAAATATCCTTTAATTGATAAAAAAACCGGTAAGCCCAGTGATGATGAATATATAGTCGTTTCAACTACAAGACCTGAGACAATGCTTGGTGATACTGCAGTTGCTGTAAATCCGCGAGATAAAAGATATAAAAAATATAAAGGCAGATCTGTCTATCTCCCGCTAGTGGAAAGAAAAATACCTCTAATAGAAGATGCTTTTGTGGATATGGGATTTGGAAGCGGCGCTGTCAAGGTTACACCCGCTCATGATCCCAATGATTTTGAAATTGGGAAAAGACATGACCTGGAAGAGATTAATATATTTAACAGAGATGCAAGCTTAAATTTCAATACAGGGAAATACGAGGGTTTAGACCGCAACACGGCAAGACAAAAAGTGTTAGGCGATTTAGATAAGCAGGACTACTTAATGGGTAAAAATATTCACACTTTCTCAATTGGAATTTGCTCAAGATGCAGTACTGTAATAGAGCCACGGATTTCAATGCAGTGGTTTGTATCCATGAAGAGGCTGGCCAAGCCGGCTATAGAAGCAGTAAAAGAAGGAAGGGTTAAAATAATCCCTAAAAAATGGGAGAAGATATATTTTAACTGGATGGAAGATATCAGGGATTGGTGCATATCCCGCCAGCTCTGGTGGGGACACCGGATTCCGGCGTGGTATTGTAAAGGTTGCAATGAGATGATAGTAAGTGAAAAAAACCCTGAAAGATGTCCAAAATGCGGTGGCAGTAATATGGAACAGGATCAGGATGTTCTGGATACATGGTTTAGTTCCTGTCTATGGCCCTTTGCAGTTTTTGGATGGCCGGAAAAAACTGAAGATCTCAAGCATTTTTTTCCTACTGCTGTCCTTGTTACCGCCCATGATATTATCTTTTTCTGGGTAGCCAGAATGATTATGATGAGTCTGTATTTTAAGAAGGATGCCCCTTTCCGGGAAGTTTTTATCAACCCTCTGGTAAATGATGCATTCGGGCGGAAAATGAGTAAATCCATGGGCAATGTGATAGATCCGGTGGATATAATTAAGAAAAATGGAGCTGATGTCTTAAGATTTACTTTAACCTCTTTAACTACTCCTGGAAGAAATTTAATTCTGGGTGATGAGAAGATTGAAGGGGTAAGAAATTTTGCAAATAAATTGTGGAATGCATCTAAATTTGTTATATCAAATTTGAGTGAAAGCGGAAATATTGACAATATAAATATAGACCAGTTAAGCCTGGGTCTCTGGGACAAATGGATCCTATCCAGATTAAACCGGGTAGTAAAGGGTGTTGAAAAAAACTTAAGGAAATATAATTTTTCTTTTGCTTCAAAGCTGCTTAATAACTTTTTGTGGAATGACTATTGCGACTGGTATATTGAATCAGCAAAGGTTAGAATTTACTTTTCAAAAAATAATGATGATAAGAAAAATGCATTATTTATATTATGGTATGTTTTAGAAAGATATCTTAAACTTCTTCATCCATTTATGCCTTTTATTACAGAACAGATCTGGCAGAATATCCCGCATAAGGGTAAAAGCATAATGGTGGAGAGTTTTCCGGAATTTGAACCGGCCCGGGTAAACCAGGATATTGAAGATGAAATAAAAATACTTTTTGAGGTTATAAGAGAGATAAGAAAAATAAGATCTGAGCTTAAATTAAGTCCGGCCAGCAGGGTAAAAGTTAACCTGCTGACTGGTGAAGATGGCTGCAAAGATGTACTGGAAAAAAACAGGGAGTATATTTGCAGACTGGCAAAGACAAGTGAAGTAGAATTCAAGGATTGTACCAGTCAGAAAGGATATATTAAGACTACCATAGGGAATATAGATATATTTATTTATATTCTTGACCTGGTTGATATAAAATTAGAAATTAAGAGGATCAAAGATCAAATTAGAAGAGTAAATCTAGACATTGAAAAAAGTAAAAAGAAGATATCAAATACTGATTTTACCAGTAAAGCGCCAGAGGAAATAATTCAAAAGGAAAAGGGTAAGCTTTATCAGGCAGATAAGATGTTGAAAGTATTAAATGAGCAGCTAGCGAGAATGGAAAGTACTGGTAAATAACAACTGGTAACCAAAGTGAGAAATAGTGAACTACAGGCAAGTATGCAAATATTTAGATGGCTGCCTTATTTTTGGAATAAAACCAAGCCTTGTGAGAATAGAGAAAATACTTCAGTTTCTGGATAATCCTCAAAAAAAGGTTGATTTTATTCATATTGTGGGAACAAACGGCAAAACTTCCACTGCTAAAATGGTTGCTGGCATATTAAGTTATCATGGTATTCATACCGGTTATCATATTTCTCCTCATATAAACAGTTATACTGAGAGAATGTGGATAAGTGGAAAGGAAGTTTCAGAAAAAGAATTCACTGAAGTCTTTGACCAGATATACCCCTATATCCAGAAAGTAAATAAAATGGACCTGGGCGGCCCAATTACCCATTTTGAGATAATTTCCGCTATGGCATTCAAATTGGCTGAAAATGAAGGTATTGAGGTTATGGCGCTTGAAGCAGGAATGGGAGGAAGATGGGATGCCACCAATATCGCTGATTCGAAGGTTGTAGGACTTACTGGCGTGAGTCTTGAACACACAGATATGTTGGGCAGTACTATAAGAGAAATAACCTCTGAGAAAGTGGAAGTTATAAAAGAAAAGGCGTTGGCTGCAACTACAAGTTGCGATAGGGAAGTCCTGGAAATTTTAACCAGAAAAGTAAAGGATACTGGTTCCAGACTTTTTTTGTTTGAAAAAGATTTTTACATACAAAGAAAAGTGGACCTTGGCCTGGAAGGGTGGCTGCTTGATATCAAAGGAATAAAGAATGTTTACAAAAATCTGCCACTAAAACTTGTTGGACAGTATCAGCCTTTAAATCTATCTCTGGCAATAGTACTGGCAGAACTTTACCTGGGAACCAGAAAAAAAGAGATAAGTGAAAAAAAAATAAAAGAGAGTATGTCCGGTATCCGGGTGAGGGGAAGGTTTGAGATAATAAGAAAAAAGCCTCTGGTAATTGCAGATGCAAGTCACAATCCTGAAGGAGTGGAAAATTTCGCCCGTGATGTCGACAGGTATTTTGGTAACAGAAAAAAAATAATAATTTTTGCCGTCCTGAAAGATAAAGATTATGAAAGTATGGTTGAAAATATAATAGGCATAAGCGATACTTTAATTTTAACCTCAAGTTTAAGTAGCAGAAGCCTGGATACCAGTGAATTAGAAAAAGTAGTGAAAAGGAAAATAGAATGGTTAAAAGATGCAGGCCGCCTTTCGGGTAAAGTGCACAAGATAGATACTATAGAAAATTCTATAAAATTTGCTTTAAAAATTTCTGGTAGAAATGATATTATATGCATTACTGGTTCAATAACTAATTTAGAGAATATAGTTAAATAAAGGTCTTTAATATTGGTATATTAATAAATTTGTAAATATATTAAATTTTTACCCGGAGGATTAATGGATTTATTTGGATATATTAATGATATTGTAGCTTTCTTTCAGCGTCCTATATGGAGAAATCTCATTTATGGCTTTGTTTATGGCTTTATTTTTATTTTAATTGTTGTCTGGCTTGCTTTTGTTTACTGGACTTACAGAGACTCAAAACTCAGAAGTGAATCTGTAGTCTCCGCTGTTTTCTGGGCGCTGGTTGTATTAGTTCTAAACTTTTTAGGATTAATAATATATTTAATATTAAGACCCCCGGAATTTATAGATGATGTGATTGAAAGGGATCTTGAAATTGAAAGGATGCAGACACTGCTTGATAGCAAACAATCCAATTGCCCTGCCTGCAGGAGTCTGATAAAAGATGATTTTTTAATATGTCCTTACTGCAGAAAGAAATTAAGAAATTCTTGTATTAATTGTGGCAAGCCCTTGAGTCTAAACTGGAAAGTTTGTCCTTATTGCAGGACTACTCAGTAAATGGGGAGCGGTTGCTTAAATGAATAGATGTAAGGATTAGGGGAAAGGAAACATGCTTAATACTAATGATGATAGCTTTGAAAGAAGCCTGATTATCATCAAACCTGATGGCGTGAAGAAAAAAATTGTTGGAGAGATTATATCCCGTTTTGAAAAAAAGGATCTTACTATTGAAAAATTAAAAATGATAAAAATTGACCGGAAGCTTGCCTGCAAGAATTATCAGGAGCATAAAAATAAAAGTTTTTTTAACATGTTAATTGAATATATAACTTCAGGTCCTGTGGTGGTTATGGTGATAAGTGGGAAGGGCGCAATTGCCAGGGCCAGGGAGCTTATGGGGGCAACTGATTCTAAAAAAGCAAAAGGAGGGACCATCAGAGGGGATTTTGGCGCCGATATTACTGCAAATGTAATTCATGGTTCAGATTCCGCCGAAAGTGCTAAAAGAGAAATTGAATTATTTTTTAATTAAACTTAGGAGTCAGTAAAAAACAATTTTAATGGTGATATATGAGTAGAAGAAGAGGAAAGGTAGTTTTCTTTATAGTATTGCTTGGAGGTATTATAGGAGCTATTTTAGGGCATATCTTGAAGGATATAGTTCCGATTTTAGACAAAGGGCTTAAGGTAGGCACAGACTCTCTCAGTCTTAATTTATATTTAATTGATATGAGTTTTGGTATTCACATAAATATCACACTTGGTGCCATAATAGGATTACTTATAGCTTTTTTATTGGCTGATGTTGGAAGAAGAAGGTTATAGAAAAAAAATTATTTTAGCTTCTGCTTCTCCAGGAAGAAGAAAAATACTTAAGCTTTTAAAACTGGATTTTGAGGTGATTGAGCCGAAAAATTGTGGAGAGAGGCGGTTTAAAAATCCTTGCAAGACTGTTATCGGCAATAGTATGGTTAAAGCTAAGAATGTTTATAATTATATAAGAGAGTATGGCTTAAAAAAACAGGATTTGGATTTAATGTTATTGGTAAAATTAAGGAGTTGACAGATGCAGATGTTTGATTTTTTCTTAAATGTTATTGGCAGAGATATGGGTATTGACCTGGGAACAGCTAATACTCTGGTATATGTGAAGGGTAAAGGGATAGTTCTAGAGGAGCCTTCTGTTGTAGCTATTGATAAAGAAAAAAAGAAGATACTGGCAGTAGGAAAAGAGGCCAAAAGAATGGTGGGAAGGACTCCTGAGAACATAGTAGCGGTTAGACCACTCAAAGATGGAGTAATTGCAGATTTTGAAACCACAGAAAAAATGCTAAGGTATTTTATCCAAAAGGTTCATAAGAATGTAGCTTTTGCCAGACCCAGAATTGTTATTTGTGTTCCCTCAGGAATTACTCCAGTTGAAAAGAAAGCAGTTATTGAAACTACTGAACAGGCTGGAGCCAGGGCGGCTTATATAATTGAGGAGCCTCTGGCTGCGGCAATAGGTACAGGTCTGCCTATTGATGAACCCAGTGGCAGTATGATTATCGATATAGGAGGAGGAACTTCTGAAGTAGCAGTTATATCTTTAGGGGGAATAGTTGTTAGTTCATCACTGCGAATTGGTGGAAATGAGCTGGATGAAGCTATAATCTATTATTTAAAAAAGGAACATAACCTGTTTTTAGGTGAAAGAACTGCTGAAAAAGTAAAAATAGAAATCGGGTCTGCTTTTCCTCTGGAGAACGAGGAAAAAATGGAAATAAACGGAAGAGACCTGGTAACCGGACTTCCCAGGACAATTATTATCACCAGTCAGCAGATAAGAAAGTCGTTAGAGAAGATATTGAATGATATTGTAAATTCTATTGTTGAGGTATTGGATATCACGCCACCGGAACTTTCTTCAGATATAATGAAAAGAGGTATATTTTTAGCAGGAGGGGGCTCATTACTTAAGGGACTGACCGAAAGAATCAGCAGGGAAACGCATTGTCCGGTTTACCTGGCTGAGGATCCAATGGCGGCAGTAGCTATCGGAGCAGGAAAGTGTGTTGAGGATTTTAATACTTTGAAGAAATATCTCAAGTATTCAATATAGCTGATTTTATATTCAACCTATAATACCTATAATATTTACTGATGGTGATATTAAATAGAAGATTTAGAAACTTTATTGTTCTGGCTATAATAATTGTTTTATGTCTGGTAGCTATTACTGTAAGTTTTAGGCAATCCGACTTAATTAATAACATCAAAGTTAAGACTGTTGATTTTTTCAAACCCATCCAGGAGAAGTTTTACTCTTTTTTTAGCCCTGTAACGCGTTTTATAAATTCAATTAGAGATTATATAAATTTAAGGGGAAAGTACTTAGATCTTCAGAGGGAAAATTCAGAGTTAAGAAGAGGATATAGTGAGAATATAAATCTAAAGGTTGAAAATAATTCGTTGAGGAAGCTACTGGGTATAGAGCTAAGAAAAGATTATGCAACTATACCTGCAAAAGTAATAGGTTATTATGAAAGCAAGTGGCAGTCTGAAGTTGTTTTAAATGTGGGCAGGAGCGATGGAGTACTGGAAGGGATGGGAGTCATTGATGAGAATGGATTGATAGGAGTGGTTATAATAGCTGGAAATGATTCATGCAACGTGAGGCTTATTAATGATCCCCAGAGCAATATCGGAGTAAGAATTTTATCTTCAAGAAAACTGGGAATTATTCAGGGGAGCCAGGATAAAAAAATTACATTGAATTATATTTCCATTGAAGAGCCGGTATTTAAAGGTGATATAATAATTACATCGGAATATGGAAAGCTTCCTGAAGAAATTTTAATAGGACGGGTAAGCAAGGTAACCAAAAATATGGGCGATCCATATAAGGCAATTGAAATTGAGCCTTTTGTTGATTTTAAAAAAATAGAGTATGTTCTGGTGATAAAAAAATAAAATACTACCCAGGCTATGAAAATTTTTTATAAAATCTTGCATTTCTTTATACTAATAATTTGTTTACTGCTGCAAATAGTTTTTTTTGAAAACTTGAAGTCATTTTCTGTAGACTTTGATTTAATTATGGTAGTTATAATAGCAATTGCCCTTTTTGATGGTGTTTTTTGGGGTATGCTATTTGGATTTATAGTCGGAATGGTATTGGACCTTATGGTGGGTAGTATGGTGGGGATAAGCGCATTTGTTTATTCTATGAATGCCTTTGTGGTAGACAGGCTAATTGTAGCTGGATTTAGATATAAACTTCTTACTTATTCTTTTATTGTTTTCCTGATTACAGAAATAAATATTTTAATAGTAAGTTTAATCCGCTATTTATTTAATTTTGATAGTAATATATTAACGATGGGGCTAGAAATGATAACAAAGCCAATTTGCAATATTATTTTAATGTTTATTATCTTTCCTGTTATAAGTTCTGGTATGAAGAGGGAGACTGAGTTTGGGCTCAAATATAAAGATAAGATTTAAAATAATTCTCTATCTGCTGGTAATGATATTGATAGTGATTATTTTAAGGCTATACTTCCTGCAGATAATGAGTGGTGAGCTGTATGCGGAATTGGCATCTAAGAGTATTACCAGAGAAAAAACAGTGGCAGCTCCAAGGGGGAATATTTATGACCAGAATGGTAAACTGATAGTAAAGAGTGTTCCGGTTACTGCAGTGGCTGTAGAACCCCGTATTGTTTTAAAGAACGAAGATGTAATGGAAGCATTGAGTGACTGTCTGAATATGTCTTACCAGGATATAAAAGAAAAACTAGAAAAAAGCGATGTATCTTATATTGATAGGGTTATTTTAAAACAGGATATAGATACTGCTGCTATTATATATCTTAAAGAGAACAGCAGTAAATTTCCGGGAGTGGAAGTAATTGATGTGTACCTGAGAGAATACAATTTTGATTCTCTGGCCTCACACCTGCTGGGATATACAGTAGAGATTGATGAGGATAGATTAAAATCAAAAAAATATGAAAAGGGTTATGAAGGCGGAGACCAGATAGGGCTTACCGGCCTGGAAGAGGCTTATGAGAGTATTCTTAAAGGCAAAAAGGGCAGGATAGTATATGAAGTTGATCCTTTAGGGAGACCGGTAAATGTACTGGAAGAAACTGATCCAATTAGCGGAAATGATTTGTACCTGACTATTGACATTGACTTGCAGAGGGTTGTAGAGAAAATTCTTTATGAATCTATACTCGAGGTAAGGCAGAAAAAGATTAAAAATACAGATGAGTATTATAAAGTACCCGGAGGTGCAGTGGTGGTGCTCAGTCCAAAAAATGGCCAGATACTGGCTATGGCCAGTTATCCTACTTTTAATCCGGAATTATTTGTAGGTGGGATATCACAGGACAACTGGGAATATTTAGACAATCCGGAAAATTATTACCCTCAAATTAATAGAGCGGTTATGTCTTCTTTTCCTCCAGGTTCGGCAATAAAAATAGTCCCGGCTTATGCAGGGCTTGCAGAAGATATAATCAGTGAAAGAAGCAGGTTGAATTGTGCCGGAGTGTGGCTGGGACTGGGGAAAGATTTTCCAAAAAGTTGCTGGTCAAGTCATGGAAGTCTTGATATCAGAGGGGCCATCAAAAATTCCTGTGATATTTATTTCTATCAGGTAGGATACGGGCTTTTTACAAAATATAATAATATGGAAGAGCTTCTTCAAAAATATTTAAGGATTTTTGGGTTTGGCTCGTTGACCGGAATTGATCTTCCTCATGAAGATGAAGGGCTGGTTGCGGGTAAGGAATGGAAAAAAGATTATTTTAAAGATCAGGCAGGATATTCTGTCTGGTTTCCAGGGGATACCGTCAATATGGCAATAGGTCAGGGGGATTTGCTTGTTACCCCCCTTCAAATGGCTCAGGCTTTTTCAATCCTGGCAAATCGTGGAATACAGTACACCCCTTATATAGTTAAAGAGATCAGGGATACTGAAGGCAATTTGTTTCCAGATAATTCAAGAGAGGAATATAAGGATTTAAAATTAAATGAATATTTTATTGAAATTATAGAAGACGGCCTGGTGCAGGTGGTTGGTCCAGGTGGGACCGCAGCCAGTGTTTTCAGGGATTTTCCACTGGACAGGATACCGGTTGCAGGAAAAACAGGTACTGCGGAATTCTATGGAAGACAGGACTACGCCTGGTTTGCAGGTTATGCTCCAGTAGGTAATCCTGAATATGTGGTAGTGGTAATGCTTGAGGAGGCTGGCTCTGGTGGAAGCAATGTAGCGCCTATTGTAGAAAAAATATACAGATATATATTTAATATTGATTAAAAAATAATTATAAAATTGTAAATGATAAAAAGAAGAAAAAAAAGTTTTAGTGATTTTGAAAGTCTTGACAAAAAGAAGAGAAGAGTCAAATTTGATTTTATATTATTTTTTCTGGTGATTGCTATCTCTTCCTTTGGAGTTCTAATAATTTACAGCGCAACAAGAGAAACCCTGCCGGGAGGAGTGACTGACCCTCAATATTATCTGAAAAGGCAGGCGATTTGGCTGGCAGCTGGAATTGTTATATGTGTTGCAGTTCAATTTATAAATTATAGAAAGATTCAAAGATATTGGTGGCTAATTTTTTTTATAGGCATTTCTTCGCTTGCTGCTGTGTTTCTTTTTGGTTATGAAGTGTATGGATCAAAAAGCTGGATAGATTTAAAATTCTTTACCATTCAGCCTTCAGAATTTTCAAAAGTTTTTATGGTAATATCCCTGGCTGCTGTTATGTCAAAATGGAAAGGTGAAAAAGTTTACCGGGTTACATTTAAAAAAGTTGCCATTTCATCGACAGTAGCTCTCATATTTGTATTGTTGGTCTTACTGGAACCGGATTATGGAACTGCCTTAATGTATTTTATAGTCTACATAGGCTTGTTATTTTTATCCGGAGCTAATTTTCTTTATTTACTGTCAGTACTGGGGCTGACAGCGGGGGGATTTTTTATAGCTCTTAAGGCCGGCTTAATAAAGCAATATCAACTTGATAGGATTCTGGTCTTTTTAAAGCCAGAAGTGTCAAGCGAAGGTGCTGGCTATAGTTTATATCAGTCAAGGTTAGCAATTGGCTCCGGCGATTTCCTGGGAAAGGGCCTTTTTCTGGGTAAACAGACGAATCTAAGTTATGTCCCGGAACACCATACCGATTTTATATTTTCCGTTATTGGAGAAGAACTGGGATTTTTGGGGGCTGTTGTGGTATTATTGGTTCTTGTTGTGATTGTCTGGAGATGTTTTTATATAGCTTCAAATTCTTCTGATAGTTTTGCCATGCTTCTGAGCTCTGGAATAGGTTTTATTATCCTATCGCAAGTGGTTATAAATATAGGTATGACCATAGGCATAATGCCCATAATTGGAATTCCTCTGCCTTTCCTGAGTTCTGGAGGTTCTAGCCTTGTAAGTCTGTTTCTTGGCATTGGTCTTGTAGAAAATGTTTATATATGGAAAGAAGTAAGAAAAGACTATGAAATAGCTTATCAAGAGTTTAAATAATCTTTAGGAAAATTAAATATGAATAAAATTAAAAAGCTGGACTTTGACCTGCTTGAAGAACTTTTAAAAGACATCCAAAAGCCGGGCAGGTATATAAATAATGAAGTTGGAGCCAGGAGCAAAAGCATGGAGCCAGCCAGCGATTTTTACAATTTAATTTCTATGGCTCTTGTATTTCCGGATATATATGAAGTTGGTATGTCCAATCTGGGGCTTCAAATTTTATATGACATTGTAAACAGGCATAGAGATTTTACAGTTGAAAGGGTTTTTTCTCCGTGGATAGATTTTGAGAAGAAACTCAGGGAGCAAAACGTAAAAATATTTTCACTGGAAAACAGGATATTTCTGGATTGCTTTGACCTGATTGGATTTACTGTACAGCATGAGCTTCTATATACTAATATATTAAATATACTGGACCTTGGCAAAATAAATATAAGCTCGAGGCGCAGAAGAGACAAATTTCCACTGGTATGTGCCGGTGGTCCTGCAGTTGTAAATCCCCAGCCTCTTTCAAAATTTATGGATTTTTTTGTTGTCGGGGATGGTGAAGAAGTAATTATATCTATTCTGGAAAGAGTTAAAATTTACAAAGATAATAATAAAGATAAAGAGTGGTTTTTAAAAGAGATCAGCAGGCTGGATGGAATATATATTCCGGGATTTTACAAATTTCACTACTTTCCTGATGGAAGTATTGAAAGTATCAGGCCAGATAAAAAAGTAAGAAAAGCAATATTAAAAGACTTAAATAAATTTGAAATAGTCCAGAATCCTATAATACCCAATATTAAACCTGTACACGACAGATTTACAGTAGAGATTATGAGAGGCTGCGGCAGGGGCTGCAGATTCTGTCAGGCAGGCATAACCTATAGACCGGTACGGAAGAGAGAAGTTGAATCTCTAATCAGGCAGAGTGCTGCAGGAATTAAAAATACAGGTTACGATGAAATTTCATTCCTATCGCTATCTTCGTCAGATTATAGTGGGATTGAGCATTTGCTGGATAAAATTACCAGTTCTTTAAAACTGGGAAGGCTGTCAATTTCACTGCCTTCTATGAGACTGGACAGTTTTAATTTAAATTTGATAGAGCTTATTGGAAGCGGAAGAAAAACAGGACTTACTTTCGCTCCCGAAGCAGGCAGCCAGAGGATGAGGGATATAATCAATAAAAATATTAAAGAAAAGGAAATGCTTGATTGCGTAAAAATGGCTTTCAGTAGAGGCTGGGAAAAAATCAAGCTTTACTTTATGATAGGATTACCGTTTGAAAAGGATGAAGATATCAGTCAGATAGTAGAACTTATAGAAAAGGTGATTATGGCAGCTAAAGACGAGCTTTCTAAAAAGAAACTACCAAGATTAAAAATTAACATCAGCGTAAATGCGTTTTGTCCTAAACCCTTTACACCCTTTCAATGGACTAGCCAGGATAATACCACAAGCCTGGATAGTAAATTTAATTATATTTTAAAAAATGTACCAAAAAGATATGTAAATATAAGCTGGACGGATTCCAGAAGAAGTATGATAGAGTGCGCCCTGGCCAGAGGTAATGAACTTGTTGGCGAGGTAATAGAACGTGCATGGAAAAGTGGAGCCAGGTTTGACAATTGGACAGATTTTTTTAAGTTTCATGTCTGGGAAAAAGAATTCAGGAAAGCTGGTATGGATATTAGCTTCTTTACAACCAGAGGTTTTGCTGATGATGAAATATTACCATGGGATGTTATTGATATCGGGGTCAGTAAGAAGTTTTTATTGAGAGAATATGATAAATCAAAAAGATACCTTCGAGACCAGGATAAGATTTAAATTTTATAAAAAGGATGAATTTAAGTACCTATCCCACCTGGATATTACCAGGATAATAGCCCGGGCTTTAAGCAGAGCGGAACTGGAAATAAAATATAGCCAGGGGTATAATCCAAAGCCTAAAATAAATTTTAGTCCCCCAACTCCGTTAGGTGTAGTGAGTTTGGCGGAATATGCCGATGTATTACTTGATGGTGGTATTGAGGAGAATGAATTTAAAAAAAGGGTTAACCTCAAGCTAAAACCGCAGATGCAAATTACTGAAGCTAAAAAGATAACCGTAAAAGCAGATAGTCTTATGAATGATATAGCAATAAGTCTTTATGGCTTCAAGCTTTGCACTCCCTCTTCCAGTGAAAATCTGTTGAAGGAGTTTTATGCGGACATAGAAGAAGAATTAAGGGTTAAATCTGATTTTTCCCGCTCAATATTTGATTTAAAAATAAAACCGGATAAGGAAATTTCTGATATTATTCTTCTAAAACTATTTGGATATGCTAAAATTTTTAAAGAGGAAAATAATGAATTTTTTAAATTCAATAATTTTTATAGTTTTTTTGGAAATTGGTTAAAAAAATACAGGATTAATATTAAAGGTGTAGAAAAGGAAGAATTGTTTGTAGTGAGAGGAAATGCACTTAAAACACCAATGGAGGTAATTTAGGTAACGCAGTAAAGGAGATTGAGATAAAATTGTATAAAGAAATGTTAATAAGTTCAGATAAAAATGAGACAAGAGTCGCTATTTTAGAGTCAAAACAGGTTACCGAGCTTTATTTTGACCGTAAAAGTAAAAAGTCCTTAATTGGAAATATCTATCTTGGGAAGGTCAAAAATGTCCTTCCCAGTCTGGATGCAGCTTTTGTAGATATTGGCGAAGATAGAAATGCATTCTTGTATATTAATGAGGTTGGTCTTGATATGGATACTGATAATGGGGAAGAAATTCCAAAGAAGATACAATATGTCCTTAAGCCTGATCAGATGATAATGGTTCAGGTAACAAAAGATCCAATGAAGACAAAGGGTGCCAGGCTTACTACTTTTATATCTATTCCGGGGAGATATCTTGTTCTGGCACCTTTTAATAGCGGTATAGGTGTTTCCAGGAGACTTGGTGGTGAAGAAAGGGAGAATTTAAGAAAGCTTGCAGAAGAGATAAAAAAAGAAGACTATGGATTAATTGTAAGGACTGCTGCCAGAGAAACAGATAAAGCTAAATTAAAAAAAGATTTAAAACAGCTTATAAAAAAGTGGAATTTTATAAGGAAAAAGGCTTCTGATTTAAACAGTCCAAAATTAATTTTCAGTGAACATTCGATAGTTATAAAACTAATGCGGGATGTATTTTCAGAAGAGTTTAGCGCCATATATGTGGATAAGAAGGTAATTAAAAGGGAAATCGGAAGGTACCTGTGGTCTATCGGGATTAAATTTAACAATATAATAGTCCATCACGGCAAGGAAGATTTGTTTGAAGCTTTCAATGTCAATGAGGCGATAGAGAGCGCCCTGGGGAAAAAAGTATGGCTGAAGTCTGGTGGTTTTATAGTAATAGACCACGGAGAAGCTATGACTACAATTGATGTTAATACAGGTAAGTATACCTCAAGTAAAAGTTCGACTCAAACTATATTAAGGACAAATCTTGAGGCAGCGGAAACTATTGCCAGCCAATTGAGACTCAGGGATATTGGCGGAATAATAGTAATTGATTTCATTGATATGGCCAGTGGAAAAGACAGGAATAAAGTTCTAGGAAGTTTCCTGCAGTGTCTTGGAAGTGATAAAACCAAAACTGAAGTTTTACAGTTTTCAAAACTGGGGCTTCTGGAGATGACTAGAAAAAACGTCTCTGACGGAATTCTTGGTACTATGTGCAAAACCTGTTCCCATTGTGGAGGTTCAGGCTATATAAAGTCTGAGGAGACCATAAGACTTGAAACTGAAAGAAAAATCAGGAAGCTTGCCAGGGGAAGTGATGCTAAAGGTTTTTTAATAAAACTAAACACTGCTATTGCAGCGCTTGTGATTGGTCCGGATGGAAGGAATTTAAAACATCTTGAGAATATAACCAAAAAATATATTGATATCCAGGGTGATTCAAAACTGCCTGTTGATTCTTTTTTAGTAGCTGCTGAGGGTTCAATTGCCGAGATAAAAGAGGCCGCTAAACCATTTAAAATTGGTGATACCCTGGTTTTATTAGTAGAAGAGCCATATCTGCATAATAAAAGTGATGCTATTTCCAGGATTGATGGATGTGTTGTGCAGATCATTGGTGGAAGGAAATATATTGGTCGGAGATTAAAAGTAGAAATTAGAACTATATCTAGAACCAGCGCTGTAGCAGAAATCCGTAATTAAAGTAAATAATAAACGTTTTAATAAACAAGCTCCGGGGAGTGATTTTTCTTCTCACCTCTAAAACATCAATTTTTCCTTTAAATGTTTTAAATTGACAGGGCAATATTATGTATGTTAATATTGCACTCTGAAATTGGATGATGGCTATGGAGGCAAAAATTTACGCAATAATCACCAGTGGCGGTAAACAATATAAAGTAGAAGAAAATAAAGATATAGTAGTGGAAAGAATTGAAGGTAAAGAAGGTGATAAGATCACGCTTTCGGAAGTCAATCTTATCAGTAATGGTGATAAAATAGAGATTGGAAAGCCGGTATTGGCAAAGGCTGCGGTAAAAGCTACTATAAAGAAGCAAATAAAAGGAGATAAGGTAATTGCCTTTAAATATAAGCCTAAAAAAAGATATAGGAGAAAAGTTGGGCACAGGCAGTTACTTACGATATTACATTTGAATAAAATAAGTGTAAAGCAATAGCAACAGGAGAGAAACTTATGTCTAGTAAAAAAGGTTTAGGAAGCACCAGAAATGGAAGAGACAGCAACCCAAAATTTTTGGGCATAAAAAGGGCCGGAGGACAGCTTGTGGCTGCAGGAAATATTATTATAAGGCAAAGAGGAACTAGATACAGACCAGGCCTTAATGTGGGCATAGGACGGGATCATACTCTTTTTGCCAGGGCTGATGGAAGAGTTGAATTTATAAAAAACAGTAAAAAAGGTAAAGTAATAAATATAATTTCTGCGTAATCTCACCCCTCCCCCAATAAGAATAAGATAATCGAATTTGCAGAGAAGATTGATGCTATTTGTTTTGTTTATGATTATCCCAGCCATAAAAATACACATAACATTTTCATTTTATATAACTAATCTTTTAAATAAAAAGCTACAAAGAAGTTGACATTTAATATGTATTGTTTATACTTACTTATGGTGAGTATAAAATGAGCGTAAAGAGAATAAATATAACTATCCCTGAAAAAAATCTCAAAGAGATTAATGAATTTTGTGCAACGGAGAAGATGGGTAAAAGCCAGTTAATTAGAGAAGCAACTGCTCAATATATTGCCAGTATAAAAGAACTGAAGAAAAAAGAGCAAAGGAGAAAAGATATTGAGCGGGCAATAAAAATACAAGAGCAGCTTCGCGCTAAAAGTAAGAATTTTCCTTCTGGAAAGAGTGCTGTAGAAGAAATAAGGGAATGGAGAGATAGGAATTTAAAGAAGAAATGAAAATTGTATTGGATGCTTCAATTGGAGTGAAGTGGTTCAGATATGAGAATGAAAGCAACACTGATCTGGCAAATAAATTATTGCAACAACAATTTCAAAATGAAATAGAAATTATTGTGCCGGATCTATTCTTTTTCGAAATTATAAATACCTTACTTAGTAAAAAATACTTAAATGTGGATGATATATACTCAGCTTCAGAAAGTTTACATCTTATGAACATGAAAGTGATCTTCTCAAATAAAAAAATTATTGATACATCAATTAATATAGCGGATAGAACTAAATTAACATTCTATGATTCTCTTTATATTTCTGTGGCCATAAGTGAGCAGGCTCTACTTCTGACGGAAGATAAAGAAATACTGAAAAATAAAAGTAATTTTGATTTTATTAAAAGCCTTGATGAATTTTGATTGCAATATTGATTTAATAGAAAAGAGATATGGAATATTTAAAGTTTTTTGGAATTGGAATTTTAGGTGGGGCAGTAGCAGGGCTTCTGGGTATAGGTGGTGGTGTACTGATTATCCCGATTTTGTTATATATTACCAGTGTAGAAGTAAAGGCTGCTACAGCAATTTCAGTAGTACAGACTTTCTTTGCTAGCTCTTTCGGAACATTATTTAATCACCTGCAGAAAACCATTAATTTTAGATATGCGTTGATTTTCGGCCTATCCAGTACTGTTACCTATTTTTTTGGTTCATATTTTACCCAGTATATTACGGATACTACCATAAAGGTCATTTATCTTTGTACTGCAGTTTTGGCTATAGTATTATTTTTCATAAAAAGGAATAACAGTGACAGCAGCAAGGAAAGTAAGATTGTCGCAAACCTTGTTCCTGATAATAAAGCTTACCTTAAAATAGTCCCAATCTCTCTGGTGGCAGGATTTGCTTTTGGCATACTGGGAGTTGGAGGAGGCTTCTTTTATGTGCCACTTCTCGTAATCCTATTTGACTTTCCTTTAAAAATTGCTATTGGTACCTCACTTATGATTATATTTTGTAATGCAATATTTGGAATTGCAGGAAAGCTACTTGCGGTTAGATTTGATTTCTTTATTGGACTTTCTGTGGCTCTGGGAGCAATTGGAGGATCCAGGATTGGAGTATATATAAATAAAAAAATAAAACCACAAATTATTAGAGTAATTTTTGTAATACTTCTGACAATAACAATCATTAGAGTTGGAGTGGATTTGTTTTCAAGTTTTACCTGCAAGCAGTTATTTTTTTTGAGTTAAAACTTTGGTGAGAGGCTATTTGTATGTTTTTAATTTTTAAAGATTTTATTTATTATTCACACATCCACAGTTTTTATTTGCTTGACTGGGTAAATTCTTTCTGTAATATTTAAGTAACATATTCAAGTCAACTACTTCTCCCTAAAGGAAGAGGCTTGAATAAAGTCTCTGGTTGACTAGGAGGCATAAGAACTATGCAGAAGTTAAAAGAAAGAAATACATACACAATTAGAATGCTTACTGGAGAAAAATTATCTGCTTCAGTAAAATACAGTCAACTAAAACTTTTAGAAAGTGCTAAAACTTTACTTATAGAAAGGAGGATGGCTCTCCTCCCCTCCCTTACGGAAAGGGTCTCCGAGCCATGTTTTTAAGATGAAAGGTAAAATGAAAGCTCAGTTATTTTACGGACCTGAAGATGTAAGATATGAAAATATAAATATACCTGAGATAGGGGATGATGAAGCACTGGTTAAAATAAAAAGTGCCCTTACCTGTGGTTCAGACCTAAAGACATATAGAAGAGGTCATCCTACTATGATAAAAGAAGCTTCAGTTTTTGGCCATGAATGGGCTGGCGATATTGTAGAAATAGGTAGTGACGTGGATAATTTCAAAGTAGGCGATAGAATAGTGGCAGTAAATAGTGTTCCCTGTTATGAATGTTATTACTGTAAACTTGAAAGATACTCTCTTTGCGAGAATCTGATATACAATAATGGTGCCTATGCAGAGTATATAAAGATACCAGGAAAAATATTGAAAAAAAATACATATATAATACCAGATAAAATAGATTACAGGGAAGCTGCGCTGTTGGAACCACTGGCTTGTGTGGCGCATGGCATAGAAGAGTCCAATATTAAAACTGATGATATGGTGGTGATTAACGGCGCAGGACCTATTGGACTTATGTTTATTGCTCTAGCCAGGCTAAAAGGCGCACTTGTAATATCAGTGGACTTATCAGATGAAAGGTTAGAATATGCTAAGGATTTTGGCGCTGATTACACCATTAATGCATCAAAAGAATCTGATCAGGTTGCTGCAGTAAAAGAGCTAACTGAAGATAAAAAAGGAGTAGATGTAGCAGTTGACGCTACCGGAATCCCCGAAGTATGGGAGATGACTATCCTTATGGGTAGAAAAGGAGCTACCATTAACTTATTTGGTGGATGTGTCTCAGGTACATCAGTAAATATAGATACTCAGCTACTGCATTACTCAGAGCTTACTATAAAAGGAGTATACCATCATACTCCTTACTATGTAAAAAAGGCATTTGACCTAATAACCTCGAGGCAGATTGATACTGTTAAATTTATAACTGCTGATATGCCCCTTGAAAAACTGGTAAGTGCGCTGGAGCTCATGGGTCAGCAGAAAGGTATAAAATATAATATTACAACCTAATCATTATGAAAGCTTTGCTTTGCTACAATCAAAATGAATTTAAGCTGAAAGAAATAGATAAGCCAGAGATACAAAAAGACGAGATGCTAATAGAGATGATATATACCGGCCTATGTGGTTCTGATATTATAAAGATACTTGATTCAGATGCAAAAAAGCCGGCAGTTTATGGACATGAAGTAGTGGGAAGAGTAGTAGAAGTTGGGAAGAATGTAACTAAGTTTGGCCTGGATGATATAGTAGTGGTATCTCATCACATACCCTGTTACCGGTGTCATTATTGTTTACATGGTAACCATTCAATGTGCAGACACTTTAAAGAAACCAATATATATCCAGGTTCATTCTGTCAATATATAAGGCTGTCAAAAGAACATATCAGGTATACTACTTTTAAAATCCCCACATACTCCAACCTTCTAGAAGCATTATTTGTAGAACCCCTGGCCTGCTGCATCAGGGCTGTGGATAGAGTTACTTTCCGGAAAGATGATATATTTTCTGTAGTAGGAACCGGGGTTATTGGAATGCTTTTTATCCAGTTAATAAAACTATCAGGTGGAAGAGTAGTGGCTATTGAACTGGATAATGACCGGTTATCCATGGCCAGATTTCTGGGAGCAGACTATACCATAAATCCGTCAAACCAGAATGTTGCCCGGGAAATTAAAGATATTACAGATATAGGTGTTGATATTGCCATACTTACCGTAACCAATAAATATACGCTGGGTGAAGCTCTTAACTACCTTAGAGATGGAGGAACAATTAATATTTTTGGAGTATCAGGGAAGGAAAGTAAAATCAAAGTTGATTTTGAAAAAGTATATAAGAGAGAACTGGCCATAAAGAGTTCTTATTCTGCTACTCCTGAGACGTTAAAGCGTGCTTATGATATCATAAGCAGTAAAAAAATAAATTTATCTCCCCTGATATCAGAAGTAATGTCGCTTTCAGATTTTAAAAAAGGCCTGGACCTGATGCTTCAGAGGAAAATATATAAGGCAGTATTTAAACTGTAGCAGAATATAGCTCTGGTATAATTTTTAGAGTTTAACTTAAAAAACTATAAGCAGGAAAGAATAGGCATAATTATTATTTATTTTCAGAGTGGCTATGTTCTTAGATGAGGCAAAAATTAATATAAAATCAGGAAACGGTGGGAATGGTATAGTTGCCTTTTTTAAATTAAAAAGCGGGGGCAGGAAAATTCCCAGTGGGGGAAGCGGCGGAAAGGGTGGAGATGTAATAATAGAAGCCACCCGGGATTTAAGCACTTTATATGGATTTAAAAAGAAGATACATTTTAAAGCCGAAAACGGTAAGAATGGAGAGCCCAATAATAGAAATGGTAAAGACGGAAAGGATTTGATTATAAAAGTTCCTGCAGGAACCATAATTAAAGACGACAGGGAAAATATAATTGCTGATCTGGACAATCCCGGAGATGAAATTGTTATAGCTGAAGGTGGTATAGGTGGTAGGGGAAATTCAAGTTTCGTATCTTCAAAAAGAAGGTTCCCTGCATTTGCGGAAATAGGGGAAAAAACGGAAGATTTCTGGATTAATCTTGAGTTAAGACTTGTGGCGGATGTGGCACTGGTTGGATTTCCAAATTCCGGTAAATCTACCATAATCAGCCGCATATCAGCGGCAAGGCCAAAAATAGCAGATTATCCTTTCACCACTTTAACTCCTAATCTGGGCGTGGTGACTGTAGATGATGAAGACTTTGTGGTTACCGATGTCCCGGGTTTGATAAAAGGCGCGCATAAGGGAATGGGTCTGGGGGATAAATTTTTAAGACACATAACCAGATCCATAGTGCTGGCAGTAGTTTTAGACGGGCAGAGGATTATAGATGAGAGACAGGACATAATTGAGACTTTTAATATTTTAAGAGAGGAGATAAGGCTATATAATATTGATGTATATAAAAAAGATTATGTAGTTTTAATAAATAAGATTGACCTGGTTGCTGATAGTGATAAGTTAAATAAAATTAAGAAAGTTCTTGAAAATAAGAGCGGTAAGAGTGTTTTTTTAACATCAGCAATTACGGGGCAGGGTCTTGATAAGTTAATCTGGGATTTATATAAGAAAGTGGCCGGGTGCAGAGAGGAGCTCAAGAAAGATAAAGGTGTGGAGCTTAAAAAACAGGAGAGAGTAAAAGTTTATAGTCTGGATAAAAGAAATCTGGAGATGGAAAAAATTGAAATTGAAAAAAATAATAATGAATATATTGTGAAGAATAAAAAATTAGAAAGACTGGTGGCTATGACTGATTTAGAGAATGAAGAAGCATTAGATTATTTAAAATATAGACTAAAAAAAATGGGGATTGCAGACAGGCTAAAAAAGATGGGTGTCAGTGAAGGAAGTACTGTAATTATTGGAAGCCTTGTTTTTTCACTTATTGAATAAATTTTACTTACGGGGTAATAAATGGGAAACAGAAAAAAGTACCTGGAAAATATTAAAAAAATGGTCATAAAAATAGGCTCCAGCAGTCTTACTTCGAAAGCAGGCGGGCTGGATAAAGTTAATATGAGGAGATTTGTAAATGAAGTCAGCTCCCTGATCAAAAGGGGAATGGAAGTGATAATAGTTACCAGTGGAGCTATTGCTGCTGGTCTGGAGAATTTAAATATCAAAAAAAAGCCGGAAGATATAGCTCTTCTTCAAGCCGCTGCTTCTATAGGTCAGGTAGAGCTTATGAGGCTGTATAGTAATTTATTTTCAAAAAATAATTTAAAGATAGGCCAGATACTGTTAACTCATGAGGATACTACCAGAAGGAAGCAGTATCTTAATATTAAGAATACCATAAAAAATTTAATTGGTTTAAATGTCGTCCCTGTAATCAATGAAAATGACAGCGTAGCCGTAGATGAAATAAAATTTGGAGACAATGACCAGCTGGCTGCTCTGGTTGCAATTCTGGCGGAAGCAGATGTTTTAATAATTTTAACTGATATTGACGGAATGTATGATAAAAACCCTGGAATTTATAATAATGCGAAGCTAATTTCGTATATAGATAAAATAAATGAAGATATTGAAAAAGCAGCAGAGGGAATCGGCTCAACTTATGGCATTGGTGGAATGAAATCCAAAATAAAAGCTGCAAAAAATTGCTCTTTTTCTGGTATAAAAACAATAATTGCAAATAGCAGAAGGAAAAATGTTTTAGATAAAATTATTGCTGGTGAGGATATAGGAACCTTCTTTGCCCCGCAGACTGCAAAGAAGGTAAAAAGTATAAAGAAATGGATAGCTTTCGGCAAGAAAACCAAAGGGGGTATAGTTATTGACAGAGGAGCAGAAGAAGCTGTGTTAAATAAAGGCAAAAGCATACTGGCAGTTGGTGTGGTAAAGGTTGATGGTAAGTTTAACAAAGGTGATACATTGAAGGTATTTTCACTTGACAGTAAATTGATTGCCAAGGGAATTAGCAACTTTTCAAGTGAGGATATAGAAAAAATAAAAGGGAAAAACAGAGAAAAGATTTTATCTGAATTTGATACTTCGATGTGTAGTGAAGTAATCCACAGAGATTGTCTGGTGGTTTTTAAGGAGTAATTTTAACCTGCTGTTTTGTGTTATAATAACTAAAAACTGGAGAAATTTATGGATGTAGTTTTAGAAATAGCAAAAAGAGCAAAAGAAAATACAAAGTTTATCTCTAATGCAAGTACGAAGATTAAAAACAAAATACTATCTGATATTTCAAAATATCTTATCGCCAGTACCGAGGAAATTATAAAAGAAAATAAAAAAGATTTAGAAATATCCACACAAGAAGGAATGTCTGATAGTTTACTGGATAGGTTAAAATTAGACAGGAAAAGAATAGAAAAAAAAGCAGAAAGTATAGACAAGGTTATCAAATTCACTGATCCTGTAGGGGAAGTAGTTTTTGGATATAATCTTCCAAATGGCTTGATTCTGAAGAATATCAGGGTACCTCTGGGAGTTGTGGGAATAATATATGAAGCCAGGCCTGATGTTACTATTGATGCTTCGGTTCTGTGCCTTAAAGCAGGAAATTGTATTATTCTAAGGGGAAGTTCCCATACACTTAATACCAACAAAAAATTGGTTCAGGTAATGGGCAGAGCTCTAAAGGATAATGATTTTCCGGATGGAATAATACAGATTATCCCCTCCGCTGATAGGGAAGATGCGGTCAGGTTAATGCAGCTCCGGCAATATGTAGATGTTCTTATCCCAAGAGGGGGTAAGAGCTTGATTGAAAGTGTGGTAGAAAATTCAAAAGTGCCTGTGATTGAAACAGGTATTGGAAATTGTCATGTTTATATTGATAATGCATTGGAAAATATTAGCATGGACAAAATTGCAGAAATAGTAATAAATGCAAAGACACAGCGGCCAAGCGTTTGTAATGCGGCTGAAAAATTACTGGTACATAAAGATGTTGCCAAAAAAATACTGCCTGCAGTGCTTAAAAAACTTGAAGAAAAAAATGTAAAGCTTCTGGGGTGCAGCATATCTAAAAAAATATATTCATCTATCGGAATAGCTTCTGAAGAGGACTGGTATGAGGAATATCTGGATTATAAAATGGCAGTTAAAGTGGTTGACAGCATTGAAGAGGCAGTAATGCATATAAATAAATATGGCTCTAATCATACTGAAACTATAATTACATCAAACTACCAGAATTCAATTTATTTTACCAGGGAAATAGATTCGGCAGCTGTTTTCGTTAATGCTTCTACAAGGTTTACAGACGGCGAGCAGTTTGGAATGGGAGCGGAAATCGGGATAAGCACCCAGAAACTTCACTGGCGTGGGCCTATGGGGTTAAGAGAACTTACTACCAATAAGTTTATAGTATTAGGTGAGGGTCAGATAAGGGAATAAAATGGAAAAAAGCGGTAAATTTTATAAAAAAATTGGAATTATGGGAGGGACATTTAACCCCATCCATAATGGTCATTTAGTTACTGCCCAGGAAGCATTAAGTCAATTTAAGCTGGATAAAGTAATTTTTATACCTACCGGTAACCCACCGCATAAAATTGAAAATGAAGTAGCCAGTGCTGAAGATAGGTATATAATGACTGTTATTGCTACTTCTTCAAACAGTAATTTTTTTGTTTCAAGAATGGAAATAGACAGGAAAGGTAAGTCATATACTATAGATACGGCCCGGCAGCTGAGGAAAATATATGGCAAGAATTCGTTACTATATTTTATAACCGGCGCTGATGCTATTTTAGAGATACTTACCTGGAAGAATACCGGTGAGATAGTTTCACTCTGTAAGTTTATAGCTGCAACCAGGCCAGGGTATAACCTGTCGCGTATAGAAGATTTAAGAAAAAGACTTTTTGGCAAAGCCGGGGCTGCTGATAAGAAAATATATGTAATGGAGATACCAGCTCTTTCTATTTCTTCAACTGATATAAGAAATAGGGTAAGGCATAACAGACCAATAGATTACCTACTTCCTGAGGGGGTTAGCAATTATATTTTAAAACATGGACTTTATAAATAGTTTTACTTTAACTGGAAAGCAAAAAGAATATCTTAAAGATTTAACTGAAAAGATTAAATCTATTATGTCTTCTTCATTATACCAGCATTCTATTAATACTTTAGAATATGCAAACACTATCGCGCAGAAATATTTGTCTGATATAGAATTTTTTGATTTAGGTGTTGCGTGTATACTGCATGATTACGGTAAAATATTTAGTTATGAAGAGTTGGTGAAAATAGCGAAAGAAAATGAGCTTGAAGTTGGTAGTTTTGAATTAAACTCCCCGCCATTATTGCACAGTTTCGTAGGTGATTATCTGGTCTTAAGGGATTTTAATGTTTCTGGCAGTAAGATATTAAAAGCAATTAAATTCCATGCGATCGGATATTGTAATATGAATCTGGAAGATAAGATTTTATTTATTGCTGACAAAGTTGAAAAAGGCAGGAATTATAATGGAATAAAAAAACTTAGAGATCTTGCTTTAAAAAATATTAATTTATGTTTATTAGAGGTTTATAAAAATAATATAATGTATATTATAAAGAGAGATAGGTTTTTACATCCTGATACGGTTAAAATTTGGAACAATATTTGTGGAGGTATTTAAAATGTCTTTCGATGAAGATGAAAAAAAATTTGAAGGTAGAGACCCTGATGAGGGAGATTCTTATAACATGGATAATGGTGGTAAAAAGCCTCGCAATTCTGGAGATGACTTCTTTAAGGATGAAGACTTTGAATTTGAAAGTCATAAAGATGAAGAAGTAGAAAGTGAGGGACTCAGAATCAAAAGGATGAAGCAGAGGCGGAAGAAGGGGAAAATAATTTTTAGAACTATTGCTATAATGCTTGCCCTGGTTGTAGTTGCAGTGGGGGTAGTTTTTGGTTACCGGTATATTAAAAATAAATATTTCTCTGAAGTGGAGATAACAGAAGAAGAGAGAATAAGTATACCTGAATCCCTTGAATTGGGACAGGATATTAACATAGTTATTGCCTGCGCGGGGGAAAATCTGCTGGAACCTGAAGTGAGCTCAATCATATTTTCAAGTTATTATAGCAGTGAAGAGGAATTAATATCATTGTGTATTCCAGTAAGAACATTGATGGATATACCGGGTGTTGGCGCGGAATTGGTGGGCAAGTCAGTAAAGGTAGGGGGGCCGGACTTGCTCAGCCTTACCCTGGAAAAGAATTTAGGTATGGATATGGAAGTAGATTATTATATTCTTCTTGATGTTTGCAATGTAGTCGATAAATTAGGCGGTATAGACCTTGAGTTAGATGAGGAAATTACAGTTAAAAACTATGATGATGGCACAACTTTTATACTGGAGAGAGGGGAAAACTTAATTGATGGAACTGAAGCGGTAAATTTCCTTAAATATTTTAGTGGTATGGAGATAGAAGTCCCCATAGAAAATGTTACGAAACAAAAATTACTCCTGGATGCAATTATCAGTAAGATTGCAGGCGAAAATGATGAAAAACTTTCTGCCAACCTGAATTTAATTAAAGATTTTATTGATACAGATTTAAGTATGGAGGAAAGGTTAAAAATATTCTCCACATTTTCAATAATCGAAGCCGGTAAAAATAAAATTTATGCCCTTGATGTATCATCTACAGAGCTGGAGGGAGAGGGCGTTGTCTATATACCGGATGTTTCTAAACTTGCCGAAATTTTTAAAAAAGAGGGGACCGCACCTGAAGAAGTGGCTGCTGTTGAGGAAACAGTTAATTTAACCATATTAAATGGTGCAGGAACCCCCGGTCTGGCTGCAGGAGTATCAGGACTTTTAAAAAGTGAGGTATTTGAGAGTGGTAAGAGCAAATATAATATACTTAAGAAAGGAGATGCAAATAATTTTAATTATGATACCACTGAGATTTTAGTATATTCTGGCAAGTCTTATGTAATAGAAGCAGCAAATGATATAAAGAATATACTGGAAGTTGGAAATATAATTCCAAGAGAGGATGAGAGCGCAAATTCAGATATTATTATAGTTCTGGGAGCTGATTATGAAGCCAGGGCAGCAGAAACAGCAGTTTCGGAAGAAGTTGAAGAGATTATAAAAATAAATATTTTAAACGGAGAAGGCACAGCAAAACTAGCTCTTACGGTTAAGGGAATAATTGAAAGTCATTTTAATGAGGACGGAAAAATTCTAGAGGTTGTTGAAACCAAAAATGCCGATAACTGGAATTATACTCAGACTGAAATAATAATTTTTACCTCAGGGGAAGGAGTAAAAACATTAGCCCAGCAATTACAGGAAAGGCTGGGTGTGGGGGTAATAAAGTATTCGGATAATAATGTGGACAATGTGGATATAAGTATAATTTTAGGGAGTGATTATACAAATAAGTGATAAAAAGAATAGCAGAGACTGGTAATCAGAAATCAAAAGTGAAAGATATAATTACAGCAGTAAAGACAGTTGCCAGAATAGCAGATGAAAAAAAAGCGGATTATATAAAAATACTGGATATGAGATCCAGATTAATCATAACTGATTACTTCATAATAATCAGCGCAAAAAATACCAGATTAACCAGAAGGATAGAGGAAGAAATTTGTATTCATCTAAAAAACAATAACCGGTATCCTATTAATGTCAGTGGGCTGGCTGAAGGAAACTGGATTCTTGTTGATTATGATGATTTTGTAATCCATATTTTTACAGACGAGTTCAGGGAATATTATAGGCTTGAAAGGCTATGGAGAGATTCTAAAGAAATAAAGTGGAAACGGAGTTAATTCAGGATATTTTAGGGAGGACTTTGAATTGAAGAAAATGGCGGTGCATAAATTTTACAAGCCGCGAGAAATAGAAGAAAAATTAACTAAAAAATGGGAAAAAGAAAAAATATATTCTCTTAAGTCTGATAAGAATGATCCGAAATATTATGTACTGGAAATGTTTCCTTATCCTTCAGGGGAACCTCATATGGGCCATGCCAGAAATTATATTATTGGAGATGTAATAGCAAGAGTTCTTTCAAGGAAAGGATACAATATTCTTCACCCCATCGGCTTTGATTCTTTCGGACTGCCTGCGGAAAATGCAGCCATAAGAGATGGAATGCACCCTAAAGAAAGCACTATAGCCAGTATTGATAAAATGAGAAAAGCTCTTAAGCGAATGGGAATTAGTTATGATTTTGGTGATGAAGTAATAACCTCCAATCCTGATTATTACAAGTGGACCCAGTGGTTTTTCCTGCTGTTTTACAGGATGGGTCTGGCGGAAAAAAAAGAAGCAGCGGTCAACTGGTGTAATTCCTGTCAGACTGTTCTGGCAAATGAGCAGGTTATTTCGGGCAGGTGCGAGAGATGCGAAAGCCCGGTTGAGAAACGGGTACTATCCCAGTGGTTTTTTAAAATAACCGATTACGCCCAGAGACTTCTGGATGATATGAAGCTTCTAGAAAAAGGTTGGCCGGAAAGGGTTCTCACCATTCAGAGGAATTGGATTGGGAGGAGCGAAGGTGCTGTAGTTGATTTTAAGCTTGATGATAGTGAAGATATTTCTATTCCGGTGTTTACCACCAGACCGGATACATTATTCGGAGTTACTTTTTTTATCCTTGCACCTGAACACCCGCTTATAGATAAAATTGTAGTAGATGAAGAGTATAAAAAGGAGATTGGAAAGATTAAAAATATAATCTCCGGACAGAGCGACATCGAGCGGGGCTCGGCTGAAATTGAAAAAATAGGTTGTTTTACAGGGAGATATGTTATAAATCCTTTAAATGGCCAAAAGGTTCCCATATGGATTGCTAACTATGTCCTTTTGGAATATGGAACTGGCGCCATAATGGCAGTTCCTGCTCATGACCAGAGAGACTTTGAATTTGCATCAAAATATGGCATTCCCATAAAAGAAGTAATCTCCCCTGATGGGAAAAATCACCAAAAGCTGAGTGCAGCGTATGACGGTGAAGGGATAATGATAAATTCCGGAAAGTTCAGCGGCACCAGTTCAGAAAAAGGTAAAAAGGATGTTACTTCCTACCTTGAAGAAAATAATATGGGGAAATTTTATGTGAATTATAAATTAAGAGATTGGCTGATCTCAAGACAGAGATATTGGGGCGCGCCAATTCCTATTATTTACTGTGAAAAGTGCGGGATGGTTCCGGTACCGGAGGAAGATTTACCGGTACTTCTTCCATATGATATAGATTTTAGGCCAAAAGGCTTATCCCCGTTATTTTATTGTGACGAGTTCGTAAATACTGCCTGTCCCGGGTGTGGTGGCAAAGCAAAGAGGGAAACAGATACAATGGATACTTTTGTTTGCTCGTCGTGGTATTTTTTAAGATACTGCAGTCCGCATAATGATAAGGTTGCTTTTGACAGCAAAGAAGTAGATTACTGGATGCCGGTGGATCAATACATAGGCGGAATAGAACATGCTGCCATGCATCTTATATACGCGAGATTTTTTATTAAAGTCCTGTATGATAAAGGACTGATAAAATTCAAGGAGCCTTTTATAAAATATTTTCCCCATGGCGTAGTAAATTTAGGTGGTCAAAAAATGTCAAAATCCAAAGGCAATATTGTCAATCCATCTGAAATTTACAACAGGTATGGCGCAGATACATTAAGACTATATATACTTTTTGTAGGGCCTGCTGACAGCCCGGTAGATTGGAGCGACAGCGGAGTAGAAGGAGCAAGCAGATTTCTAAACAGGGTATGGAGACTTGTAGTTAAAAATATTGAGCTGGCTGGCAGCAGTAAGTGGGCTAACAGTAAGACTAAAGTTTTAAAAGATCCTGGTAAGGATATAAAGGATGAATTTAAAAATGGGAAATTAAGTAGCCTGGAAAGGGAATTATGTAGAAAATTACATCAAACCATAAAGAAGGTGACTGAAGATATCCTGGTCAGGTTTAATTTTAATACTGCTATAAGCGCTATTATGGAGCTGGTTAATTTAATGTATAAATACCAGGAAGAAGTTACAGCCAGTAAGAAAAATGTTGCTCTGGTAAAAGAAGTAACTGAGAAATTACTGATACTTCTTTCCCCATTTACCCTGTTTATTGCTGAAGAATTATGGCTTGAGGCTGGAAATGAGAGAAGTATTCATAAAGTTCCATGGCCGGATTATGACCATGAAATTGCCAGGGAAGAACTGGTTACTATTGTATTTCAGGTTAATGGAAAGCTCAGAGACAGGATAGACCTGCCGATAGGTACTCCTCCTGAAGAAATTGAAAGATATGCCCTTTCCTCTAGAAAGGTAAAAAATTTCACTCAAGGCAAAGAGATTGTTAAAAAAATAGTAGTGCCCAACAAGCTTATTAATATTGTAGTTAAAAATTAGAAGAATAGGTAAAATATGTTATTTTTTATTGTAAGTCTCTATCAGCTCCAGAGTTGACCTGCAGAATGCAGGAAGGTCATCAGGAATTCTGGAGGTTACCAGGTTACCATCAACCACAACTTCTTTATCCAGATACTGCCCCCCGGCATTTTTAAGATCTGTAGCTATTGACCTGTAACCGGTAACTTTCCTGTTCCTGACTATATCGGCTTCAACCAGCATCAATCCACCATGACATATTGCTGCAATAATCTTTTGCTGGTGGGAAGCTCTTTTAACCAGGTCAACCATATTCTTTTGAATCCTCATTTTATCAGGTGCGTTTCCGCCGGGAATAATTAATGCAACTACATCATCTAAACTGATCTGTGAAGCAGAAAGGTCTGATTTAAAGACCACCCCAAATTTACCCTTATACTCTTTGTCTGCTTCCGGGCCTACAACTTTTACATCATAACCGGCTTCTTTAAACCTGTAATATGGATAGATTACCTCTTCATCCCTGAATTCGTTTTCTATCAGTAACAGTACTTTTTTAGCCATAATAAACTCCTTTTACTTTTAGATTTGGAATATTTTTTAAATATCAGCTAGCTATATTATCATTTCCGAATGTTTATGACTTTTAGTTTTCATTGTAAGCTTCATGACTCCTGATAAGAATTCACTGGCTTCCAGAATTTCTAAAAGCACAGGTTTTTTATCAACTGAAAAGTGAATAATAATAGGGCCTGTTTCCTCAGCATGATCTATTTTTTCGTTTGATAGTTCTATAATTAAGATATCTTCATTTTTACTATACCTTATTTTCATATCTACTCCTTTTTACCGGATAAACTGTTATTATCCTTTTAGAGTTCAGATCTTCTATAAAAATTATTCTAATAAAATGTCTGTCACTGATAATCTTTTGTGCTATTTTTCTGTCTTTGTAACCATTGATTATTGTATCAGGATTTTTCATTATATCCACTACCACCTTTTTGTTTATTTGAAACCCATGTTTAT
>SOKC01000113.1 GCA_004376325.1 Actinomycetota bacterium | reverse complement strand
ATCATTTAATAATTTATTTATCTTATCTCTTAACACTTAATAATCAGGTCTATCCACTTAGAATCCCATTATCACTTTCCAAGGATGAAACATTGAAACATTATCCACTTTTTGATGGCATTACAGCGGGTTTGAGTGAGATATCCTGTCATGCATCTGCTTTATCATTCGGTTATAGCCCTCATACTCCTCATTCGCATAAAGGGGAAGAACTTTTAATGCTTTTATCTGGCAATCTTAATCTTGTTCTCGCTAACAAATTTTCCCCTGATAAAATTAAATCTATTCCAATTGAAAAAGGCCAGTTTGTTTACTATTCATCTTATTTTACTCATACACATCAGGCAACAAGTGAAGAACATGCCAATTATCTAACCTTTCATTGGTATACAGGTTTGAAAAATACTGCTTCCGTTCCTACTTTAGGCTGTTTTAATATGTTTGACAGAGTTGAACATTCAGATATTAAAAATGGTTTTTACTCTCAGGTTCTTTTTGAGGGTCCAACTGGTTACCTGAAAAAACTTCATTGTCATATTTCTATTCTTATGCCTGGGTCGGGTTACAAACCTCATAGTGATACTTATGATGTCGCCATTATAGTCCTGGAAGGTGAGATAGAAACTATTGGCCAAAAGGCCAAGCCTTACGATGTTCTTTTCTATCCAGCACGGAAACCCCATGGTATATGTAATCCCGGCACAACTCCAGCTAAATATATAGTATTTGAATTTCATACTCATAAAAAAAGATAATAAACAAAGTTTTTAATATCCTTGCTTATTTTTTCACAAGAGTGATGGACAGGGGTAGATGGGAAAGAAAACTTAAAAAAATCTTAAATCTTCTACATACCAAGTTGCAGCTTTTTTAAATTAATAATGCTGATATATTAAGTACTTCAAGATAATGGTAAAGAATATAAAAGCATTCGGGTAAAAGTTTTTAAACTTAGAGTGTTTTGAAATTAAATGGATAAGCATATATACACAAGTACAATAACAGGAATAAATTGGAGTCTTACAAGGGTCATAGTACTTATAATACTAAAATTTGTCGCAAGTATAATCCTTGCAAAATTAATAGTTCCTGCAGATTTTGGTACTATCGTTATTGCGACAATATTAAACACTTTGAATCCAGTTAGAAGATTTGCTGATACTTGTAGAAGGCATAATAATGCTGGCATATTGATATTCCGGGATGGATTATAGATAATTATTCAAGTTATTTGCCATCTTTAATAAAAAAATTTTTAAAAAAATATTTCAACAGAAAATGATAATATGAAGGTTTTGATGATAAATTCTTTATACTATCCAAATATAATAGGAGGTGCTGAGATTTCAGTACAGACACTGGCCGAGGAACAGCAAAAAAAGGGCATTGAAATCGTGGTCATTACTTTATCAAATAAAAATTATATAGACTTCGTTAATGGTGTAAAAGTTTATTATATTTATCATTCAAATTTTTTCTGGCTTTTTAAATCTAATAGATATATAAAATTATTAATTCCTTTACGGCATCTGTTAAGTATAAAAAATCCTGTCATTGACAGAAAATTGAATAAAATACTTAAATCTGAAAATCCTGATATTGTTTATACCAATAACCTTATAGGCTTATCTTACTCTTTTTGGACAGTAATCAAAAAAAATAATATACCATCAGTTCATACTTTACATGATTATTATTTATTGTGCTGGAAATCAACCATGTTTTCAAAAAATAGAAATTGCACCTCATTATGTTATACATGCAGGCTTTTTTCATTTCCCAAGAAATTTTTCTCAAAAAATGTTGATGTCGTTGTCGGACTAACAAACTATATCTTAATAAGGCATACCAACGAAGGGTTTTTTCCTTTTTCTAAAAAATTTATAATTGGCTCTCCTGTTAGAATCAACACAGGTATTAGCCAGAAAGAAATGATCCATGAACCATTAACATTTGCATTTATCGGTTTAATAAGCCAGACAAAGGGAATAGAAAAACTCCTGGAGACTTTTAGCAGCATGCAGAGTAATGCAAATCTTATAATATTGGGTAAAGCTAAAAATAAGAATTCTGAAGAAAATCTTAGATTAAAATTTTCTGCTAAAAATATTAAGTTTTTAGGGTTTTTAAATATTTCGGAATTTATGTCAAAAATAGATGTACTGATTATGCCTTCTTTATGGAATGAACCTTTTGGTAGAGTAATCATAGAAGCATATTCATATGGGGTCCCCGTAATCGGTTCTAACGGAGGCGGTATTCCCGAATTAATTGAAGATGGTAAAACCGGATTTATTTTTGATCCTGATAAAAATGGAGACCTGGAAAGTAAAATAACACTTTTTATTGACAACCCGGAGCTGATTTTTAGCATGTCGGAAAATTGTATTTACAAGGCAAAGCAGTATTCAGCTGAAGAAATTGCTATTAAATATATCGGCTTATATAAAAATTTATTATCCAGTAAAAAGTAAAATTATAAATTATTTGCACTATCTAAAAGTTGTATTTACAGCTATTAAGATAAAATCTCTTTTTATAACAGAAGCAGGAGATATATAATGTTAGAAAATAAGTTAACCAGCAGTGTTTGCAATCTAAAGATACCATTAACTCTTTCAAAGAATGAGAAATGGAAATCTTTTCCAATATTTGAAGGTATGACAGCAGGATTACTGGAAATTTCCTGCCATGTATTAGCGCTGGCAAAAGACCATAGCCAGCATGATCAGCATAATCATGACGAAGAAGAAATATTATTCCTTTTATCCGGAAGTGCAAATCTTATACATCCGGATAGTAATGATTTGGTAAAAAATGGAAATATGGATTTAAAAGAAGGCCAATTTGTCTACTATCCGGCACATTTTTCTCACACACTTAAAACGACAAGCGATATACCTGCTAATTGCTTAACGTTAAAATGGAAAACTAACTCAAAAAACAAAAATTCAGGACTAAATTTTGCTTATTTTAGTATACCGGACAATAAGGATAATCAAAAAAACAATAAGTTCTTCATTAAACCTGTATTTGAAGGTTCAACACTTTACTTTTACAGAAACTTCATTGCCATATGTCAGTAATGAATTCTGGTGGTGGCGTTAAGACTCATCGTGATATTTATGATGTAGTCTCTATAATACTGGAAGGCGAAGTAGAAACACTTGGTAAAAAAGCCACACCATATGATGTAATTTTTTATGCAACTGGTAAACCTCATAGTATATATAATCGAGGGAATAATGCAGCCAGAGAGGTTGCATTTGAATTCCACACAAATAAAGTAAGTTTGATTATTAGAATTCCTTACCTCTTAAGTTATTATTTCCATAAATTAATAAAATTGAAATTCTGGAAAAGTAAACTTAAAAAAATTTTAAGGTTTTAATCAAAAACAGAAAATAGAAAATAATTTATAATTTTTAAAATTTATACTAGTGTACTATTATGTCTCTTTCTCCATATCGGTGGAGTATTGGTCGCTTGATGCTATAAAGCTCGTAGGCATTTTCCCAAGTTTTGGACATGGTAGGACGGTGAACTTTCGAATGAAAACGCCGCTCAAAGTGGCCACAAAGGCGACAGAACTTCTTAAGCTGGTCATAAAGGTCATCATCTTCGGTGGGTAGTCTATCACGACCGGTGTCAAACCCAAATACTCGGTCTATTGCCCCTGCAGGAGCACAAGGGTAATATCCATATGGAGTAAGACCAATACCACTCATCTTAGCGAGATAACACCCATTTCGGAAATCGGCGAATTGATAGGCAATTTTATCGGATGGGGCAATGTTGAATGAATCAAATAATTGCTCTCGACAATTTTTATTACTATTTTTAATTATAATATCATCTGGAATAAGTCTCAGGACTTCTCTAACTCGATGTCCATAACCGTTTGTATTAAGCTCGATTAAAGCCTCTGGAGCATAATCTAGACGCCAGTTACGTATCATATCAATGATTTCTAAAAGGTTTGGATGCAGCGTAGGTTCTCCCCCTAGTATTCTAATTCGTTCCCAGCGGATTTTGCCTGCAATACTCTCATCAAGGAATAGCCTGATTTGCTCCACTGTCATTCGCTCCTGAGAAGGCGCCTGGCTGCAGGAGCGGTCACAATTGTAGCATTTAAGGTTACAAGCATAGGTATATCAATTTCAATAAATTTTCGGCTGCGCTGATACTTAAGGCCTAAAACTCGTGTTACCAGTTTTTGAATACGCAGATATCCAAACGGAAGGAGACTATAGTATTCCCTCAATTTCATAAAATCTGAATAATGATAAAAAAATAAATAACCAAGCTCGAAATTTATCTTAAATATTTTTAATAACACTTTATATTTTCTGTTAATTAATGGGTTTGAAGTCAAAGAACATTTAGCCTAATTTTTTTATCTTTTCCTTTTATTTCACCAAATCTTTTTTTGTTTTAACCATTGTCTTGCAGTAAGCATCTTTTCAGCTATTTTATTTATTAATTTATATTCAAACAATTTATTCTCGATCATAACCAATTTTCTACTTTCCATAATGACATATTTAATATCTTTATTGGTAACCCAGGTTTTATATTCTTTTTTCCAGCCAAAGTTTTTACAGTGGATGCATGGAATGTCGTCTCTTTCTTCTGCCTTTCCCATTAACATTTCTCTTGCATAATTCATTTTTTCGGAATTAATACATTCATACAGTCCATCTTCTAAAATATTACCATAATCACCACCCCAATAGTTCACATCACACCCTAGAAGTCTTCCATCATAATTAATCTGTGGCTCGGTCCACATCCTCAAACACTGATTACAATAATCTCTCCCATATTTTTGCCTGAATTCTTCTCTGGTGGCTACACCCAAACCACTCTCTTTTCTAACCAATTCAGCATTTTTTATAGGTGAAAAAGACTCTACATAGAGATCATTCCAATTAAGTTTCAAATTAAATATCATATTCAGATTCCTGGCCATTTTTCTGGCTTCACCAATCTCGTTTTCATTATGCCCGAAAATGATAAACTGCCATTTCAATACCGGAAAAAAGGAATTATATTTATTTTTGAATCTGTTAATCGTTTTTATATTCTCAATGACCTGGTCAAAATTACCATTAACACGATAAACAGAATAAGTTTTCTGACTTGCCCCGTCTATGGCGCATGTTATTTGTCTAAACTTATATTTAACCAGTGCCTCCAGGACATTTTCATCGGCATTATTGAGATTTACGCCATTTACAGCATTTAAGGCAACATTGTGCATATATGCATATTTTATTATTTCGGGCAATTCCTTGTTTAAAAAAATCTCTCCCCAATTAGACAATTCAATACTATGTATCTGCGGGTTCTTGTCTACTATCTCCTTAAAATCTTTGAATTGCAGAAAACCCTTACCAAGCTTTTTACCTATTTCTCCGGTTGCTGTTGGGCAAGAGCGACATTTAAGCTGACAGACTGTAGAGGCATCCAGCCATATCTTTTTAGGTTTTATATTTGTTCTATTTGAGAAAGAAGAAAATTCCATATTTTTCTAATTTACCAGGATAAGATTATACTTTTTTCTAAAAATTATAATAAAATTTTAAACAATTTCAATTATTCTTCTGCTATTTTTAATTTATTGAAGTGTCATTACCCCTTTTTTAGTCCAGTTTTTAAGATATCTAAGCCATATTTAAACAAATATCTAATACTTTACATTCCGGAGCTGCCCTTGCTATATTCGATAGCACTATTAGGCCTTATGATATTGTAATAGGTCCTACATCTTTCAATTAGTATCTTAGTTTTCTGCATGGTGTCAAAGATTTTGCATTTATAAGGTTATAGGGAGTATGACAACATTCCCATAATACCAAATTTTATGTCATAATTTGTTTTTGTTTTGTCTAAAAACTTTTTTAAAATACATCTTTGCAAAAAGCAGAATAAATAATGTATTTGAGAAAAGATATCTTTTCCATAATCTCTTTGGTTCTTTGATAAGTCTATATAACCATTCAAGAGCAAAATCCTGCATCCATTTTGGCGCCCTCTTTATAATACTTGATGCAAATTCAAAAGATGCACCAATACCAATAATTAAATTAACATTTAACCTGTCTCTATATTCATTTATAAATACTTCCTGTTTAGGAAATCCCAATCCTATAAATAAAATTTGAGGTTTGACTTTATTAATTTCCTTAATAATTTTATCAACTTCATAAGCCTCTTTCTCGAATCCAAAAGCAGGTGATATGGTACCTACAATTTGAACTGATTTATAGGTCTGTTTTAATTTCTCTGCAGCATAATGTGAAGCGTTATTACGCCCACCTAGAAAAAAAATATGGTAACCTTTTAATGATGCAACCTTACACAGGGCAGGCAGGAGGTCTGAACCAGAAATTTTCCCTTTTAAGGGTTTGCCAAGCATTCTTGAAGCAAAATAAAGAACCTGACTGTCGTTTAAAATTAAATCTGCTTTGTAATAAATATTTCTTATATTAGGGTCTTCATTTATTTTAGTTATGTGAGCTACATTTACTGTAAAAATAACTATCTTTTTATTACAATCAATAAGAAAAGTGATTTTATCCAAAGCTTCATTAAATGAAAGATTATTAAAGTTTAAGCCGAATAATTCCAGGATCTCATTTTCTTTATTTTCCATAAAAAATGTTATACTTAAAAATTTGTTAAATCAGGATAAAATATTCTTATATAAATTTATAATTTCAAAAATTTTTGCTGACCAGCTGAATCTCTTCGAATTTTCCCTTGCTTTTCTGCCAATTTCTTCAAATAAATAAAATCCTTCAGAAAGAACAGAATCTACTAGTTGTGAGCATTTTTCAGAATCATTAAAATTAACTATGTATGCAGTCTTACTTTTACTTATGATATTCCTTAATGCTTCTATATCATTTGCAATACATACATTTTTTGATGCCATAGCTTCCACAAGAGTAAATCCAAAACCTTCGTATCTTGATGGGAAAAAACATATATGTGCTTCTTTAAGATTCTTTAAAAGCTCTTCATTACTAACAAAACCATGCCACCTGATTTGATGAGAAATATTCAAAGTCTCTATCATAATCTTTAATTCCGAAACATAATCGTTAAAACCATCTCCAATAATATCTAAAAACCAATCTTTAAATTGTACTTTAGCTAAAGTACGAAAAAGTAAATCAAGTCCTTTATTTTTGTCTACTCTTCCGAAATAAAGCAACTTTCCCGGTATTATTTTTTTATTGACATTTAAAAATTTTTTTAAATTTAATCCATTTTCTATTAAAATACTATTTTTTTTTAGTCCAATATTAAAAAAATACTTATAATCCTGAGGACTGTCACATAATATTTTATCAGAAAATAATTTAAGCATAGGTTTATAATAAAGTGGGATCATTAATAATTTTATTAGTTTTAAATCGTTTGTATGCAGAATGAAGCCGTGAGTGGAAATAACAATCCTATATTTAAAAAAAATTTTTAAAAAACAAACAGACTCAAATAAAAACCTCACATCATGTATATGAATTACATCAGCCCATTTAAGAATTCTAAAGGGTATTTTAAGAGGGATTGGTTTTTTATAACTACCAAAAGACCGAATCCTGAAAATATCTATTCCATTTAAATTTTCATAAGCTTTAAATTTCTTCTTTTTATTAAAAATATCATAATTTATAGTTAAAACACTACAATTTATATCTTGTTTTATTAACTCTTCGGAAATATCTTTAATATAAGTTTCAACTCCACCGATTCCTGGATAAAACCTTCTTGTAATATGTAAAATATTCATCTAATAATTTAATCCTTTTAAAAATAATTTTAATTATCTCTAATAAATTGTATACAACACAAATATTATATTAGTTTTTTATTTTTATTGTTATTAAAGTTAATTAATGATCCGTTCAAACCCAATAATGCGTCACTGAAATAAAATTAATATCTGTTCTTAAATGAAGCTTGTTAAAAAATAGTTAAAGTTTAAAAATACAAAAAGTTTAAACAAGTAAGTCATTTCAACATTATCCTTGTGACCTTACCCCATTCTTTAGTCCAGTTTTTAAGTTAGTATCTAAGCCAGTGTCTGTACTGAAATCTCAGCACCTCCTATTATATTTGGATAGTATAAAGAATTTATCATCAAAACCTTCATATTATCATTTTCTGTTGAAATATTTTTTTAAAAATTTTTTTATTAAAGATGGCAAATAACTTGAATAATTATCTATAATCCATCCCGGAATATCACCTTTTACCTTTTTTGGCAGAAATAGTATACAGGAAATATATGCAATTATTATTATAAATATAAAAATAAATAATTTGTAAATAATTGAAACCCAAGGCAAAAACTTTTCAACTGCAAATACCATAACTAGAATTAATACAAATAGGATAATGCTTATATAAAAACCATACAACTGTGATAAAAAATAATTTTTCCAGCTAGATTTTAAAATTTTAATGGATATTGAAGCCATTGACAAATAAAGCCAGATTGATGCTAAGAGAACTGCGATCCCTACACCTTCAATACCATAACGTGTCCCAATTACAGCACCTCCCACAAGTATTACGACAAATATAAATTGCCTCCAGACTTCTGCAAAAACATTACCTGTTGCTCTTGCTACTGGTCCTATTAAATTGTAAATAACCTTTAAAATACCTGCAATGCATAATATCTGAAATACTTTTATTGCACCTTCCCAATTAGTTCCGTAAAGGCCTAAAATTATATATTTTGAAAGAAGTGCCATTGAAATAAGAATTGGAAAAGAGATAAGTGCAACAGCATTTATCGACCGCATGAAAGCTTTTTCAATATTTTTAATATCATATTGTAAATCAGAGTAGAATGGGAACAACACTTTAGATATAGGTTCGCTGATATTTGTAAAAGGCAATTTCATTAAATTAAAAGCACGGTTATAAATACCAACTTGGTCAGAAGAGAGAAACCTTCCTATGACGATATTATCAATATTATTTGTGAAAAAAGTAAAAATAGTTATAAGACTTATACCACTACCAAAAACCAGCAACTCTTTGGACTCTTTAATTTTTATAAGAAACTTTTTATGAATTTTTACAATAAATAATACAAGTAACAAGTTTATAAATTGATTCGACACTATTCCTATCACAAGACTCCAGACTTTAAAACCTAATAAGGCTAGAATTATTCCTATAAGCATATAACCTATAAAATAAGATGTTATATCAATTAAAAATATACTTTTGAATTTCATTTCTCGTATGAGCATGCCCGTCCCTATTGTTGCTATGCCATGGATAGGTATAATGACCGAAATTATTCTTAATATTAAAACAAGTCTGGGTTCTTTAAAAAATATAGCAATAAATGGTGCCAGAAAAAAGATAGTAATATAAACTAAAATTCCAAAAATTATCGATAATGTAAATGAAATTCTTATATGACTTTCATTCAACAATTTTTTTTGAATTAGAGCAGACTCAAGACCTATTGTAGAAAATAATCCGGTAAAACCTGTTAATATTGTAGCAATCACTATAATACCAAAGTCAGCAGGTAATATTAATCTTGCCAGAACTACACTTGCTATAAATTTTAATATTGTAAGTACTATGACCCTTCTAAGATTCCAATTTATTCCTGTTACGGTTTGGTTATAGATATTTTTATTCATTTAACTCTAAAATGCTCCAAGATTAAAAACCTCTTATTTTTTTCTTAAAACGCGCTAGATAATCCAATTCAAATATGTTACTGATTCCCGAAAACTTACCACTGATTGAGGTTAAAGTTTACTAGTTTTTAGGCTAAAAATGAAATATGTCATACTGACATGTTCTTTTAAAATTATAACAGTCTTTCAAGATTAGCTTTTAGCTTCTTAATACAGATGTGGTTTTTTATAAGTACTAAACAGAAAAAACTTCAAATAAAGCCCTATCAAATCACTTTGCATATCCATTTTTAAGCGGATATACAACTTTAGTATATTTTGCTTGACACCTAATCTTAAAAATATTCTTCAAAGCCATAACTTTTAACCGAGTGCTTTTATATTCTTTACCATTATCTTGAAGTACTTAATATATCAGCATTATTAA
>SOKC01000048.1 GCA_004376325.1 Actinomycetota bacterium | reverse complement strand
GAGACGAAAGAACAAATCCTCTCGTCCCGACCATATATAATCTAAAATATAGTTTCTTTTTTAATAAAAAATTTTAAAATTTAATATTCCTTGATCAGGTTAATAAAACGAAAAGAAAGAAATATAGTGACCAAAAAATCAACGAATTAGTAGATTAGGAAAGGCCATGGAACTTAAATCAAATAATAATAAAACCGAAGCTATTAAGGATAAGAAAATTGAATTTGTTGAAGAGGTGTCCACTGATATATTGGAAGATATAAAAAAGATATCGGGTATAGGCAGTGGGCTTGTAATTATAAAAGGCCCTAATATCGGGGATATATTTTTAATAAATAAATCAAAATTTACTATTGGAAGAAACCCTGAATCAGATATATTTCTTGATGATATAACGGTTTCCAGGAAACATGCGATACTGGAGAAAATTGATAAAGATTTTAGAATAAAAGATTCAGGGAGCTTAAATGGAAGTTATGTTAATGGTGAAATAGTTGAAAATTCTATATTGAAAGACGGCGATAGAATACAGATTGGTAAATACATATTCCTATTTTTCTGTCATAGAAAGAAGGTAAAATGAAGAAGGAAATACCAGAAAAAAATTATCTTATTATAAGTAAAGTAGTAAAAAAATTAAAAAAATTATACCCTGATTTAACTAATAGTAAACTAAGATTTTTAGAATCAGAAGGACTCTTGTCGCCTAAAAGGGCGTTAAATAGATATAGAATTTATTATAGAGAAGATATTGAAAAATTAAACTATATATTAAAAATGCAGAAAGACTTTTACATGCCTTTAGAGGTTATAAAAGAGAAGTTGAAATCTAAAGAGTTTAAAAAATTTATAAGCGAATGTGAATCCATAGAAACTCTTCAACTGAAATTAGGTGAGGAATTTAAGCTCGGATATGAGTTAAAATTATATTCTATAGATGACATCAGCAAGAAATTCAAATTGTCGCAATCTTTTATAATAGATTTACATGAAAATGAAATTATTGATTGGAGTGAAGAAAATGGTAAATATGTCATCAGTACGTATGATATTGAAATCTTAGAGCTGACAAGTAAACTATCAAAATACGGGATCCAGGTAAGACATTTGAAATTATTCGAAAATTTTGCCGGCCGGCATTCTTCATTTATCCAGCAAATTATCTATCCACTGCTTATGTCCAGTAAAAAGGATTCTCATATTAAAGCTGCCAGAGTAGCAAATAAATTAGAAAGAATACTTTGTGACTTTCAAGAGCTTTTAATAAAAAAAGAAAATAGGAAGTTTCTGGAAAAATATAAATGATAAATACCATTCCTTCAGTTCTAATTTATAAAAATTTGAAAGCATACACTATAGTTGTATATTTATTAATTTTTCTCCTATTATTTTCTGTTTTATTTTTTCTAAATCCTGACAAAGTTTATTGTGATTCAGATGATGCTCTTTATGATGATGAAATCGATATAGTTGCTAAGTCAGCAGTGATTGTTGATTATGAAACTGGAGATATTCTCTGGGGGAAGAATTCTTCCAAATTAATGTATCCAGCCAGTACTACCAAGATGCTTTCGTCAATTGTTGCTATAGAAAATATAGACAATTTTGAAGAAATCATTAAAATTTCTAAAAATGCTTCAGGAAGAAATCATTCCGCATTTAGATTTAGAACCGGTGATAAAATAAGTTTATTAGACCTGCTTAAAGCTGCGCTTATAATTTCCCATAATAATGCATCTATTGCATTAGCGGAATATGTATCCGGAAATGTAGAAGATTTTGTAAAATTGATGAATATTAAGGCAAAAGAAATAGGTGCAAAAAAATCTTTTTTTCAGAATACAAACGGGCTGGACGATAACTTTCCACATCATAAATCAACAGCTATAGATTTAGCTAAAATTGCCAGTTATTGTATGAAAAATAAATTATTCAGTGAAATTGTTAATACGGGGGAAGACACCATTAAAATAAATGACAAAGAAATTGAGATTACAAATACAAACAAGCTCCTGAATTATGATTATATAAAAGGTATAAAAACAGGTTATACAATTAATGCTGGTTTCTGTAGGGCAGTCTATTCAGAAAAAGAAAATTTAAAACTTATAACTGTAATCTTAAATAGTTCTAAGGAAGAGAGAGAAAAAGATGCTTTAAAACTGCTTAACTGGGCTTATGATAATTTAGGGTACACAAAAATTGTAGATTCAAAGCAGCCATCTATAACTGCAAATATTGGAGAAAAAACCGGAGTAAATATAGATTTATATCCAGACATAGATTATGTGAAACTTATAAATGTAAATAGTGATGTAGTAGACATAAAACATAAGATATACAATGATATAAATCTACCCATCGAAAGAAATGAAATTTTAGGCTCAATGGATATTTTTATAAATAATAAAAAATTAAAAGAAATAAATATAATTGCCACAGAAAATATTGGAAGTTGTTACATTTACCAGGAATTATCTGATGCCGAGGAAATACAATCCCGGGTCGTATTAATATTTTTATTAGTATTTTACTTTCTAATATTTATATTTATAATAGTTAGAAATTTATTAACAAAGAAAAATGTATAATTCTAAGTGGAGGTATATTAAATTGGATTTTGGGAAAAATAAAACTGCTAAAATTTTGCTATTTTCTTTTTTAGTTGTGGTACTGATTTTCACCGTAATCTTTACCAGTTGTAAAACAGGAAAAACCTCTGAAGAGGAGCCTATCGCTGAGGAAACCGATGAAATTTCCGAAGAAGTTGAAGATGATAGTGGGAAAAAAATAGATGAAGATAAAATCACAGGAATGGAGATAACCGGA
>SOKC01000123.1 GCA_004376325.1 Actinomycetota bacterium | reverse complement strand
CCAACATCAGAAGAGATAATAAAAGTTGATCTTGATGATAATAAATTTACCTTTTTATTTAATGAATTAAATAATTCTAATTATTTAAATTATGGCTGGTCTTTTATAGATGAACTTGGAACATGGGCCAACCAGAAAGAGTCTTTGCTCTTCTTAAACTTTGAAGATCAGACAAATTATAATCTTGATATAACCATGATGTCATTATACACTCCCGAAATAGACCAGACAGTAGAAATTTTTTTAAATGGTAATAATATAGGAAAATTTACTTTAGATAGCCCTGAGCAAAAAAAATATACCCTTACTATCCCCAAAGAATTATTAATAGAGGAATATAATATTTTAAAATTTAAATTTAAATATTTAATAAGCCCTATACAACTTGGGATAAATAATGATAATCGAAACTTAGCAGTTTATTTTAGTAAAATTGATTTTTATAAATAAAAACATAAAAAAAATGGAATTATCTCTCTATAGATGCCTTGTGTCTATTAGGAACAAGAATTTTAATATATTATTTTTAAACACCAAGCTCAACTAGCAAAACTTAAAAAATTCAATATTGCTAAAATTTTTTTTTGTGTATAATTAGTTAATAATTTTATTACCATTACAGAATAATTTAAAAGCTTTTTAAAAACATTAACATGTATATACTTATTACTGGTGGAGCTGGATTTATAGGCTCCCATCTCTGTGAAAAATTAATAGATCTGAATCACAAAATAATCTGCATAGACAATTTTAATAATTACTATAACCCAAAAATAAAGGAAAACAACCTAAAAAATATTATAGATAACAAAAATTTCACCTTATACAGGTTAGACATATTAAATAAGGAAAAGATAAATGAGATATTCTCAGCTCAAAAGATAAACATAATAATTCACCTGGCTGCAAGAGCAGGTGTAAGACCCTCGTTAAGCAATGCTTTGCTTTATGAAGCAGTAAATGTTCAAGGAACCATTAATCTTTTAGAAGCCTGCAAAGATTATGGCATAAAAAAATTCATTTTCGCCTCTTCGTCTTCAGTATATGGTGACAACAAAAAAGTCCCATTTTCAGAAGATGATAATGTAGATAATCCAATATCTCCTTATGCTGCAACCAAAAAATCAGGTGAGCTTATTTGTTACACCTACCATCATCTATACGATATCTCTATTCTTTGCTTCAGGTTATTCACCGTTTATGGCCCACGCCAGAGACCTGAAATGGCTATTCATAAATTTACCAGACACATATTAGAGGAAAAACCTATAGAAGTATATGGCAATGGAACCTCATCACGGGATTATACCTATATTGATGACATAATCTCTGGTATTATTAGCAGCCTCGATAAGATCAATGGATATGAAATTATAAATTTAGGCAACTCAAAACCAATTAATTTATTAAAACTGATAAACTTAATAGAAAAAGCAATTAACCGCAAAGCTGTTATAAAATATGCAGATGCTCAACCCGGGGATGTGTTTACAACTTATGCTGATATTAGAAAAGCTAAAAAAATGTTAAAATATCAACCTGAGACCTCTATAGAGGAAGGTATCGAAAACTTTATAAAATGGTATAAAAAAAAGGAAGAAGGAAGCTCATTTTATGACTAATAGAATTAAAACAAATTCAATTGATAATACTAATACCATTAATAATAATTCTAAAGAAAAAATAGATTTATCCATTGTTATTCCAATATATAACGAGAGGGAAAGTGTTGATCGTCTCTATAAAGAATTAGACAAATCACTTTTAAAATTAGGCATAGATTATGAGGTAATTTTTATTGACGATGGGAGTGTTGACGGGACATATAATAAATTACTGGAAATTCACAAAAAAAACAGCTCTTACAAAATTATAAGATTTAGAAGAAATTTTGGCCAGACTGCTGCAATAAGTGCCGGGTTTAATTATTCCAAAGGAGATGCAATTATTACTCTTGATGCTGACCTGCAGAATGATCCTCAGGATATTCCAGTAATGTTAAATAAATTAAATGAAGGTTACGATATAGTAAGTGGGTGGAGAAAAAATAGAAAAGATAAAGCCATTACCAGGAGATTTCCTTCAGTTATTGCAAATAAAATTATATCAAAATTAACTGGAGTTTATCTTCATGACTATGGCTGTACACTTAAGGCTTACAAGAGAGAAGTGGTAAAAAATATAGAACTTTACGGAGAGATGCACAGATACATTCCAGCAGTAGCCAGCTGGATGGGAGTAAAAGTGGCTGAGATCCCGGTAACACATCACAGCAGAAAATTTGGCAAATCAAAATATGGAATTTCAAGAACTATAAGGGTTATCCTTGATATAATCACTATAAAATTTCTTTTAAGCTATTCACAAAGACCCATACAGATATTTGGACTGGTTGGACTCTTTTCCGGTACAGTTGGTTTTATAATAACTGCCTACTTAATTATTATGAGAATATTTTTTAATCAAGGATTGGCTGATAGACCGCTTTTTATACTTTCAATCTTTATGATTTTTATAGGTATCCAGCTTATCACTATGGGGCTGCTAGCAGAAATTACCATGCGGATTTATCACGAAGCTCAAGAGAAGCCAACCTATGTAATTAAAGATATAATCTCATAAAAAATAAAAGTAAAATGAAGAAAATAAGTCACTTCTTTAATCTTGCCAGAATCTACTTAAATTATATCTTAAAAAAAAGTAATTGTAATTACATGCCTGTAAGATTATGGGTAGAAATTACCAGCAGATGTAATTTAAAATGCAGGCTCTGTGTAAATAAAGATATTCCTCCCAGCTTAAAGGGGGATATGGATTTTGATTTATATAAAAAAATAATAAATGAAGCAGCAGGTAATGTTTATGATATTAACCTTTTCCATAGAGGCGAGCCACTCTTACATCCAAAACTTATACCAATAATTTCTTATGCCAAAAGCAGGGGTATCAAGACAAGAATCCATACTAACGCTACACTGCTTAATCCAGAACTTAGCAAGAAAATAATATTATCAGGTCTGGATCTGATTTCATTTTCTTTTGATGGGTACACCAAAAAGACCTATGAGAAAAATAGAATTGGGGCAAGTTATGAAAAAAGCTTAAATAATATAATTGACTTCTTAAGAATAAAAAAAGAATTAAAATCAAAGAAACCTTTCACTATTATTCAAGTTATGGAATTTGACGATAAATTATCCCTGGAAGAAATTATGGAACAAAAAAAGAAATTTTTAAAAAGATTCAGTAATCTTCCATTAGATAAGTTGGTCACAAGACATCCCCATAACTGGGGAGGTTTTCTAAAACTAAAAGAACTGGGGAAAAATTACGAAGAAAATAAAAGGACAATTTCATGCACATTTCCCTGGTATTCACTTACTATTTTTTATAATGGAAAAGTCTATTTATGCCCACAGGATTTCTTAGGAAAAATTTTACTTGGAGATCTAAATAAAAATTCAATAAAGGAAATTTTCAATCATAAAACAATAAAAGATATAAGAAAAAAATTTAAAACTAGCAAAATGAATAAAATTATACCATGTAAAGATTGTGATAGAATCAGGAGGAGAACATTTATAGGAATCCCAAGAGAATACTTAGGGATATTTTTGAAAGATAATTTAAGAAAATAACGATGGAGAATCATTATGAAAGCTCTTGTTACTGGAGGTAGTGGATTTACTGGTGGGCATTTAGTAAAAAAATTATTAGATCGGAATATAAATGTTAGAGTGTTAGCAAGACCTACAAGTAAAATTGATAATCTAAAAAAACTTGGAGCCGAAGTAATAATTGGAGATATCACTGACAAGGATAGTGTATTCAGGGCTGTCAAAGGCACTGATAAGGTATTCAATATTGCTGCAGCATACAGAGAGGCAAACCTTCCTGCAAAAGCCTACTGGGATGTAAATTTCAAAGGCACAAGAAATATAATTAACGCCTGCTTAAAGTATGAAGTTTCAAGATTTGTGTACTGCAGTACTATTGGAGTAGTAAGTTCGGTTAAAAATCCACCTGCCGATGAAACAGCACCCTATAGCCCGGGAGATGTTTATCAAGAATCGAAGTGTGCAGCGGAAAAAGAGGTGCTAAGATATGTAAGAGATAAAAAACTTCCCGCTTCTGTTGTCAGGCCCTGTGCTATATATGGGCCTGGAGATTTAAGGTTGCTTAAAATGTTCAGAATGATAGCTCATAAAAAATTATATATGATCGGCAGCGGCAATGCCCTTTATCATATGGTATATATTAAAGATTTAGTTTCAGGCTTCATCCTTGCATCAGAAAAAAAAGAGGCAATAGGAGAAGTATTTATTATAGGAGGTGAAAGATATACAACTTTAAATGAATTATTTCAAATTATCGCAGACGAATTTGATGTTAAGTTACCAAAGATCCATTTACCATTAATACCTGTAGAAATTTTATCTGCCATAATAGAATATATTTATAAACCCTTCGGGAAGAAGCCTCCCTTATATCGCAGAAGAATTGCCTTTTTTAAAAAGAATAGAGCTTTTGATATTTCTAAAGCTAAAAGAGTTTTAGGTTACAAGCCTGAATTTGACTTAAAAACAGGTATACATCTCACCGCAAAATGGTATATAGATAATGGATATATATAATATTAAAATACCTTAATCACAACATTTAATAATACAGGATATAAAAAAGGAGATGATTAAAATAGAGAGATATGAGGATAAAATACAAAAGCATCTTTTTGCAAAAAATCAGTCTACAATTTCTAAGTATATGGATTTATTTGTGGGTAAGAAAGGAATGCTCAGCTTAATGAAATACGAGATAATAACAATGCTTTTTCAAAACATGCCAGGAGCAATAGGTATTTTATTTAGAAATCTTTTCTACCCTCTGTTGCTTAAAAAAGTTGGAAAAGGAGTTATCTTCGGCAGAGCCATAACCTTAAGACATCCTTATAAGATAACAATCGAAAGCGATGTGGTAATTGATGACTACTGTGTGCTGGATGCTAAAGGACTGGATAATAAAGGTATATACATAAAAGAACAAGTTTTTATTGGTAGAAATAGCATATTAAGCTGTAAAAATGGTGATATTATTCTCGAAAAAAATGTAAATATAGGATTTAATAGTGAAATATTTTCTGGAAGTAAAGTGACAGTTGGTGAGAATACATTAATTGCTGCTTATGTCTATATTATTGGAGGCGGGCATGATTATTCCAGAACAGACATTCCCATATCTGAACAGAATAAACCTTCACATGGTATAAAAATTGAAAAAAACTGCTGGATTGGAGCAGGTGCTAAAATATTTGATAATACTACCATTGGGAAAGAAACTATTATTGGAGCTGGATCGGTGGTATCTAAAGATATACCTCCACACTCAATAGCAGCAGGAATTCCTGCCAGGGTTGCAAGGTCTAGAAAATAGTTGAGAATAATAAATAAAAAAATGAAAAACAGAATTATATCCTTCTACAGAGAAAATAAAAAACTAATACTCCTGCTGGTTAGAATAATAATTAGTGTTTCATTAATTGTTTTTCTTGTAAAAACACAGTTTAAGGATATAAGAAGTGCCCTTGAAATTATAAAATCTGTAAATAAGCCTTTGCTAATACTTTCTCTGTCCACACATATTTTTGGCATATGGATTACTGCTGTCAGATGGAACACCTTACTTGGAACTCAAAAAGTAAAACTTGGTACCACTACCTTAACTCTCACAGTTCTCATAGGTTTTTTCTTTAATAATTTTCTACCTACAAGTATAGGCGGAGATGTTTTTAGAACTTATGATGCAGCTAAAAAAGCTAATATACCGATTGAGACATCCGCCTCAATAATTATAGTAGAAAGATTTTCAGGTATTATAAGTGCTTCAACTTATGCTATCATAGCACTATTTTTAGGATTTACAGCAATTGGAAATCGGTCTTTTATAATTCCAGTAATAATATTCTTTATAATATGTATTATCATTGCATTTCTTATACTAAATCCTTCCATACTCCGGTTAAATAAACTAATAAATAAAATAAAATTTTTAAAGAAAGTAAAAGAAAAATTAGCCAATATTTATTTTACTTTTTTAAGTTTTAAAAAATTTAAATGGGTTCTTGTCAGGGTATTGATATATAGTTTTTTACTCCAATTCGCAGTTATATTAAATTATTTCCTCGCTGCGAAATCTTTAGGAATTAATTTGAATTTAACCGCCTTTATATTTATAGTTCCAGTGGTGACTATCATTGCTATGGTCCCTATTTCAATTGGAGGAATAGGAATTAGAGAAAATACTCTGGTCTTTATTATAACAGCAATGGGAGTAGGTAGTGAGCAAGCTGCCATATGCGCCCTGTTAATATTTTTAATGTTAATATTTATTGGAATAATTGGGGGTATCACGTATAGTGTAAGGCCTAATTATATAAAACATTCAACCACTAAAAAACTATCTAACAGTAAATCATGATATATAAGAATCCTTACCCTAATGAATATTCAAGAAAAAAACCAGAGATTTAAAAATTTAACTTATCAATCATATTATAAATAAAATCACCAAAATATTCTTTATAAAAACCAATATCCATTATTTCTAAGAAAATAAAAACAGCTATTAAAAAGATAATTCCAAAAAATAAATAATATAAAAATTTAATTATCCATATCTTCCACATCATATTCTGACCTTATCTATGTTTATAATAAAAAAACAAACATTTAAAATATTACAGCCTCTGACCAATATCACCCAGATATTGAGAGACATAACTAAATACTGTATGTGCTACAACTGAAGCACCAGCGGAACTGTAATGCATTCTATCAACAAAATATCCCCCTGGGTTTTGTGAAAGAGGAGTCAATACATCTATAACAACAGCACCATTTCTGGCAGCAATTTGTCTAATCTCATCATTATATTTAGGATAATCTTCTTTCCCCGGCCAGTCAATAGGACCAATAAGATTTATAAACACTCTCGCACCTAAATTCTTTGACTTAATCACAATACCTTCCAGATTGTCTCTGAAATTCCAAAGTCCAACGCCAGCATCATTAGTCCCATAAGCTATTATGATTATTTGTGGATTATGAACTGCAACTGTGCTGTCAAATCTTGCATAACCGTTACGAGCCATTTCACCACCCTTTGCACTTGCAATCGTATTATAATCTGCATATGGATAATTAGCTTCCAGAAGTTCATCAAACGTTTGCACCCAATTAGACTTGGTTATTAAAGAATCACCCATCGCTACGATAGTCATATTAACACGCCCTCTAACATTTATACTTTTGGACGGTATTTCTATTTCTCCACTACTGCTTTCAATCTTAAAATCGGTAGTTATTACCCCACCTGAATTAACCAAACTTTCATTTACCTTCATATTAAAAATTATTTCTTTTTCTTCCCCCACTCCCAGATTCTTTAAGTCCCAAATCAGTCCTCTTATATCATCACTCCAGCTAATTCCTTCAGCAGTACCTGACCTGCTGATATAAGTTGCTCCCCCTGGTGTAGGACAAATAAGCCGATAACTTTCTTCTGCTTTTTCACCAGTATTTCTAATGACAATTTTTGCATTTATGGTCTCACCAGCCCAAAGATGCCCACCATTTACATCATATAAAAATGCCTCTGACGTAGTTAAATCAGTAAAAAGGCTCAGTTTTTCTTCTACTGATTTTTCAATGACAACATCAGACCCATATTTTAAGGCACTACTATTAGTAATAAGTTCTTCAGAAGTTAAATCATCATTTACTATGACTTTAAATGAAAAAGTTTTAGGTTTATTTATTTCTAAATTATCAATATTCCATAAGACACTACTACTCTTATACTCACCTGAATCAGTAATAGAACTTTCAACTATAGTTACATTTTTTGATAAATTACTTTTGATTTCTACATTAGCAGCGTTCATATCGCCAGTATTTTCCACTACCAGTTTATATTGTATTATGTCACCTAATCTTAATACTCCGCCATTTATATCAACAGCTTCTAAATCAAAGTTATTTAGATCGGGACTGCTTTCAACTTTATTACTTAAATCTTCACTGACCTCTCTATTAAAAGTATCCTGGCCAATCTTATAATTAAATTTCGCTCCATCAAATACAATCAAAGTACCATCATCCAGTGGTTTGTTTACTTCAACTGTAAAAGCTATTGTACCCTTTCTATCCTTTTCAACATCACCAACTTTAAAAGTTAATGCTCCACTGGTATTTTCTAAAATTTCATCATGGTTTGATGATATAAAAACTGCATGTTCTGGTACCTTTGACTCTATTTCCAGATTATCTACATCCCTGTTTCCCGTATTCTTATAATTTATTATATATGTTATTTGTTCCCCGGGTTTTACATATTCGTTTGAATCACTGGATATAAAATTAAATGACTCATCATCAAAATTTGGCCTTGTCAGGTAAACCTTAAAATAATAATATGTAGAATATGATGCTGCAGCAGCTATAATAACAATTATAACTGCAAGATAAATCCATCTTTTATTATATTTTAAAAATTTACTAATACCACTCATACCTGTGTTATCTGAACTACCATCATCTATAATCAACTATTACCTTTGACCAATTTTAGAAACTTTCTTGTAATAATTTCCCTATATTTAGATAAGAAGAAGCTAATAATTAATAGGAATATGGTAAAAATAAAAAATATTATGTTTACTCCAAATCCTGTTAATAATGAAAGCTTCTGGTTATAACCGATTAATACAAATCCTAGTGTCCAACCAGCTTCAAAAGTGCCAAAACTACCAATTCCACTAACTGGTAATGCTTCGGTTAGTATGGATAGGGTAGAGCCTATTATAAAATTAATAAATCCTATACTTATTCCAAATCCAAAAAAGATAGTGTATGCTACCAGGGAGTTTAATAATCTATTTAATATTGTTAGAATAATTACTTTTATATTTGTTTTGAGTTTAATAAATTTGTTGATTTCATCAGCTAAATTTTTATATTTTTCTAAAAATTTAAAATAAATATTTTTTTCAAGCCACTTTATTTTTTTTGGTAATAATTTTAGAAATTTTAAAATTAAGTTTAAAATCTTACCTAAGAAAATAAAAACAAAAAATAGCATTATAAAGAGAATTAAGAAGATAAGTAATATAATTATGTTATTTGAGTTAGAAAAGGATGAAAAGTTGATTGAAAAAGCTACAATAAAAAATAAGGGCACAGCTAGTAAATCTAAAATTCTTAAGTAAAGTAATGCTCCCAAACCTTTAGTATAAGATATTTCTTGTTCATTTTTAAGAAAGTATACAAGAGATAATTCTCCTATTCTTACAGGAAGGATTTTATTTAAAATATAATGTCTTGAGACTGTAAAGAAAATATTATTAAATTCAGAAAATTTGATTTTAAGTAAAACTAAAATTCTTAAACTTCTTACAAGGTAACATATTGTGTGTATACTTAAAGCAATTAATATAAAGTAGATATTTATGTTGTTAATAAGGTTTTTAAAATCATTTATATTTAAATTTTTGACAATAAAATAAATGAAGAAAACGGTAATTGTAATGCTTATTAAAAGTCTGATTATAAGTTTTTTATTCTTAGTTAGTGCTGGCAATTTTTTTACTTTTTAAGTTTTATTTATATTATTGGCTATTTCTTTAATTGCGATACTTCTTGCCAATTTTGTAATCTTATCGTCTAATTCTTCTAATTTAATATATATTCTAAATATTAGGTAAAATATTAATAAGATACTTGATACAATGAAAAAATCAATTCCTCTGGTGAAACCAAAAAAATCTGCAATATTTCCACTAATTTGTGGAAAGATTGATAAAACTATAAGAACCACCCATATAGAACACCAAAATATGAACTCATTCAGTGATAATTTTCTATTTTTCATTTTCAGAATTACTTTAATTAAAGCAAAAATGCCGAATACAATAGCAATAACTTGGATCGGTTTTATCATTTTTATCCTCCTATTTTTATTCTATGAGCCATTTTTTTATCATTTTCAGAAAAATGTTTAAGCTATTATAGATTTTTTGGCCTTTTTTAATTGAATATGATGAGTATTTTATGGTTACAGGAATTTCTTTGTATTTTATTTTTTTTATTTTTATTTCTTCTATTATTTCAGAACAATATTCCCAACCTCTTGCATTGATAATTATTCTTTCAGCTGCCTTTCTACTCAAGGCTTTAAGACCATTATGTGCATCAGTTAGCAAAATTCCATACATTAGAAATACCAATACTACACCACCTTTTAAGATTATTTTTTTTAGTAGAGGAACATTGCTTTTTTTATCCAAAAATCTTGAGCCTAGTGTAACATCTACTTCTTTATTTATAATAGGTTTTATTAAATTATTTATGTCTTTTGCCATATGTTGACCATCTGCATCAAAAATAATTATAATATCTGCACCTATTGACAATGCATAATCAGTCCCAGTCTTTACAGCTGCACCTGCACCTAAATTAATTGGATGCTTTATTACAATAGTTTTGTTTTCTTTTGCAATTTTATAAGTAGAATCTGTAGACCCATCATCTATAACAATTATATTTTTGTAATTGTTATTTTTTAGATTTGTAATAACATCAGAGATGGTGTTTTCTTCGTTGTAAGCTGGTACAACTACATATATATTAACTTTATTTTCCAATTACATTATCCTTGTTAATATAATTTGCTATCTTATTGGTATAAATTAAAAACATTATATTATCTGTCTATCACTATTTCAATATCTAAATATTATAAATAATATGCATGTAATTAGTAATGATTCTTATTTTAATATTATTTGTAAGATAGAACTATTGTAAAAAATTTTACGTAGTTCTATAAACCTTTGTGATATAATGACTAAATCAAGTATAACAGACATAATATATTAGTTTTACTTTTTAAGTAGTGATAAAATTAAAAAATTTTATTTTAAAATATAGTATATTAATATTAGCGTTTTTGTCATTTTTAATACCCTTTATTATTTATCTACTAACCTTAGAGCGTAAATTGGTTGGAGGGGATACAAGCTGGTATGCACTTCAAATACCCAAGATGCAAATCTTTGTTCCAACCGGGTATCCAACTTTTTCGCTACTTGGCAAACTAATCACATATTTACCAGTTGGTGATTTAGCTTATAGACTTAATTTATTTTCAGCAATATTTGGGGCACTTACAATTTTATTTTTATTTTTATCAATAAATAAGCTTGTAAAAAATGAGTTAATAAGCTTAATAAGTTCTTTTACATTTGCTTTTGTGTATCCATTTTGGAGCGTAGCCAATAGGTTGGAGTTTGATACGTTAAATAGTTTTTTTATAGCCTTGGTGGTTTTCTCAGCACTGCTATATAATGGAAGTAGAGAAAGAAAACATCTATACTTTTTTTTCTTTTGTTTGGGTTTAAGTTTAACAAATCATCCTATTGCGTTTTTTATAATGCCAGCATTTCTTATATATATAATTATTATAAACCCAAGAATTTTTAGAAACCTTAAAGTAATCCCAATCAGTCTATTATGTTTTATTTTACCACTTTTATCATATATTTATCTTCCAATAAGATCGCTTCAGGGATATGGAAGTGTAACTAGTTTTAAGACATTCATTTACTATGTTACTGGAAGAACAACATCGGGAAAAATTCATGGTGGCAGTTTTGGGGATAGGCCTATTTCAACAGCTTTTGAAGTTTTTAAGGACTATTTAGAGATTATTTATAAGAATTATGGCATTCTATTAATAATTTTATCAATCATAGGATTTGTCTATTTAATTAAGAAAAATAAAAAATTTGCTATTTCCTCACTTTTATTAATAATCTTTAACCTTGCTATAATAACTCAATACATAGGCTGGGCAGTCCCTAATTATGTACTAAATATAATGCTAATTATGTCTATTTACATTTCATTTGGATTTTTACTTATAGTTGGTTCAATTAAATTTGTATTTGAAAAGTTATTATCTAATAAGAAAATATTAAAAATAGATAACATTTTAAAATATTTTTCGTTATCAATTATATTTTTATTTTTTGTCTTCCAACCTTTTTCACTAATATATGCTAATTATAATAGAGTTGACCGTTCTGAACCTGGAGATGTTTATAAATTCTGGGACAAGGCTATTGATAACATGGAAGAAAATTCGATTATGTATGTACTTGCATTCTCAAGCAATGTTGGTATGTTTGTGAACGAATATGAATATGGGGATAAGGAAATAGAGTTTATTTATCATAACAACCCTAAATATTCAGTTGGGGATATGGTTGAAAGTCTTGAGAAGGATGTTCCTGTATATTTTGTTGGAAATAAAAATTTTCTTAAATTACAATTTAACACAGAGCGCATAGGTAAACAGTATTATTGGCCCAGGTATAAAGAATTTTTGGAACTATATAAAGTAGTAAGTCCAAAGGTAAGTATTAAAATTGAATATGTAATTGATGAATATAGTAAAAAATTTGGTGAAAAATTTACTGTCGAATATATAATAAAAAATAAAAATAAAAAAAGAGTAAAGATTTCTTCACTTGAGCTTGAACTCCCTGATAATATTGAGCTTGTAGAGGTTGAACCTGAGGGATATATTAATCAGGATCCTGGCATAAGTAGAGGCATGTATATGTGGGTAAGCGGTTCATATGTGGTAGAGGCAGAAGATGAAATTAATTTAATTTTAAAATTGAGAGGAACCAGGCCTGGGAAATCTCAAGTGAAGTTTAGGATTACTGCACATGACGTATATATTAACTCTGATGATATTGAAATAGAAATAAAAGGATAGAACAATAGAGTTTGTTGATAAGTGAAATATAAATATTACTTAGAGTAAAAGAAGTCCCTGTCCATTAGGCAAATTTTAGCGATTCTATAGTGAGGATAGCCAAAGATACATGCAAATTTTTATGTAGAAGTTCACCCGTAAAAAATTTATGAGAGGTTAGAATGGTTAAAATTAAGATTTTAATTGAAGAAAAATATAAAATTCTAGTATGCTTATTTTTTATGGTTTTTCTGCTTATTGGTATATTTATCTTTAAAGATTTTGGCATGACGTGGGATGATCAGGCTCAAAGAGACTATGGAGTGACAGTAATAAGATATGTTATGGAAGGAGATCAAGAGTTACTCAATATTAAGAATAAATATCATGGACCATTTTTTACAATGTTATTGACTGTGATAGAAAAAATTTTACATCTGACAGATTCAAGATATATATATTTAATGAGACATTTAGTTACTTTTCTATTGTTTTATACAAGTGTATTTTTTTTCTATAGATTATGTAAATATAGGTTTAACAGTTGGAAAATTGGTCTTTTAGGTAGTTTGTTTTTGATTTTAAGCCCTCGAATATTTGCTCATTCATTTTATAACCCAAAAGATCTTCCTTTTTTGTCCATGTTTATAATAAGTATATACACATTGGTTAGTTATTTAAATAGAAAAACCTTACCCAGAGCAGCTATTCATGCATTAATCTGTGCCTTACTTATTGATATACGAATTTTAGGAATTATTGTTCCTTTGTTTACCGTTATTTTTCTTTTTGCTGATTTATTAATAATTAAGCCAATTAAGATAAAAAATAAGAAGATTATTGGAAGTTTCCTGTTATATATGGCTTTGCTGATTTCTTTTACTATACTTTTCTGGCCTACTTTATGGGAGAATCCAGTTTATCATTTTATAGAAGCCTTTAAAGAGATGAGTCGTTATCCATGGATTGGATCTATGCTATACTTAGGAGATTATATAAGTAGTTTAAGAGTACCCTGGCACTATATTCCCATATGGATACTTGTCACCACTCCGTTATTATATACTGCTTTATTTCTTATTGGGTGCTTTTCTGTAATAAAGCTATTGTTTAAAAATCCGAAACAGTGTTATATTAATAGGAGAGATGATCTTATATTTATACTATGGTTCTTTTTGCCACTGGCATCTATAATTATATTAAAGTCGGTGGTACATGATGCATGGCGACATATGCTTTTTATCTACCCTCCTATTGTAATACTTTCTTTGGAAGGTCTGATATATTTATCTAAATCTATTAAGATAAAATTTAAAGGGTTAAGTTATAGGGTTATAAATATAATTTTTATTCTTATTATAGCATCTAGCTTAATTCATACAGCTCAATTTATGATAAGGTATCATCCCCATCAGAATGTATATTTTAATATATTAGCTGGTAAGAATATGAAGGAGGTAAAAAATAGCTTTGAATTAGACTATTGGGGATTATCATACAGGCAGGCTTTAGAATATATTTTAAAAAATGATAAAGACAAGGTTATAAAAATTTATGTTGCCAATGCTTGTGGATGGTACAATTCTCTTATTTTACCTTCTGATGATAGAAAAAGATTGGTTTATGTGAAAAGGGATAGTTTAGATGAGGCAAAATATTTTATAAGTAATTACAGGTGGCACAAAGATGAATATCCATATGAAGATGAATATTTTTCAATAAAAATTGGTGGAACAAAAATTATGGTTGTGTACAGGTTGTAATATCATAGATTTCTAGATCTTTGATTATCGCTTCTCCAGTAGAATAAGTAAATATTCTAAAATAAATATCAATATTAGGGGGGACTTTATTAGAATTTAAAACTTCAACTATTTGTGTATAATCTTCACTAATTTTCTCAGGTTTTAAATTAAATTCCTGCTCAGGCCTATCGTAATATTCACCAAAAAGGTCAAAATATATAACATTGTCTAAATTTTCAGTTTTCTTTATTTTAAAACTAATAAGATAATCAGTACCACTATTGATTGTAATCGGTATTTTGCATATTTTAAGTTTATTTTCACCCTCTTCAATTATTATTTCTTTTTTGTCCGAAGATAATTTTGAATTTTGAAATTCACCATTACTATATTCTCTAAAATCAAGGATGAGTTTACTTTCAAATTTTAAGTTATTTGTTTTGTAAATATAAGCAGATGCAAATTCACTGAATAGCTCTGGCTTACTAAAGCCTGTAAGTGATAAATTATGATATTTTAAGACATCATTTATTGTTTGTTTAATTGACTTATTCTCTATTATAAATACGCGAGTGCTTGAATAGAAATCAGTATATAATAAGTAATCAGTTGAAATATTGTGTTTATTAAAATAATACACTAATGGTAAGTCAGAGGGAGGACTGGCCACAATTCTATCACCAGATTTAAGATGATATTTTAGCATGATGGTAATTTCTTCTGCATCTCTAAGTGTTTCTTTTTCATTAGAATAAAAGATTGATTGGGAGAAAAAAACTGTGAAACCAAGACCTATTGATAAAATGAGAGCGATAATAGAGAATACTAAAGACTTGTAATTTCTCATCTTAGAAAAAACTAACCCCAGTAGGAAGATTATTCCTGCAGATGATACCACTATAAAAAGAGGTAATAAAAATAGCCATCCATGTTCAGGAAGTATAGCTCTTTGTATTAAAAGTAAGAAGGTAAGCCAGGTAAATGCTGCCAGAATGATTGGAATTTTATAGTTTGTAATTTTTTTATGAAAAATTAATGAGGTAAAAAAACCTATTATAAGAAGTATACTTATTACAATTGGAATATCTCTATTCCATTGACTCCAAATCTGATGCATTGATGATGGAAATACTGTAATAAAATCTGACCATGATAACTTTATATTTTTGTTAATAGTAGTTTGCTTTATGAGAGACCCTAATAGAACAGGTAAATATAATATAAATGTTGAAATGAATGTGATAATTAAGGAAATAATCAAATTTTTAAATAGGTAGATATGAGTCAATTTTGTGTCTCTAAATATAATTGATGCTAGAAGCCAAATAATAACAATTCCAAATGAATATAGCATAATTGGTTTTGTATAAAATCCAAGTATAGACAATATAGCAAAAAGCAACCATGCAAATGAATTTTTATTGTTTATTAGATATTTTGCAAGAGCAGTAATTGCTATGGAAAAGAAAATTATTGTAGTATAGCCAGTAGCATTAGATGAATATTCAATTAGTATCGATGATGAAGCTACGATACCAGTTGAGAGAAGTGCTACGTATTTATTATAAAACATACGTGCAACTATATAGGTCATTGGGATTATAAGTATTCCAAAAATTAGTGCAGGTAAACGCACTGCCCATAATGAGCTGCCAAAAAAAAGATAAGCAATATGAACCAAAAAAGTGTGGAAAAGGTGATTATTAGGATAGGAATAGTCTGAAAGTCCAATGAATAAAGGCTTTTGGGCATAATATATAAAAGTAGAAGCTTCAATATAACGTATTGGCTGTAATAAGAAATACAATCTTATTGCAATTGCTACAGTCATTATTATGACAAAAGTATAAAGGTGTGTTTTATTTTCTTTTTTTATTATTTTCCGAAAGTTATGTCCAATCTCTTTGAAGAAAGAAGGGCATGAACTTATGGTGCTAGAAAATAATTGTTGGCTCTCTTTTATAACAGTGCTAAATATCCAACATATAATGATTATTGCAATTCCAACAAATCTTGATTTTAATAAGAGTCCTGCTGTAAAAAAATCAGAAGTTCCATCTTGAGTAAAAATGTCTATTTCTGTTTTAACTAATTCAAAAGGTAAATATGAAATGATAACTAATGCTAACCCTATTATAATGATAATTATTAATATTATGATTGGAAGTGTTTTAGCAAATTTATTAATCATTTATAATGTTAATTTCTAAATTTTTTGGTTATAGGGTTATCTCCATCATTTTCTCACACATAGAATATCTAAATCAAATATATTTTTTTGAGGTTGCTAATTGAAAACCAATATAACATAATATTAAGGTTAGTAGATAAACAATAAAAGGAATTATAAAGGAAAAAGTTGCTAATATTTTTATTTTATTTTTTAGAATAAACTTCCTCATTTACTTCATTTACTTTAAAAAATATTTAACCTATTATATAAAAACGAATTTTATTAAGCAAAAAACTAATTTAATATAAAAATATTTTTGCTATAATATATGCCTAATAAAATCTACTCTGTTAAATTAATTATTTAGAGTAGTCTTTTATTATTTATACTATTATATTACTAAAGCGACAATACAGTGAAAATACATAAAACAAATTAAGTAAAAGGGCTTTCATGCACTTATTTGTTATAATTTATTTATTCAAGAAATGGAGTTTCTATGAAATATTTTAAAACCTTTTTAACTGCTCTTGGTTTCATAACCTTTTTTTATCTTATAACTCCTAACATGCTTTACGCATACCTTGATGCCGGAACCGGTAGTTATATGATTCAGATAATCATAGCTATTGCAGTAGGAGGAGCATTTGGAATTAAGATATTCTGGCGCAGGATTTATGGTTTCTTTAAGAGATTACCTTCCAGGAGTAAAGAAGATGGACAAGATAAAAACTAGTGTTAATGAACCAAGCTCATTTAGGGATCCGTGCGGATTTCTTTTTTATAAAGATGGTTCGATTTACCGTCAGATAAATACCATATATAAAGAAAATTATGACCATCTTATGGAATCCGGTCTTTATAAGACTCTTGTGGATACAAATTTGCTTATTCCTCATAAAGAAATTGATATTGATGGTTTAGAACCTGATAAAGCATATAAAATAATAAAACCTGAGCCCATACCATTTATATCATATCCTTATGAATGGTGCTTCAGTCAACTAAAGGATGCAGCACTAGCCACTTTTAAGATCCAGAAAATAGCAATGGACTTTGAAATGACTTTAAAAGATTGTAGCGCTTATAATATACAATTCAGAAAAGGCAGGCCAACCTTTATTGATACACTTTCTTTCGAGAAATATCATCCAGGACAATCCTGGATTGCATACAGACAGGTATGTCAGCATTTTCTTGCACCCCTGGCACTAATGAGCTATAAAGATATTCGACTAAATCAATTATTTAGAATTTTTATAGATGGAATACCCTTAGATCTGGCAAGTTCTCTTCTTCCATCAAGTACCAGTTTTAAGGCTTCACTGCTTTCTCATATTCATCTTCACGCCAAAAGCCAAAAACACTATGCTGACAAAGCAGTAAAAATAGGTGGACATAAAATAAGCCGCCTGTCTTTCATGGGTCTTATAGACAGCTTAGAATCTGCTACCCGTAAAATGTATTGGAAAGCTAAAGGAACTGAATGGGCTGATTATTATGAAGATACTAACTATTCTCCAGCAGCAATTGATCATAAAAAGGAGATTGTAGCTAAATTTTTGGATATGATTAATCCAGAAACTGTTTGGGATCTCGGTGCAAATGATGGTTTGTTTAGTCGTATTGCCAGCAACAGGAGAATACATACAATCTCTTTTGACATCGATCCTGCTGCAGTTGAAAAAAATTACCTCAGAAGCGTTAAAAAGGGTGAAACTAATATTATCCCATTACTGCTTGACTTAACTAACCCAAGTCCTGCTATTGGCTGGGAAAATCAGGAGAGAATGTCTCTTATTGAACGTGGACCAACAGACACAGCTTTCGCTCTTGCTTTAATTCATCATTTAGCCATTTCTAATAACCTTCCAATTGGTAAAATCGCAAATTTCTTCAATTCAATCTGTAAATCACTCATCATTGAATTTGTCCCCAAAGACGACTCTCAGGTTCAAAGACTCCTGTCAACAAGAGAAGATATTTTTCCTGATTATACACAGCAAAACTTTGAGATTGAATTTAAAAAATATTTTACTATAAAAAATGCTGAGAATATTAAGGATTCTAAAAGAACCATGTATTTAATGAAGAAGAAAGAGAATTAAAATATTATGAAAAAAACATTTATTATTCATCCATTTTTATTTGCTATATTTCCTATTTTATTTCTTTACTCTTATAATATTGGAAAACTTTCAATAGTCTCATTATCTGAAATTTTAATACCAATAGCTATTATATTAGGTTTCACTATCATTGCTGTAGGTTTGTTATGGTTAATCCTTAAAAAAGATAGTAGAAAAGCAGGAATCATTGTATCTATATTTTTATTTTTATTTTTTTCTTACGGTCGTATTTATGAGCAAATAAAGGGTTTTAAAATAGGTAATTTTGTAATTGGCGGGCATAGATACTTACTGGTTGTCTGGCTTATATTATTTATTTTAGGTACTTATTTTACTATAAGGACAAAAAAAAATTTACGTAACTTTAGTAATATTTTAAACGTGATAGCTGTTGTCCTGGTTTTATTTTCTCTGGTAAATATTGGATTCTATAAGTTTAAAACAAGAGATATACAAGAAGACAGCAGTATAGTATTACAAGATGGAGAAGCTGTTATATCCGAAAGCCTGACTGAATTACCAGATATCTATTATATAATTCTTGATGGTTACGCTGGGGAAAGTTCTCTGGAAGAATTTTATGATTATGATAATCATGAATTTATCAATTTTTTAACTGAAAAAGGTTTCTATGTAGCTTCTAAAAGCCGGTGTAATTATCCATGGACTACCTCATCCTTAGCATCATCACTTAATATGGAATATATTAATTATCTAAGTGATAAGGTAGGATTAGAATCTGATGATAGGACAATACCTTACCAGATGATTACAAATAGTAATGTTTGGAAATTTTTACATTCAAAAGGATATCAGTTTGTCCACTTTGATAGTTCAGGCTGGGGTCCCACAGATAGAAACAGAAATGCAGATATAAGCATTCGAGTTAATAGGTTTAATGAATTTAATATATTACTAATTCAAACAACCATGTTAAAACCATTTGAGAAATATATTATTGTTGATTCTGGCATACAAAAGGTGCTATATTCTTTCTCAAATCTTGCCAAAGTACACCAAATAGAGGGACCAAAATATATTTTCGCACACATAATGACTCCTCATCCTCCATTTTTCTTTGGTGCTAATGGTGAACTTATTCCTGAAGCTGAATATAAATTAGCCGCATATTGGGATAAGGAAAAATACTTGAATCAGTTAATTTTTGTAAATAGTAAGCTTAAAATTCTTATTGAAGAAATTTTATCAAAATCAGAAGTCCCTCCAATTATAGTACTTCAGGGAGATCATGGTGCACGGTTAACACTTGGCGACCCTCATGGCGATAGGGAAGATCCTGCTAATATTGGATGGCTTTACCCAACTGCTGAAATGCTTAGAGAAAGTACATTCATATTAAATGCATACTACTTACCACAAAATGGTAGCAATCTTTTATATGATTCTATAACTCCTGTTAATACTTTTAGATTAATTTTTAATATTTATTTTGATGGAGATTATGAATTACTGGAAGATAAATGTTATTATTCACCATACTGGCAGCCTTATAACTTTTTTGATGTAACAGAAATAAAAAATTATAATCAACAACAATAAAGCTAATTCAAGCAAGAGATGATGTTGTTAATATTATCTTTGTGAATTTGTTCAAATAAAACTTAATTTTGTTAAAAACAAATATACTCCTGAATCTATCAAAATCAAAACACAATATGAAATAACAATATACCACCAGTATCTGCTACTTCTTCTTATCACAGTTACTCTAAGTATTTCAATAATTATTACTCCTAATATGAATATATAGACTAAGCTGAAAATGATGTTGGCTGAAAGCTTATAAAACAGTCCGGATAATGGATGTTTCTGATACCACGGTTTTTTATTTAATTGGTTAAAGTAACCTTTTTCTATCCTAAAAATATTATCTTTAGGACTATTTATAAATTCTCCAATATTAATTCTGGAAAGATCATATCCATCATTTATTCTTAGATCAAACTCTAAATAGCTATAATTATCTATAACAAGAATAATTTCATCCGAATAATCATTTTCGTCAAGTGAAGCATTAAATTCAATCCTGCTAGAATCTTCAGATAATTTTATACTATCATTTTCCTCCCACCCCAATAAATTATATTCATTAATTTTACCATCTGTAGCAATCCACCCACTAAAAACTGATTCTTTTCTATCTATGCTCCAGGCAATATGAATATTATCTTCACTATCCTCCCATATGTAATATCCATAACTAGCCCCTGGAATAAAAAATATTCCGTTGCACCCAGTACCAATTACTAAAATTAGAAATATCAATAGACTAAATAGGATTAGTTTTAAAACTTTAATACTTATATTCATATTACTTTTTTCTAAGCTATTTTTTATTATTATTTATAGAGTTTTCTAACGAAATATTTTTATTCTCCTTGTATATTAAATATATCATCCATAATGATACTCCAGTAAAAACACTTCTAAATATATTTACAAACTTGGAAGGACTATAAAATCTATTTATAATTGGTATAGGACCTGTTAAATAAATAAAGTATTTTGGGTCTATTGGGGCTAGAACAAATTTTGTTACAAGATCTCCCCAATATATTAATATAACCATAAGTAAAGCAAATTGAACCCAGTGATACCTGTAAAGTACTTTTTTTCTAACAAAAATTAAAATCAAGAAAGGCACAACCCACAAAAGATATTGAGGATGAAAATAGCATATACTTACATACATCAAGTAAATAATGGCACAATAATTTAAAAATATATCAAATGTTTTTTTCCTGATATGCAAATAGCTTAGAATAATTATTATATACACTGCAATAAATATAAATATTCTATCATGAATTACCAGTTCTAATTTAGAAGAAAGTATGTAATTAAAGTGTTGTGTATTAATAAGCGAAAATATTACACTTCTTCCAAAATAAAAGTATGAGAATATCTCAACTGCAATAAGACCTGAGATACCCGCTGAAAATAAAATAATATAATCTTTCTTCTTATCTGCCAGGTAAAAAATTAAAATAGGAAGAATCATCATAGGGAAAAACCTGGCCGCTACAGCAAGAGCCAGAACAAAAATTGCCCAGTACTTCCTTTTATACTTTGCCAGAAGTAGAGCAACAAGAGTTAAAAAAATCCCTATAATATCATGCCTTGCGAATATATAAAGTATGAATATCACAAAAGGATTTAAAACCCAAAGTTTGAAAACTTTTAGCTTCTTTTCCGGTTCATCGTCAAATAAAAGCCGCATAACCAGGAACATGCATAAAATATCAAATATAAGGTATAGTACCTTAAATAGAGATATAACTATGAAGACATTTTCACTACTAATAAAATTAACCCAGGAAGACCAGGTATCAGTTTGAAGTAGTATTTCAGAATATTCACCAACTATTGGTAAAATAGATTTTATTATAAATAAATAAATTGAATGAATAGAATTGATTATAAACTGCTGAAAGTCAGAACCTAAATTACCTCCAAAAACAGTCTGTGCTGCTCTTTGATAAGTTGATAACAAATCTCTTTGGAAAAAAAATGGCAGAAGAATTAATCTAATAAGCATACCAACAAGAAAATATTTATAAAGAAGTCTTAATAAGTTTTTATTCTCAAAAATTTCTTTGGTTACTATTACTTTACCAATACTTCTAAAAAATGATTTAACCCTCATAGCATTCTCGTCTTTTGTGTTACCTTATATTCTAAATATTATAGATTTTAATTCAAAATTAATACAATCACCATAAAAATTTTTATAATTAAAACAAAATAAATTATATTTTCTTCTAAACTTAACTTTAACTATTTATTAAAAATCACATATTTTTAAAGCATCATATATACTTTTTGCTATTAGTTCTAACCCATTCTCATCAGGATGAATGCCATCATTCTGCAAATAATCATGAGCTTTATAATCCTGGTTAAAGATACTCCATAAATCTAAATAGACCAGATTACTATCTAAACCTATTTCTCTAACTTGCTCATTATACATTTTATAAATTTCTATCTGCCCTCCTGCGATATTATCATTTACAAGAGAAGGATCACCGAGAACCGGGTTTATTCCCATTAAAATGATTTTAATATCTGCTAACTCTATTATCTCTATGATGTCGCAATAATATTTCTTAAAAGTTTCAAGATCAACATTGGTGTTTAAACCTATCTCTTTATTTTCATTATCTGAAGGCTCTTCAACTTCACCACCGTTTCCATCTTCAACCACCTCCTGGATCCAGCCATCATTTAGTCCAAGATTAATTATAACTAAATGAGGTTCAAAACTAATAACATCACTTTCTAATCGATTATAAGCATCTATTACTGTGTCTCCGCCAATACCACTGTTAATAACCTTTACCTTTGGATAATCCTTCTGTAATAGTTTTTCCAATATATTAGGATAAGAATCCTTATAATCTACATTCCATCCAAAGGTAACTGAATCTCCAAAACAAACTATCCTGGGGTAGTTATCAACCAATTCCTCTAAATTTATATTCTTTGTTTCTGTCCTAAGGCCCTGGTAATTATTTGATGTGGGATATTGTGATTCCTCTTCCTTTAATTGTTTTTCTGATTCTATAGAAGAATTGCAGGAATTAGCAGTAATTACAGGTAAAACAATAATAATAAATAATATTATAGTAGAAAGAATTTTTCCTCTATTTTTCTTCATGGTTATAACTTCCAAACAATTAAATTATACCTCTGGATCTGTAAAAAATATTTTTAAATAAATATACAATCCCTCCAAGCAGTCCATTAAATAAAATAATAAATAAAATAATAAAAGAAAATAGAGTTGCCTGACTTTCCACCACACCAAAACTCATCACTGCAAAAACAATTGCATTCTCTCTTATTCCAATACCACCAATAGAAATAGGAATACTCGCAGCTAAAGAAGCAAAAGGCACTGCAAAAATGAACATATAAAATTTAAGGTCAAGTCCCAGGGACAGTGAAACAAAATAATGACTGGTCATAAAGATTAATTGCAGCAGTAAACTATAAAAAAAACTTATAGACAGGTGTTTAATCTTATACCTGTAACTTACAAGAATTTGGTGAAAAGACTTTAGCTTAGGCCTTATTTTAGAAAAGATTCTATATCTTGCAAGCAGGACATGTATTTTAAACAGCCTTGGCCTGAAAAGCAGGGTAAAAAAAAATAAAATAACAAAAAGCGAAATTGCCAGCCCTATTTTAGTCCCCCTGGTTAGATATCCAAATATACCAAAAGCAAAAGAAAATATAAAATAAGTTATACCGGTTATGTTGCCAATGACTCTTTCCATAACCACAGCAGAAATGTTTTCATTGATGGGTACATTCTTATTTTTATAAAGATCATATACACGATAAAAATCTCCGCCTATACTCGTTGGAAGCAGATTATTATAAAAAAAGCCAATAAATGCAGACTGCAGCAGGAAACTACCTGAAATATAATAATTATGAGCTTTAAGCAGTATTCCCCACCTCAATGGTATACAGGCTAAAGCTAAAGTATAGAGAAGCACAGCTATAACCAAAAAAGTTACATTAAGATCCTTTAATTTATCTATAATGCTTTCAAAGTTATCTTTATTCCTGTAAATTAAAAATGAAAGAAGGGAAAGACTTACTACAATTCTTATAATATTTCCTATTTTTTTATTCATTGTTTATCCATTTATCCTGCAACTCTCTAAAAAACCTTTTAAAGCCTCTTTCCAGTGTCTCATGAAATATATTTTATTTTTTTCAAGTTTTAAGTTAGCAAGCACTGAATAAGAAGGCCTCGAAGCTCTTCCTCCCAATCTACCACTTTTAACAGGAATTACAGTCACCCTTTTACCCAGGATTTTAAAGATTTCTTTTGTAAACTGGTACCATGAACATTGTCCATCATTGGTGGCATGATAGATGCCGTACATTCCAGTTTCTATAAGTTTATATATGCATTCAGCAACATCCAGGCTATAGGTTGGCGTACATACCTGGTCATCTACTACTTCAAGCTCTCTGCAATTTTTTGAAGCTCTTATTATTGTTTCTACAAAATTTTTGCCGTACCTGCTGTAAATCCCGGTTGTTCTTAAAATATAAAATTTTTCAAGTATATTAGTTACTGCCTCCTCTCCAGCAAGCTTTGATTTTCCATATATGCTTACAGGATCTGGTATATCTTCCTCAACATAAGGCATATCTTTCTTTCCATTAAAAACATAATCTGTGCTTATATAAACAAATTCGCAGTCATATTTTCTTGCAACTTTTGCTAAATTTTCCGTACCTGTGCTATTTACCAAAAAAGCTTTGTCCCTAAAGCCTTCACATCCATCCACATCGGTAAAGGCAGCACAATGAATAACCAGGTCAGGCTTAACTTTCGAAAACCTGCTTTCAATAGCAAACCTGTCAGTAATATCCATATCAAGATCATACCCGAAAATCTTATGCTCCTGGGGAGCGATATCTATCAGTTCAATGCCCAACTGCCCCTTGCTTCCGGTGATTAATATTTTCATAAAATCTTACTTTCCACTTTCCTGATATTTTTGTTCCTTTATTCTATAGACAGGTAAGCTTAATATAACCATTGCTATAAGGCACCATGCTATAGTAAAAATCAAATTTATAATATGGTAGCTAAACCCAACTATAATAGATATCTCTTTACCAAAACCTAACATTATAAATGCAAGAGCAAATACCCCTTGATAGGTACCCAGGCCCGCAAGGGAATGGGTAGGCAGAACAGCAGATATTTCTGCCGCTGCTGTAGCCAGTATAATAACCCAGTAGGAAAGATCATTAAAACCAAAGCCCATAGGCTTAAGTACTGCATGAATCAAAAAATAATAAGCTGCATATTTTAAAATTCGAGAAGGTACTGAGATTAAATATACTTTCCAGTATATTCCCCTTTTTTTAATTAATTCAATATTTTTATTGGTCTCAACTAATTTTTTATATATATTTTGAATAACTTTACTTTTACTTACTCTATATTTTGACAAAATTCTATCAAATATTTTAATAAAAAGTCCTACAAATTTTGACAGATAAAATAAGACCAGCAAAGAGGAAATAAGAAGTGCTACAGCAATTAAAATAACACTGGTAGAAGAAACAGCATATTTATTTATACCCACAATAATTATAGAAATGACAATCATTGAAAAAACAATGATCAAATCAAAAACAAGTGCAATCATCAGCGTTGAAATACCAATCTCTACAGGAAATTTAAATTTTCTTTTAAGAACATAAATATAGGATAGTTCTCCTGTCCTTGCAGGCAGAACCATGTTAAAGCCATTTCGTATAAGGGAAACCAAAAACATATCAACCATTCTGATTCTGCCAGACCCTATTAAAATTTTTGCCCTATAGGCTCTAAAAAAATCAATTGAGAATATAAGAATTAAACCAATTATAAGAGAAGGTGTATAAATATTAATAAAAGCACTTTTAATATCTTCTATATCAATCTGATTTAACAAATAGTAAACAAGAAATACCCCAAGGCCCACCACAACTACAATATTTATGATTCTAAGTATAAGCCACCTTTTTTTTGATTTCTTATTTTGACTTTCTAAATTCATACTTATTTTAAGAATTTTTCTCTTTCCTGTTTATCTGCCCTTAAAATAGTTGGATATAAATCTTGAAGTCAGCCTGGGACCACTTTTAAATAAGTGGTGTAAAAATCTTTTCACTAAGTAGGAAAATCCTTTTTTATTCGAGTGGGTGTTATTTTTTTTTAATGAATTTTGACCCTTATCATCAAAGATATTTTCAAATCCTTCTCTTTTCCTGTAAGAAGTTGGAATTGGATCTCTACAAAAAGATATAACAGGCCTGCACACTTTCTCCCATGTAAATTCTCTTGAAATATCCCTTAAATTATTTAAACATTCATTATAAAATTCTTTATCATCAGCAAGCTTAGTTATGGCATTCACAATATCATCAACATTACCATCTCTTACAGTAATACCCAATCCTTCTTTCTCCACCATCTCACTTAAATAATCACCTTCAGTTGAAATTATAGGAAGACTCGCCCAGAGATAATCCAATATCCTGGTTCTGTATGAAAATCTTGTTTCAATATGTAAAGGATGGGTAATTATCCCTACATCCGATTCCAAAAGGTAATTTTGCCTCTCATTATATTCAACCCACCCATAATTAAAAAAGACATTTTTACCAAAAATATTTAATTTTTTTGCCAGATCAATAGTATCATTTACCAGTCTTAGCTCTCTTACCTGTGGATTGGGATGTTTCACACCCATAAAGAACAGTTTAATATCATCCCTTATTTCAGCAATTCTAGCCATAGATTTTATAAGGGTCAAAGGATCAAACCAGTTATAAATTCCACCACCCCATATAATTACAAAATCATCCTTTCCAATTCCATCAATCTGGCCTTTTAATACCTCCCTGGTATGAATGGGTTTATTAGTAGGAAGCCCAAATGGCACCACATCTATCATTTTCTTTAAAGTTGGATCCTCATTATAAGAATAAGGATTTACTCTGTTTAGCGCTGCCAGCATTCCCAGCCAGAAATCCCTCTGCCTTTCAGAAGCACAGATGAAAAAATCTCCATAGTGCAATTGCTCATTAAAAATATAATAAATTGATTTATGGATTTCCAACCTTTTCTTAATGGGTTCATCCTCATATTCAGCCAGGGTTGCGAGGTTATAAGGATCATAAATATCAATAATTAAATATTTACCTGATTTTTTTATACTGCCGTATTTAGAAAATGTCATTCCACCGGTTAATATAATATCAACATCCTTTATAATTTCCTTTAATTCTGCATCATTTCTAAACTGGATTATTTTAAATTCCTGTTCCTGCAGACTAACCTTATTCGGAGCAGCCAGTATTACATTCATATGCTCGGCTAAAACTTTTGCGAAGTTCCACACCCTGATTGCAGGACCTGCCATCTCTTTAGATATAACCTCACTTGAAATTATAAGCAGTGTCCTTTTTATTTCTTTTTCAAATACTTTATAGATTCCAAGCGATTTTAACATATCTATCTGATTTTTCTGGTATTGCCTATCCGGTGAAACTGCAAGAAACTGTCCTTTAAAATAGGTGAATAACGCCTTATCGTCTCTTTTCCTCCTGCTTTGAATCCTCTCTCTTTTTTCTATAAGTTTTGGCAGATCATCAAAAAAATTTCTGGCTGCCATTAAGGAGCTGAGAGGCTCTTTTGAAATTTTCTGGTCACCAGTTTCAGCATCCTTGGATCTTTCAGTACTCAAGTCATAATAACTCTTATAATCAAATTTCAAATCTACAAAAACTCTGTTAAAAACACTTGCCAGAGAAGCAGCTAGTATTTTTGATAAGTTTTCATCATCATAATTTTTAAAAATAGAATACAGAGAATTTCTTTCTTTTAAAAATCTTAGCTTATCCTCACTGAAGATTTTAGAAGTTCCGTGGTGGTGATGGTAGACAACAGATTCAGGTGCAAAAACAACTTTATATCCCAGCACCCATAACCTCCAGCCAAAATCTACATCCTCATAATAGGCAAAAAAGTCTTCATCAAACCCTCCAGCACCTAAAAATATCTTCCTGTCTACAAGCATAGCCCCGCCATTTACAAAAGGAAGATACCTGTACTGGCTATAATTGCCTTTTTCTACAGGAATTCCATAATCTATTTGAAAGCCCTTTCCTTCAAAATTTATCATTCCTCCAACAAAATCGATATTTTTTCCGTCAATAGAAAGGACCTTTGAGCCAGAAGCTACAACTTCTTTATTCTTATATATAGGTCTTAGAAGTTCTATAAGCCAGTTCTTATCAACTCTTGTATCATTGTTTAAAAAGGCTATATACTCACTATTTGCTTCTTTTGCTGCCTGATTATTTGCAAAGGCAAAACCCATATTTTTATCATTACTGATTAATTTTACCAGTGGATAATTTGATTTAATGAAATTTACAGAATCATCACTTGAACCGTTATCAATGACAATTGTTTCCAATTTATCTTCGGGATAATCCAGTTTTTTTATGCTGTCAAGGCACTGCCCAAGATAATCTTTCCCATTTAAATTTATAATTGAAATTGAAATCTGAGGATATGTAAGAATATCTCTCATAAAATTAATCTCCTAAAACCGATTAAGCTCAAGTTTTTTGAATAAATTAGGATAAATTATAACAAACAATTTATTTTAAACAACATCTAGTATAAAATGTAAAAAACTAAAAATTTTAAAAAATATGAGAAAAATAAATCTGGCTTTTATAACTGATAGAATGATTAAAGGTCATGGAGTTGATTTAGTTGTAGACAGACTTGCAGATGGCCTGGCAAAATCAGGATATAATTGTAAAGTGTATTGCAATTATTTTGATGAAACCTTTACTAATAGAAAATCATACGGAATAGAAAAACTTCACTACTTTAAACCTGCAGATAATCCCATAATTTATGAAAGAAGGATAAGAAAACTGGTTCCTTATCTTAACAGTAGAAATGTAGACTTATTTATAATACAGTCATTTCCATTCTACAGCTTAATACCCAAATTAAACAAGCCAGTTTTAGTTGTGGACCATGGAATAATATCTGTAGGTGGATTGCCTCTAAAAAGAAGGATTAGATTTAAATATATGGAAATAAGCCAGAATCTTTCTTATTTTAAGAAAGCAAACAAGATAGTAGCAGTATCTAAATATTTATTAAACCGTCTGCCAAAAAAAATAAGAGGAAAAGCCACTTATATTTATAACGGCTGTGACCACTACCAGCAAAGAGTTTTATCCACAGAGGATATTGATAACTTTAGAAAAAAAATTGGGGCTGGCCCTGAAGACATCATAATACTATATGTTGGAAGATTAAATCTTACCAATCAACCTTACAAAGGACTGGCTGAGCTGGCAAATATTTATCAAACTTTATCTAAAAAATACAAAAACATTAAACTTCTGGCTGTTGGATATGGCTCAAAAAATGATGAAGAACTGCTTAAGAACCAGGGAATATTGGCCATCAGCAATGCACCTGAGGAACTTATGCCACTAATATACAAGTCGTGTAATATTTATGCAACATGTTCCCATTGGGAAGGGTTTGACTTACCTATTGCTGAAGCCCAGAGCTTTAACAAGCCTACAATTTGCTACAGAATCGGCGCACATCCAGAGGTATCAGTGGACGGGAAAACAGGATTCGTTGTAGATAATACTCAAGAATTCACAGAAAAATTAGATATTCTAATCAGTGATTCAAAATTAAGACTGGAAATGGGTAAAAACGGTATAGAATACGCGAAGAAATTTTCATGGGAAAACATCGTAAAAAAATACGATAAAGTAATAAAAAACATACTGGGACTCAAAGATTCAGATGTATTAGTAAAAAAATATAAAGATAAAATCAAACCTGCTAAAAGTAAGAGGGTAGCTGTTATCATAGTTAACTATAATTCTTCCTACTCCTGTCTTAAAGAATGTCTTGACTCAATTAAAAATCAGTCTCATAAAAACATTGAAATTATAATTTTTGACAATAATTCCACCAATAATGTTTTAGACTCTATTAAAAAAGAGTACAGGTATATAAAGGTAATATTATCCGAAAGAAACTTAGGCCTGGGTGAAGCCTTGAATCAAGCAATTAAACATACTGACTGTGAATATGTTTTAATATCAAATTTTGATATTACCTACAATCATGATGCTGTTGAAATGCTGGTGGGAGAGATTAATAAACTTGATAGCCTTTATATAGGTCTTGCTCCAAAAATTAAACTATACTACCTGCGGGATTTTCTGGAAAGCACAGGAATTTATTTAGACATCAGTTATTATATTGGATATCATGGAATAGGCCAATTAGATTTAGACCAGTATAATAGACCTGAGGATATTTTTGGGGTTTCATTTACATCTGCATTCTTAAAAAAGGATATCTTTTCTGAAAATAAAGTTGGAAAAATTGACCCAACTTTCTTTTTATTTTATGAAGATGTTGACTTCTGTTACAGAGCAAACCAGCAGGGTTACAAATTTAGATCATGTCCTACTGCAATCTGCTATCACAAATACGCCTTTTGCTTCAGAGATGACGCTTCTGCCTTTACCCAGAAATATTATTATCAAAAGCTAAATTTACTTAAAACAATTTATAAGAATGCTGAATCACATAATCTGAAAAGAATAATGGATATTGAACTAAATATTCAAAAGCAAAATTTAAAAGATAAAAATTTAAAGCCCATAGCAAAAAAAATAACGGGCGATTTTAAAAAAAGCATTAGATACCTAAAAAGAAAAAGAAAAGATATACAATTTTCAAGACAGGTCTTTGATACAGATATTCTTAAATTCAGCTGGGGTGAAAGAAACTATTTTGATTTTATTAAAAATGAACCTGTCTATTCCATTTCAAATTTGCTGCATTCATACAGAAGATTACATGCACTTCTTGGAAATGAGAGATACGAAGAAATGGTAAATTATCTTACCAACCTTGGGAATACAAAATTTATCATTGAAAGCAGCATATTTAAAGAAATACTCCATGGTAAATTTGAATATGAACCTATATCAGTTCACCGGTTCATTAATAAAATAACTTAAAATTTAAAAAGATGAGAATTGGAATTGATATATCTACTGTTTTAAATCACGGCCAGGATATAGGTGCAGGCAGATATATAACAAACCTGGTAAGAAATCTTCTAAAAATTGATAAAAAAAATACATACATTTTAACTGGAAGATACGTAACAGACAAATATCTAGAAATAATAAATAGAATTAAATCAACCTGCACAGATAATAAAATTGAATTCAAATTGTATAAAACCACTCAAAAGAAATTAAACTTATGGAACAGGCTAAGATTTCCGCCCATTGAGCTTATGGGTTTTAAAGCAGATTTGCTTCACTGCCCGGATTACCTTATTCCGCCTACTTTAAATAAAATCATAATTTTAACCATACATGACCTGGCTTTTATAAGATTTCCCCAGTTTAATTTTGACTGGTTTATTAAAAAATATACTAAAGAAGTTAAAAGAAATGCCAGATTAGCAAAAATAATTATTGCTGATTCAAAAAGCACTAAAGATGATATTATAAAATTTTTTAAAATAGATCCTGCTAAGGTGAAAGTAGTCTACCTGGCATCGGACAGTCAGTTCAAAAAACTTGCAAACCAGGAAAAAGATAAAAAGGTGCTTAAAAAATATGGAATAGATAAAAAATATATTCTATCGGCAGGTACTATAGAACCAAGGAAAAATTACCCTACTTTAATAAAAGCATTTAACTATATAAAGCATAATAACAACGACTTTAACTACAGATTAGTAATTGTTGGAAGAACAGGTTGGAAAAGTGAGGCTACCTACAGGGAAAGGGAACTAAGTCCTTATAAAGACGATATACTTTTTATTGGAAGAGTTTCAGATAAAGATCTTGTCCAGATATATAATCAGGCAGAAATCTTTGTCTATCCTTCCTTCTTTGAAGGCTTTGGTCTTCCACCACTTGAAGCCATGTCTTGTGGACTTCCAGTAATAGCTTCTGATTCATCATCACTTAAGGAAGTTGTAGGCAATGCAGGAATACTGGTTCCATCTGAAGATTATAGGGAGATATCAAAGCAAATATCATATATCCTTAAAAATGAGAAGATAAAAAAAAAGTTAAAAGAGAAGTCACTTAAGCAGGCTCAAAAATTTAGCTGGGAAAAAACTGCCAGAAAAACTCTGAATATATATAATGAAATTATCTTATAAAAAAATATGTTTTGGAACCGATTTTTTCAATACTTATTATTATTTTTTTGTTTATATTTTTAAAAAAAACCTTTATATTATTAAAAACATTAATACTTAATATTATTAGTATGACAACTACTAATTATAAACTGACATACAAGAATAAAATATTATACTATATTGGAGTTTTCAGACCCAGCCACTGGTTTAAGAATATATTTATGTTAGTTGGAAGCTTTACTGCCTACATTTTTTTTAATGCTTCCATTACCTATGAAAACATCAAATTAATATTAATAGCCCTTCTTTGCACATGCCTGGCTTCCTCAGCCAATTACGGAATAAATGAATTAATAGATTCTGAATTTGACAAGCATCATCCAGTTAAGAAAAAACGTCCTATCCCATCAGGTAAAATTTCAAAGAAAAAGGTTCTCTTTGGATCACTTTTATTAGTTTTAATAACAGCAGTAATAAGTTTTGTTTATCTACCTATAGAAGTGTTCTTTGCAATTATAAGTTTAATTGTAATGGGTTTCTTTTACAATGTCAGACCATTCAGGACTAAAGAATTACCTTACCTTGATGTTATTTCTGAATCAATTAATAACCCAATTAGATTCGTCATTGGATGGTATGCTATGCAAATGGTCTTTTTCCCACCTGTTAGTTTCATAGTATCCTTCTGGGCCTTTGGTGCCTTCCTGATGGCATGTAAGAGACTGGCCGAATATAGATTTATAAATGATCCTCAAAAAGCAGCAAAATATAGAAAGTCATTTAAATATTATACAGAGGAAAATCTGATTGTATCTATTATAGGATATATATCACTGGTATCCTTTTCCCTGGCAATTATATGCATCAAATACTCTATCAGTGTTATTTTGGCTGTTCCAGTGTTTATTGCTTCATTTATCTGGTATTTTAAATTAACATTAAAAAAGGATAGTCCAGCAAAAGAACCTGAAAAATTACTAAAACATAAAGAATTTTATTTTTTTACTATATTAACCATAATAGTGCTGGTTTTAGCAAAAATATTAAATCCATACCTTGAATTTTTATTAAAAATATGGAGTTAATAGCAATATTTGACTTTGATGGAACATTGATAAAAAGAGATTCAATGGTCTTATTTTTCCTAAGATATTTCAATTTCTCCTGGAAAAATATACCTGATCTTTTCCGATTGAACCTGGAAACAATAAAATTTTTCCTAAAAATTTACTCCCAAAAGAAGTATAAAGAAAAATTCCTTAATCTGGTTATAGATTCATCAAAGATAAAAGACCCAGAAAAAATAGCTGATGGTTTTTCAGAATATCTGCTGAGACTAGTTTTTAAAGACGCCAAAAAAGAGATATCTAAGTTAAAAGAAAATGGATTTGAACTTGTACTTCTAAGTGCTTCACCTGATTTTTACCTGAAAAAAATAAAAGACAAATTAGGATTTTCAAAATTAATCTGTACAAAAACCAATTTCAAAAATGGAAAAATCACTATTTGCGGTGAAGACTGTTATGGTGAAAATAAAATCAAAATGCTTTTGGATGAATATAAAAAGGAAGATGTCAATTGGGAGGAATCATATTGTTTTGCGGACAATAAATCTGATAGACACTTGTTAGGCCTTTTCGGTAATGCATATATTGTGAATAATAAAAGATTCAGAAAAAATAATTCGAATTTTAAACTTTTAACGTGGAGATAGTATTATTTTAATCTTTCTTAACCTATTTCATTAACCCTTTGAATTTATCTACTGTCAAATCTACATCTCTTAAAATACTTATTAATGTTTTAGGATGCAAAATCTTCCCAGCATGATAAGGTATAGTAGCTCTCTCACCACTTTTATTTCTATAAACTTTATGACTACCGCTCTGCCTAACAAGAGAAAATCCAATCTTTTCTAATACTTTTATTACATCGGAAGCAGTAACTCTTGGTAACTTCCCACTCATACTGCTACTTCAAGAGAGGTTAAACTTACAGACTCAGACTGAGGTATCCCTTCCCCACATTCTATCCTATCTTCTATGTGGAGTTTTATAGCATCTTCAATATTTTCAAGTACTTCCTCATAAGTATTGCCTTGCGTATAGCACCCCTGAAGCTCTGGACAGAAAGCGAAATATCCTTCTGAATTCTTTTCAATTACTATAGAAAATTTATATTTTTTCATAACTTATTATATATAATATTATTAAACTAATATTCCTTTTCAATTATATCATATAAAAAAAATTATTTTCTAGAATCAGTTTTTTTAATGATTATTTCAGGATTTAAATCTGATATTCCTTCAGCTTTATTATTATGTATTACATTTAAAGTAAGCATATCATTAATCCAGTCACAGTAGGTTTTATTATCGTTATAACCAACAGCAGGAGATACCGAATATGCTCCTCCGATTAAATTTATCTTCTGGTTAAAAATTACTTTTATCAAGTCACCTTTTTTAAACGTGCCAGTCTTAATATTATTTAATCTGGTATTGGTACCATAAACAATATTACCTTTAAAATCTGTAATTCTCATTCCAAAAATAGGTTCTTCAACTTCTTTTTTAAATAACACCTCATATATTATCTTTACATCATCCCCATACTTGCAGAAGTCTATTTCTCTATCTTTGTCATCCAGGAGCTTAATATTTTGAATCTCTGCATCCCCGCTTCCAAACCTATTAAGAGTCTCCCCACTTACACTTAAATTTGATAGCTTGCTTATCTCTTCTCCGTCAATTACTTTTCTATTACCTTCTATTACCGTCTTAAATATTTTTTTCCTCTCAGCTCTCTGCTGTTCAATGATCCTCTTCTTATCCAACTCCTCAATATAAGCCCTGTATTTTGCAACAACAACCAAAGGTTTGCCTATATCTTTTATTTCTCCATCTTTTAAAAATACAACCTTACTGCATAAATCAGAAATAGTACCCAGATCATGGGAGACAATGATAATCG
>SOKC01000111.1 GCA_004376325.1 Actinomycetota bacterium | reverse complement strand
GTTGACTTGCTTGATCTCACTTATCAAATTAATTCTGTTTCCAGCATTTAAGTCAATATACATATTAATAATATGAATATTAATAATACTAATATATCTGGTACTTTATGTCAATATTTTTTGCATTTTTTACTATTTTTTTATTTGTTTTATTATTGCAATTATAATATTATATGTGTATAAGGAGGTGTATTATAATGCGCACAAATATAGTTTTAGATGATAATTTGTTAAAAGAAGCATTTAAATGTGCTGATGTGTCAACAAAGAAGGATCTGGTAAATCTTGCTTTAAAGGAATTCGTTGAAAACCACATGAGATTGAATATGAGAGAGCTGAAGGGCAAAGTTAAATTCAGGGAAGATTATGATTATAAAAAATTAAGAAGAGGTGTATAAGCATGGTTTTAGTAGATACATCTGTATTGATTAATTATTTAGGAGATGTAATTAATAATAAAACGGCAAAATTTACCGAGTTATTAGATCTGAAAATTCCCTACGGTATTAATTTCTATATATACCAGGAAATACTTCAGGGAGCAAAAACGGAACAGGATTTTGAATTGTTAAAAAATTACTTAGATACCCAGAGATTTTACTATTTGCATAAGGGAATCAATTCTTACGAAGAAGCAGCAAAAATATATTTTGACTGTCGAAAAAATGGTTTAACTATTTCCAGCACTATTGATTGTCTTATTGCTCAGACTTGTATTGAAAATAATATTTACTTGCTTCATGATGATAAAGATTTTGACTTAATATCAAAAATAATTAAGATTAAAATTTATTAACCTTTAAATATATAGAAATGCTAATTTATCTTAATTTAATGTTTTAATATATTATTGTTGTTTGATTCAACAAATTATTTTCTATGATATTATTTATTTTAATAATTTTAATAATTGTTTTAATAGCTGTAGTACTTTACTATTATGCATTTAGATATGAACCTGTCAATTTTGGGTTATCTAAAGTAAATATTTTTTTAAGGGATGCTGAAAAAAATAAAATAAAAGAAAAAGGTAAGGATAATCATGCTGTTAAAGACAACTCTAAACCTGTTCTTACATTCCTGCATCTGTCTGATTTCCATCTGCGGAAAAATTCTAAAGGAAAAAAATTATTCAAATTTGTAAGGAACTTAAGTAAATTAAATGTGGATTTTATCTTTATTACCGGTGATTTAACGGAGAATGATAAAAATATCGAATATCTTATCAAAATGCTTTTGCCGCTTAAGGCAAAATATGGAAAATATGCTGTTTTTGGGGTACATGATCATTATAGCAAGGCGCTAGTTGAGTTTATAAAAAATATGTTTAAAAGAAAAAGAAGATATAAAAGAGAAAATGATGTTACCTATATGGCAAAAAGATTAAAGGACATTGGTATTGAAGTTTTAAGAAATGAAAGCAGAAGGATTAATACAGGCAGTTATGATATGGGTGATATTGAGATTATCGGACTTGATGACCCAATAATCAATAAGATTGATATAGCAAAAGCGTTTTCTCATATCAGTACTATTATAGATAACAGGCCAGAATTGCCAGAAAAATCTGATTATAAAAATATTTATAAGAATATTTTTAGATTAAAAGAAGAAAAAATACATAAAATAAACAACAGAGGTAAATTGCGCATAGCACTTATGCATACCCCTGATAATGATTCAATAATTAATCTGGCCCGTAAGAAAGTTGATATTATATTTAGCGGGCATACTCATGGAGGCCAGGTAAGACTTCCACTGGTTGGAGCAATAGTTTCAGGATGTAAAATAAAGACAAAATTTGCTTCGGGCCTTTTTTATTTTAAAAAATTTGTTCTTTACGTGACCAGAGGTCTTGGAGAGGGTAAATATTCACAGTTCAGATTTTACTGTCAGCCGGAAGCAAGCCTGGTAAGGATATATAAAATTGATGAATAACCATTATTTTAGTAATATTACTTTTAAGTAATAACTGTTTTATCCACCTGTTGAAAATAATTTTATGATTTATATTATTTTATGAATATCAGAAATAAACAGGCTAAAAAAAGAAAAAAAAGGCCGAGTCCAATTTTAAGATTTACTTTTATTATAATTCTTCTGGTAGCAGCCGGGTTTATTATCTTTTATAATATTGATAATCCTAATTTTGTAAAAAATAAATTTTCTTCTCTTTTAAATGATAGTGGAAGCGAACTGGTGGTATCAGATTTACCAGAAACAGACACAGGTCAGTTAAGCAGCAGCAGTAGTGTTGAGGAGTCCGTTACCGGAGGAGATTCTGGCGCAAATGAAAAAGAGATCGAGGATGATGTTGAGGCTACTGCCGGCGATAGTTCAGAGGATAATCAGACTGAAAGCGGCCTATCCTTATGGCAGAAAATAAGAAATTTTTTTACAAATCAAAAAAGTGAGAAAGAAAACGAAAGTAGTTATCCTAACCGGCTGGAAGTTAATTTTTATTTTTCCGGCCTTGGAGAAGAGAAGAAGTTAGTTTCTGAAAAGAGAACCATATTTGCAGGCAATGCGGATATTGCAGTGAAAAATGCTGTTCAGGAACTGCTTAAAGGTCCTACCCAACCATATCACTTTCCATTGATACCGGCTGGAACAAAGCTGATCGGTGTAGAGACTTATGAGAATATAGTCAAGATTGATCTCTCTCAGGAATTCCTGGAAAATAGCCTGGACACCAGAATTCTGGATGAATATGTGATTTACTCAATTGTAAATACTCTAACAGAAATTCCTGAAGTAGAGGGAGTTATTTTTTATATAGAAGGTATGAGAATTAAAATATATGGCAATGTAGATCTATCCGTTCCGGCTATCAGGAATAAAGAATACATAGATGAGGAGTAGCTTCAAGAACTATTAAGTTCTGTGATGATATTATATCTAAATAAGGATAAAAATTGCTT
>SOKC01000078.1 GCA_004376325.1 Actinomycetota bacterium | reverse complement strand
AACCCATCCTAACAACATAAAGCTTTTAATCTTAGTTTGTAATTTTCAAAGTTCAGATTTTTCCCCGGCTGATGGTTTTTTAGGTGTAGAAACACTTTTACTGGTTTTTGTTTTTCTAGCTGGTTTTATTCTGGTTGAAGACTTACCTTTTTTAGCAGGCTCAGCTTTCTTAATGCTTGGAGAATCTTTAGTTTTGGTTTTTTCTGCGGACTCAATTTTAGGAGATGTCTTTTTACTGGTTTTAGTCTCTTTCTTGACGGCGGCTACTTTCTCCGGCTCGATCTCTTTTTTGGAATCCGCCTCTTTTTTTATTAAGGTAATTTTTTTTAAGATTTTTACAGCAGAATCCAGATCCTCTCTGTATTTGGTATTATCCAAAGGATTAAAAAACCTGTTACCCCGATGGTATTTTGTATCGGTAAAAGTTAATTTCTTAAAATCATTTACGTCCAGAATAAAATCGGAAGGAAGGTTTTTCAGTAAATTTATAGTACTGGCATGCCAGTTTTTAAACCTGAAATCCCTACTACTCAGGTTTCTAATTGATTTAACTTCCTCTAATTTTTTTTTGATTTTTTCAAGCAATTCTTTCATTGTCTCCTATGTTCTAATATAATCAATTTAAAAAACATTTTATCATATTCTTTATTTATTATGAATTTCTAAAACGCTAATTTTAGGGTCTGATTTTAATTTAATATTCAATGACTTAAAGACAGTTCTTTAATTTATTGAAGCTATTGTTATGCTACAAATCAAGAATAAAAAATGATAATATTATCTATAATAAAAGTATTTATATTTAACAATCAATAGGAGGTTCTATGAAAATTGAAAGCACAGCTTTTAAAGATAATGAGTTGATCCCACCAAAATATACCTGTGATGGGGAAAATATTAATCCTCCTTTGGTAATAAGTGATGTCCCGGAAAATGCAAAAAGCCTGGTGCTGGTAGTTGACGACCCTGATGCCCCAGGGGGAACCTGGGTTCACTGGACTGTCTGGAACATAAGTCCGAATATTAAAGAAATACCGGAAAATAGCTGCCCACAGAATTCAGTGGAAGGTATGACTGATTCTGGTAGATCAGGATATAGCGGCCCCTGTCCTCCTTATGGAACTCATCGTTATTTCTTCAAGCTTTTTGCACTTAACACAACTCTGGATCTTGATACTTCGGTGGAAGCAGCGGATATTGAAAAGGAAATAGAAGAGAATATTCTGGAAAAAGCGCAGTTAGTGGGATTATACAAACGCCAGTAATTCATGGGGTCATATATTTTTTTATTATTCCAATAATTTTGGGAATCTTTCTCTCTATTTTGCTGGATAACTTCATAGAAAGAGTAAGGTTATTATCTGCATCATCATTTTTATAGATATTGACTCCGATCAGGTATCCATCGATCTTTGTCCTGCAGGTTAAATAGAATAAATTTAATACATCTATAAGTGCAGTTTGATGAAAGGAAATAAAATCCCCACCCGGGTATTTGGAATCGGCAAGATTATAGAAGTCGCCTAAAGGTATCAGATACAGATCTCCCTTATGGGAAGTATTTTTTTTGTCCTTGTTATCTGAAATGTTACCGGTGGTTTTACCGGAAATAGCCACTGGTATTCTTATAGCATCGATGATTATAAATTTACAATTTCTATAAGTTTCAAAAACAGGAAATAATCTAAAGCCTGCTGTTGAACCGTCTATTACCAGTACACTGGAAGGAAGATTTTCTTCCTGCAGCTTCTTTATAGTATGTACTCCTATACCTTCGTCTCCAAGGAGAATATTTCCAACGCTCTATGTAAAGATGTGAAATCTGACGGACTGATCAAACTCTTGGAACGAACGTCATTTTTTACTCCTTACATAATTCCTGTAAGACTTTTTTTGTTCCTTCAGGCTTATCCATAGTATAAAACTGTATCCCAGGAGAACCCTGCTCTACCAGTTTCTTACACATCAATAAAGTGTGTTCTTCAAGTATTTTTTTTATAGCATCTTTATCATCTTTATGGGCTTCAAGTTTATCTTTTAGCTTTTCAGGTATTTCTATTCCCATTTGTTTTGAAACAAACTTTATCGGCCCATATTTGTCCATGGGCATTACACCTGGAACTATTGGAATATCTATTCCTATTCTTTTAGCATTTTCTACAAACTCTAAAAACACATCAATATCAAAAAATAGTTGCGTTACTATATAATCTGCACCATTATCAACTTTAATTTTTAAATGCTCTAAATCTTTCTTTTTATCAGGACATTCAGGGTGACCATTCGGGTAACCTGCAACAGCAATTCCAAAATTTGTTGGTGAGACTTTATAATCTTTTTCTACAGATGATAATATATATACTCCCTCATTTAACAATTTTATTTGTTCAACAAGTTCGCTTGCATATTTGTGCCCCTCCGGATGTGGAATAAATCCTTTCTGGCCCATTGGTGGGTCTCCTCTTAGCGCAAAAACATTTTCAATTTCATTAAATTTCATTTCCATTAGTAAATTTTCTATATCGTGCTTTGATTTGTTAACACACGTAAAGTGAGGAATACCTTCAACTCCATATTTTCTTTTTATCCCTGCTGCAATTGCAATAGTTCCTCCGCGCATACTTCCTAATGCTCCACCAGTTACACTAACAAATGCTGGTTTAAATGACCATAAACTATCAATAGTATTTAATACAGCTTCTAATGATTCTCCATTTCTTGGTGGGAATACCTCTAAAGAAAAGACTGGTTTATTACCTTTATATAAGTTTACAACCTTCATATTTTCCACCTTTTTCTAGTAATCATTACTAATAGATAACTCTTGATAAAAAATTAATGGTTAGCTACTACTTTGTAACATTCTTTCCTTATATTTTTGGTTATAATAACATGCGGTTAATAATATCTCAATAAAAGGAATTAATAAAGA
>SOKC01000079.1 GCA_004376325.1 Actinomycetota bacterium | reverse complement strand
CAAGTCCGCTCATCTCCACCAGTAAATTTACTGAATATGGTAAAGGATGTTTAATCCAGATTGTGTAAAATATGCCGGTGGTGCATATTTTACAGGACTTGAAAAGACGGACTGAGCCGAAGGCGAGGGAGTCTGCGTCTCTGCAGCGAACGGAGTGAGACGAAAGAACAAGTCCGCTCATCTCCACCATTTTTTATATACTAATATTTTTAAATCGAAGTATTTATAAATTTGGCAAATACTAAAGCTATAGCTATAAGTCTTTTATTTAACAGTGATATTTATTTTAAACAGAAATTCTTCTTTTAACTCTTCCTCTTCCCAGGATCTTTTATAAGTCAGGATAATTTCAGTCTGACCGCTATTTTCGGCTTTGAAGGTAAAAATTTCGTAGCCTCCCGCCCCCACAAGTTCTTCTTCTTTTTCTGTCTGCACAAATTTAGAGTCAAACAGGGATACCACAGAAGTATCTGTCTCTCCACCCAGTATCCATTCATAGCCTGTGGTAGGATTGGATTCAAGTTTTATATTTATTCTATCTCCCTTTTCCAGTTCGAAAGATTTACCCTTATCGTCAAGAGTTAATTCAGCAATGCTTTTACATGAACAAAGTAAAATTATTAAAAGTGTGATAACCAGTACAACAGATAAAAGTCTAATGATCACATTCTTACCTATCATTTTGGTTTCCTTTCTTATCTGGTGATGATAATATTAAACAATACCTGCAATATAAAATAATTTTTATATATGATAGTTTAATAATAACTTAAAAAGATTTAATTAGAAATATAAAGCTGATAAATTTTAAATGAACTGGAAAATCTGGAAGGAGAATCAATGTGAAAAGTTACAGAAAGGAATTATGGTTTCAAACTAAAAATAGAAGAGAACTTATTAATATAACCGGTGAGGTAAAAAAATGCTTAAAGGAAAGCGGAATAAATGAAGGTCTTGCTCTTTGTAATGCCATGCACATTACTGCAAGTGTGTTTATAAATGATGATGAAAGTGGCCTGCACCAGGATTTTGAGAAGTGGCTTGAAAAAATTGCACCGGAAAGACCTTATAATCAATATATGCATAATGGGTTTGAGGATAATGCTGACGCACATCTGAAACGGACTATAATGGGAAGAGAAGTAGTAGTTGCAGTAACAGAAGGCAGGCTTGATTTAGGGCCGTGGGAACAGATATTTTACGGTGAATTTGATGGTAGGAGAAAGAAAAGAGTGCTGATTAAGATAATAGGAGAATGATAAACGCATTTTTTAAAGAAAAATATTTTATTATTTCTTATAATTATAGAAGAACTGCTAAAGGATTAAAATTAACTTTATATGGCCTTATTAAAGTATTACTCTTTTATTTTATACTTATCGAAAAGGCATCAACTGAAGGCAGGATTGTTGAATAGATTATTTTTATTAAAAAGGACTTAAATAGGAGATTATAATCAAGCTAGGAATAATAGGTCTTCCCAATGTGGGTAAAAGCACACTTTTTAATGCAATAACAGCTGCTGGTGCAGAAGCTTCAAATTATCCATTTTGTACTGTAGAGCCAAATATTGCTACAGTACCAGTTCCTGACAGAAGGCTGGAAGAATTAGCCAGAATAGTCAATCCTGAAAAAATTATCCCCACAGCTATTGAATTTGTAGACATAGCGGGGCTGGTAAAAGGCGCCAGTGAAGGTGAAGGTCTTGGAAATAAATTCCTATCTTATATTCGTGAAGTGGATGCTATTATTCATGTTGTAAGATGTTTTAAAGATGAAAATGTGTCACATACATATCCTGATATAGAGCCTGTAAGAGATGTTGAAGTAGTAAATCTGGAATTAATTCTTGCAGACCTTGAAAGCCTTGAAAAAAGGATTGATAAGGCACAGAGGATGGCAAAAAGTGGTGAGAAAAAATATATAACTGAATATGAACTGCTAGGGAGAGTAAAAGAAGAACTGGTAAAGGGTATTCCTATAAGAAATATGGAATTCAGTGATGAAGAAAGAATAATTATAGGCGAGCTTTTTTTACTCTCTGCTAAACCAGTTATATATGCTGCAAATATAGATGAAGCTGATCTGGGAAAGGATATGGAAGGTCTGTCTGCCGTAAAAAAACTTTGGCAATATGCTTCTAAAGAAAAATCAGAAGTGATGGTAGTAAGCGCTAAGATTGAGGAAGAAATAATACAGCTGGACCCTGGCGAAAGGGAATTATTCATGAAAGAACTTGGTATTCCCCTCTCAGGTATGGATAGGTTAATAAAAGCCTGCTATAAGCTGCTGGGGCTTATAAGTTTTTTAACTATAAAACCTCCTGAGGTCCGGGCGTGGACTATCAAGGAGGGCACCAGGGCTCCAGAGGCTGCAGGTAAGATTCATACTGATTTCCAGAAAGGTTTTATATGTGTTGAAGTTATAGATTACAATACTCTTGTAGATATTGGTTCATACTCAGTAGTAAAAGAAAAAGGGCTGGTCCGCCGTGAAGGAAAAGATTACATAATGAAAGACGGAGACGTTGCCTTATTTAAATTTAGTGCGTAAATTGAGTTTTCCACTATTCATTTGTATAATGTATTTTAGTCTTTGCAGGCAGTTATAAATCTTTGTTTCTATAACCAGAAAGGATATTCTTGGAAAGAAGAGGCAGGAAAGAATCAATCATAACTTTAACAATAATGATTATAATCGTTATAGTAATCGTAAGCTGGCTTTCTGGTTTGTGGAGTTGTGAAGCTGGCAGAAAGGATTTAACTGATGAAGAAAGATTAAACATTCGCGATTATGTAAACTCGGTTTCAGTCCTGGTCCAGAAATCCAATAAAGTTTCTTACAAATTCTTTAATACTATGGCAAAAACAAAAGAATTATCCAGGGAGGATCTGGATAGCGAGCTTTTAGAAATAATAGAAGAGAGTAAGGTAATTTTAGAAAATAGTAGAGATTTAACCCCCCCGGAATTTTTTGAAGTCGCGCATGGATATTTAGGATTAGTATTTGAGACCAGAAATAAGGCTTATGAAGATTTTAAACCAGCTTTATTTAACGCATTACAGGATCTGGATTTAGATATATCTACTACCCAGATAACAAATACCTTTTTATATATGTTTATGAGCGATAAAATATATTTGTACTTTCAGGATAAGTTAGAAGAGTCAGGAGAAAATTTAGGAATAAAAAACTTGACCATAATTGATTCAGTGGTTCTTCAGGATATTCAGTATAAAGATAAAAAATTCACCATGACCAACACCCAAGATGTTACGAGGTTTATCTCAGAAATTAAGAGTGTGGCCGAGTTACAGCAGAGGAGAGGGGTAGCGGTTATTGGTGACAGCATAGAATTTAATCCACGGGTGCTTAATGAACAGGGTGACTATTTGATATTGGCTAATGGACCTAAAATTAGTGTGGCTGTCAAAATACAAAATCAGGGCAATGTGGTAGAGAATGATGTGAATGTGGTCATGAGATATATGACTCAGGATAATATTTTTGAGGAAAAAGAATACACTATAGATTCCATCGATCCTTCCAGGCTGAGGGTTGTAACCATATCAGGGTTTACTGCTTATCCGGGTAGAAAATGTGAACTGGAAATAACTGCAGGTCCTGTGCCGGGTGAAGTACTTCTGACTAATAATACAGTAAAATACAAATTCATGATGGAGGATTAGAAATACTTAAAGGTTAAACCACTATTTGCAGTGCTATAACCCTTAATATTTTTATAATAAAAAAACTTAAATAAAAAAATTTAAATAAAAAGGTTTTCCATATTATATTTATCGGTTATAATATTATATCTAAATTTTAATACCGGAATAATTTGTTTATGGAGGAAAAAAAGACTAAATCTTTTACTTTATTAATTTTATCTGATGCTAAGTCCAGAATAAGGAAAGTAAAGATTTCACATAACGTGTTAAGATTATTATTTATTGTATTTATAATAATCTTAGCCTCTGCTGTAATCCTTGTTTCAGATCTATTTCTTACCCGCCAAAAATTAAATGAGAAGATAGCTGAGCTTGAAAGAGTAGAATATAAGGTCAATTATAAAGAAATAGAACTGGCAAATCTCGAAAAGAAAACCAGGGAGATAGAAACAAAGACAAAAATTCTGGAAAGTTACCTAAAAGAAGTAGAAGACCTTGACCGGATGGTCAGAAGCATAACCGGAAAAGGTGGATACGCTGAGGAGGTAGCAATTTATGTCTCAGATTTAAGTTCTGATATTGAACTTGAAGAAGACCCTAATGAGATTTATTACTATATTAGTGACCAGGAACAGGAACTGGACGATATAGATGCGCTGCTGGATGATCTTCTGAGTAAAGCTCCTGAATTATCAGGGATACTTTCCCGGGATAAGCAGGATATGGAAGACCATATATACTTAATGGAGCACACTCCTGATATGCGGCCAACCTATGGAATGATGACGTCTCTATTTGGAGAAAGAAGAGGGGGCTACAGGCATAAAGGACTGGATATTGCCAACGATGTTGGTACCAATATACATACAACTGCCAGCGGGGTAGTAATTTACGTAGGCTGGCATGGAAGCTATGGCAGAAAAATTATTATTTATCATGGGCCTGGTCTTAATGATGCTAAATATAGTACCGTTTATGCACATCTCAGTAAAATATATGTTAAGGTAGGAAATGAAGTAACAAAAGATGATGTAATAGGAACAATGGGAAATACAGGTAATAGTACCGGAACACATCTGCATTATGAAGTCTTGGTAGATGGTATACCAAAAAATCCACAGGATTTTTTTCAATAAGAAATAATCTTGATTTACAAAGCTTGTTTTATTTTATATTATTTTCAATCAATAAAATATATGGCCAGTATTTTTTATTATAAAAGTTTTTAGGTATATTAATATGAGTATAAAAAAGAAAATAGCATATTTAGGCCCACCTGGAACATTTACCGAGGAAGCCCTGGATAAATTTGTTAAAGATATAAGTCAGGTAAGAAAGATATCCTTCCCTACAGTTGCAGATGTAATAAGGAGCGTAGACAGAGGTGAAGCTGATGAGGGGCTGGTTCCTATGGAAAATTCTATTGAAGGCTCGGTAAATATTACCCAGGATATTCTTACCTTTGAAAGTGAAGCAAAGATAATAGGTGAAGTGATTATTCCAGTTAAACACAGTCTTATTGGTAAGAAAAAAATTAAGCTTGATAATATAAAGAAAGTTATATCACATCCTCATGCAACTGCCCAGTGCAGGAAGTATTTATCAACAAACTTAAAGGGTGCTGAGGTAATTGCTGCTAATAGCACTGCTGAGGCTGTAAAAATCCTGAAAAAAGAAAATGACGATATCGCTGCTATAGGAACGAAAACTGCTGCAAAAATATATGATCTTAAAATAATAGAAAATGACATTGAAGATAATAAGGATAACAAGACCAGATTTGTTTTTATTGGAAATAGTATTCAGCCAAAAACAGGGAATGATAAAACTTCAATAGTGTGCTTTCTTAAGGAGGATCGGCCAGGAAGCTTGTATAATATATTAAAAGAATTTGCCTGCAGAAACATTAATCTGACCCGTCTGGAATCCAGACCGGCTAAAAAAGATCTTGGAGATTATGTATTTATGATAGACCTGGAGGGTCATCTGCATGATGAGAATATTTTTGAAGCGATTGAAGTCCTGAGGAAAAGTGTGTACCTGGTAAAGATTTTAGGTTCATATCCTAAATGGATTGAAAGTAATAGAAGATAATAGGGACAGTAAAGACCAATGATTGATTTAGAGTTATTTAGAAAAAATCCTCAAATTTTTGAATCAGAGATAAAGAAGAGAGGTTTAAAAATTAATACCAGTGTTGGTCTTGAGCTGGACAAGGTAAAAAGAGACCTTATATTTAAGGTCGACCGGTTAAGGTCTGAGAAAAATTTGGCTTCAAAAATAATACCAGGACTTAAGGAAGAGGAAAAGAATAAGAAAATTGACCAGATGAAAAAGATAAATGATGATCTAAAAAAAATGGAAGCTGAGCTGGCAGAAGTAGAAGATAAATTTATAATTCATTTTTCAACATATCCCAATCTGTCACACAGCACCACTCCTGTAGGGAAAGATGAAAGTGGAAATGTAGTCCAGTCATATTACGGTAAAAAACCAGAGTTTGATTTTAAACCTAAGGGCCACGTTGATCTTAGTGTAAGCCTGGATATACTTGATGAAAAAAGAGCAGCAAAAATTTCTGGTTCAAGATTTATTTTTTTGAAGAATGAAGCAGTCCTACTGGAATTTGCACTGGTTCAATATGTCCTGGGTATTTTAATCCGTAAAGGCTTTACGCCGCTATTGCCACCTCTTCTGGTAAAAGAGGCAGCAATGTATGGTACAGGGTTTTTCCCTGTAGAAAAAACTCAATGTTATAAAACCGAACTTGATGGTCTATTTTTAATCGGAACTTCTGAGGTTCCGCTTTGTGCTTATCACGGTGATGAGTTTCTGGATGTAGATATGCTTCCTCTAAAATATACTGCTTTTTCTACCTGTTTCAGAAGAGAAGCCGGAACTTATGGTAAAGACCTGGGAGGGTTGTTTAGAGTTCATCAATTTGATAAGGTTGAGATGTTTATATTTGCTCATCCTGAAAAGTCCTGGGAGGAATATGAAAAATTAAGAGGAACACTTGAAGAAATTATGCAGGGACTCAAGCTTCATTACAGGATTGTAAATATGTGTACTGCTGATATTGGAGCTCCTAATGCTAAAAAATATGACCTGGAAGCCTGGCTTCCCGGACAGAAGAGGTACAGGGAACTGGCGTCATGTAGTCATGATACGGATTTCCAGGCAAGAAGATTGAATATAAAGTACAGGGATGGAAAGAAAAAAGAACTGGTCCACACCATGAATAGTACTGCCTGTGCGGTGGGAAGGACATTGATAGCTATTTATGAGAATTATCAGGATGGTGATGGGAATATAAAAGTTCCTGAAGTGCTGCAGCCCTATATGAGCGGGATAGAGATAATATCCAGAAAAAAAAAGGATAAATAATATATATAATTGTCTTTTAATTACTGTCTGCAGGTCGCAATGAGACGTACATTTATAAATCCAGATTTTATGCTATAATTTGTCTTTGCCTGGAGAGGTGGCAGAGTGGTTGAATGCGGCGGTCTTGAAAACCGTTGAAGGTTTTTATCTTCCGGGGGTTCGAATCCCTCCCTCTCCGCCAGTGATACCAATTCGAACCTGAATTGCTTTATTTTCAGTTTCCTTACCTGGATGTCATTTTCGCTGTTTCCATGGAACCTGCCTTCAAGGTACTGCTTTTTCCATCTTGTTGTAAGGTTTGGACCAATGTCATTTTCTTTTCCCAGTGCAAGGGGTTATAAGAAATGCGGGATTTTAGGTTATATGGGAAAAGATATCTAGGGTAATAGTAGCAGCAAAAGTAGTAAAGATTGCTGACCATGAATCAAAACATACACTTAGCTTACTTTCCCAGGCTAAAAGAAATATTGGAGGAAGAAAAATAAGACTCCTACTGATTGACAACGGTTTTATGGATGGGAAAACACTATGGATAATAAAGTATAAGTTGGGTGTAGATTTTATTGTAAGAATTAGAACCAATATGTACCTGGCTGGTGATGCTAGAAGCTTTAGAGGCTCACCCTTTGCTTCTGTAGGGGAAGACAAAAAAGAGGTCTTAGGGTTTTAGGTATAGCTTCTCTTACAAGCTATGACCAGTATGGAGATGAGGAACACTACAAAAATAGGTATAAGAAGAATTTTGAACCAAACTTAATAAATTGTGTTATGGTGGTAAAGTGGAATGGTAATGAGTATGACCTGGGACATGAAAAAGTATTTGCCACAAGCCTTGATGTTACTGAGCCTTTAAAGATTATAGATAATTACTCTCTAAGAAGCCTTATTGAAAACACAGTATTTAGAGAACTTAAGCAAGGCTGGAATCTAGCTAAGCTTCCTATGAAGAAAAAAAGCGCAATAGTATCACATACTATACTTACTTTACTCATGTATTCACTTAATGCCTGTTTTCAAACTAAACTTGGAAGAGCACTTACCAATAAAGGAATAAGAAGACTTAGAGATGAAGATATGAGTACCATTCATAAACTGATTGTATTTTCTGGAGACTATTTTGCTATATTTGATGTAGAAGAATATTCACTTATTGTAAGAGCTCCACCTAAAGAATTCTTTCGTATAGATCCTGATGAAGCTAAGAAAAGATTGGGACTAAGGGATTAGTTATAAATTTTAACATCAGTATTTAAGCCACTCCGAAATTTTACTCTATAATTATTTTACCAATTAATATTTTATAATCTTCATTTTTCCCTCCGATTTACCCATAAATTTTATAAATAAAATCAATATTTTAGTTTGATAGTAATTTTTCACCAATACTTAGCTGTTTATTAAATTCTTATAGTTAAATTTCAAGCTGTTTACAGTGATTCAGACATAAGAAAAATCAGGTAAAAAACACCACTATATTAGCCCCCTCATAAATTTTTTTACTACAAATTCGTAAAAATTGCATATTTTGCTTGTAAATTGGATAAATAATATATATAATATATCCAAATGAATGAAAAGAGCACCCTAAAACCAGATGAGATTAGAAAAATAATATGGGGTCTTTCGCTAAGAAGAGCAAAGCTTCAAAATAAACTATTCACTCCACATCAAATGATAGAAGGCTGTATTCATAAGATATATAAAAAATGTGGAAACCCAAAATGTTACTGTGTTACCGGTAAAAAACACGGGCCCTACTGGGCCATATCTAAAAAGACAGGTGGTAAGACTAAAATTACCTATATTAGCGATACCGGTACAGTAAAAAAAGCATTTGCATATAAGAAATATAATAAAGATTTAGCTACCCTTAGAAAAATAAATGAGAAAATATACTACTGGCTTAGAATACTAAGAGATAAAAATACTGTATCTTATGAAAAATAATATAGCTGTATTTAAAAAAAATAAGCCAAAAGTAATTGCCGCTCTAAAAGACGGCAGGATTGATTTTGTTGACGGAACATCCTGGAGCTTTCCTGATAAGTTTTTCTCATTTCTGCTATCAATTGGCTTTTTTGAATTTGTAGAGGATACCTACACTAGCCCCAGGATGAGAAAAAATATCCCCTTATGGATACTTGTAGGGCTTATGTTTCAGCTAAAGCTAAGCCTAAAAAATTCTTTCTACAGACTTCCTGGTATACTTAAAAGTGGTGCAGTACTTACAAGAACTAATTTTAATATTGGCAGAATTGAAGGCGGCTTTAACAAGAGAAATAAGTATCCCAGGGGAAAAGGTGAGATAGTAAACCATGACACTTTAAGAAAACATTTTAAAGATACGGATGCAGATGAGCTTACCAGCTGGAATAATACTGATGTTGTAAAATTTTTCTCTAAAAAAAGGGCAATACTTGGCAAAGGTACATTTGTACTTGATACTTCGTTAGTTACCCTCCCGGATAACACCAATTACGAAAAAGCAGAGTATTTACCCTTAGACAGCAACAAAAACTATGTAAATGTAGACAGGCTAACAGAAGAAGAGGCAAAAAAGTTCAAATATACCCTTTGCTACAAGATGGTAAACCTTCTTCATATATCAGAGGCCAAGGATTACTTTATCTTTTTGGGAACTAAAGTAGCAGGAGGACGGGCTCATGACAAGCCCCTGGGAAAAAAGCTTGTAGACGATTTTGTAGCCGCTGTGGGGAAAGGAAAAATTAAAAAACTGATTGCCGACAGAGCATTTTTAGATGGGCCCATGATATCTTGCTTTAAAACCAGATATGGCATTGATATGCTGATACCACTTAAGAGTAATATGGACGCATACCTGGATGCTAAAGGACTGGCAAGACTTGAGAGTAAACCCTGGAAGGATGTAGATAAGGCTACATCCTGCTATATGGCTAAAAAGATAAAATCCTATGAGGGCTGCAAGGTAGATCTTAATGTAATACTTGTAAAGTCAAAGGAAAAAAACGGTAAAGTAAGACTGTGGTCCCTTGCCACTACCAGGGATTACTTTGATCCCGCACAAGCTGTAAGAGATTACAGACTCAGATGGCAGATCGAAGAAAGATATAAGCAGATAAAGGCCAGCTGGCTCGATAAAGGATTTAAAAGTACCGATTTTAATTTGGTTACCGCTCATATAATATTTACACTTTTAGTTTACTCTCTTATTCAGGTTTATCTAAACATAGAAAAACTAAATGATCTGGCAAACAAGACCATGGAAGCATTAAGGTATGAGGAAAGTCTTGGAGAAAATGCAACAATTATGTATGCTGGCGGATATTATGCCGCTCTTGATAACGATGAAGGGCTGTATTATGTAGCATTCTTAGAAGGTGAGCCTCTAAAGAGATTTAGAAAATGGATAAAAAAATTTATAAATCAAAAATATAGAATACCAGATGATCCTTAGTGGGTTATTTTGATTTCAACCCCACTAAAAAATTAATAATTTATTTTCTCATCCTAAAATAGGTATCCCCAAATTTTATTAGATTTAAATCTCCTAAACAAATA
>SOKC01000107.1 GCA_004376325.1 Actinomycetota bacterium | reverse complement strand
AGTCCCAGTTTTATGGGTTCAGTAAGTATATAATAAAGACTTACACTTATTATTGCTATAAATATTGCAATAATAGTTATATGAACTTTTTTATTTCTCATATTTTTTATTGACTTGCTTTCCTGGAAACAGAGCTCTTATTTATTTTTACATCAACACCGCTGGCAATAGTTACTATAATTACATCTTCTCTGATATCTTTAATCCGGCCATGAAAACCTCCTACGGTAACTACTTCATCGCCTCTTTGTAAACTGGATACTAGCTCTTGAGATTTTTTAGTTCTCATCCTTTGTGGTCTAATAAGTAGAAAATAAAATGCCACCACTAGAATTGCCAGCCAGACCCATGTTCCATAGCTTGCAAATATATCGGCAAAACCACCAGGCTCCTCAGCCTGCGCTCCTTCAGTCGTTCCTCCTTCCTCTGTTGTTAATGGAAGACAGGCAACTGCCGAAGATCCTATAATTATTACCAATATACTGATAATTAAAATGCTTATGATCTTTTTAGATAATTTCATATTCACCCCTTTAAAATTTTTTAAAAATCAAATATAACTATTATTAACTTTTTTAAAAATTTTGCAAACAAATAATTTATTTTTATACTTCTCAATCCCCTTTATATTTATTTATAAAATCCAATCTGAAACTTTCAAAATCTCCTGACATTATGGCATCTCTTGATTGCTTGACTAAATTAAAAATAAAATACAGATTATGAATTGTAAGAAGTACGCTTGATAGTATTTCTTTGCTTTTAAACAAATGTTTAATATATGATCTGGTATAATTTCTGCAAGTATAGCAACTGCATTTTTCATCCAGAGGATTGAAATCACAAGTATATTTTTTATTTTTTATATTTATCCTCCCTCCAGAGGTAAAAGCGCTGCCATTTCTGGAAATTCTGGTAGGCATTGCGCAATCAAACATATCTACTCCACTGCCTATAGCTTCCACTATTCCTACCGGATCACCCAATCCCATAAAATATAGCGGTTTCTTATTATCCAAAAATTCAACGGTATAGTTTAAAATATCAAGGGTTTGAGCTCTTTTTTCACCTACACTTAATCCACCAATTGCTATGCCGTCAAAGCTCATCTCGGATATGGATTGGGCGCAAAATTTTCTTAAGTTCTTTATAAATCCTCCCTGGACTATACCAAATATCCTTGCCTCTTCATTAAAATTAATTTTATTTTTTACCTTTAAAGAGACCTCCGCCCACTTAAGGGTTCTTTTAGCCGCATTGAGAGTATAGTTATAATCTTCATTAAAAGGGATGCATTCATCAAGAACCATAATAATATCAGAGCCTATCTGATACTGCATTTTTATTACATCTTCAGGAGTAAAAAAATGGCTTGATCCATCTATGATTGATTTGAATTCCACCCCATTATCAATAATTTTTCTTATTTTGCTGAGGCTGAATACCTGAAATCCCCCACTGTCAGTCAAAATAGCCCTGGTCCAGTTCATAAATTTATGTAGCCCACCTGCTCTTTTAATTACCTTGATTCCTGGCTGAAGATAAAGATGATACAGGTTGCCAAGTATGATTCCACATCCTGCATCATAAAGCTGCTCATTGGTAACTGCTTTAACTGTTGCTTTGGTGCCCACGGGCATAAATACCGGTGTCCTGATGATTCCTCTTTTTGTAGTCATTATTCCTGTCCTGGCAGATGACTTGTTATCTTTTTTTAGAACTTTAAAAAAAGCCATAACTTTTTTTGTTTACAATCATTATCTATTAATTAAAATATCATTCTACTGTTTAGCATAGTTAAGTGTCACCTTTTAGAGATTTTATCAAGATTTATTGTTTTTTTAAATTTAGCAGACAAACTTCATCTATTTTAATTTTATAGTATAATATGAATATATTAATAAAAACTACTATGTATCTTAAAATTTAAGGTTAAATTCTTTTAAAAAAAGTTTTAAATCTCTTAAAGGTTAGTTATTTTATTAGCATACAATCTCCAAAACTATAAAACCTGTAGTTATTCTTCTTTGCCTGCTTGTATGCATTTAGAATATTTTCCCTTCCAGCAAAGGCGGATACCATCACCAGTAAAGTTGATCGGGGTAGATGAAAATTAGTAATCATCCAGTCTACAGCCTTAAAATTGAACCCGGGGTATATATAAATATCGGTAACTCCTCTATCCCCCTTTATTTTTCCATATCTTGACATCAAAGTTTCTAAAACTCTAACCACAGTAGTACCTACCGCAATAATTTTTTTCCCCATTTCTTTTGACCGGTTGATTTTTTTAGCCTCGGATTCTCTTATATAATAATATTCGTTATGCATTTTGTGTTCTTCGATTTCATTTGATGAAATAGGTCTGAAGGTATCCAGTCCTATATTTAAACCCACTTTTGCTAAAACAACTCCCTTACTTTTCATTTCTTTAATCAAATTCTCAGAAAAATGAAGGCCCGCGGTTGGCGCTGCGGAAGAACCTTCCCTTTCTGCATAAATAGTCTGGTAACGGGATTCATCTATATCATTACATTTAATATAGGGAGGTATTGGTACTCTGCCGTATTCCTTAAAAATTTTCTCTGCAGTTGTATTAAATTCCACAATAGCCTCGCCGTAATCCAATCTTGATATAACTAAAAAATAATATTTACCTATAATTACCTTATCTGAGGATTTGAGTCTTTTTGATGGTTTAAGCAATACCAGATACTGTTTACCCCTTACTTTATTTAGAACAAAACATTCTATATTGGCTCCTGTTTTTTCTTTTTTACCAGGTAGTCTGCACCTGGTAACTTTGCTTTCATTTACAACCAGAACATCGCCTTTGTCAAAGTAATTCAAGATATTGTAAAAAATATCATGTTTTATATCGCCTGTATGCCTGTCGAGTACCAGAAGTCTGGAATAATCTCTTCGCTGCAGCGGTTTTTGAGCTATAAATTTTTG
>SOKC01000122.1 GCA_004376325.1 Actinomycetota bacterium | reverse complement strand
GATTTACTCTTCTTACCAACCAGACAATTAAAAGTATAATTCCAACAATTATTGCTACAATGAAGATAAGGATAAGTATTATCCAGATAAATCCTTATCCTCCAAAGAAACCTCCATCATATTTGGCCACACTATCAGTTCAATTAACTCCTTAAAATAAAAAATACTTGTAATTATAATATACTATAATTACAGTATTAGCAGGAATTAATTATTAGTAAGAGGGAAAGTGATGCTTTCAAGTTTTTTTATAGCCTTTAGAGAAGGACTGGAGGCTTTTTTAATAGTCGGAATAATTATAAGCTATCTCTTTAAAATAGGTGAAAAGAGATATATAAAACATGTAATTTTTGGAGTAATATTTGCCATAGTTTTAAGTATTGGTCTTGCTTATATCTTCGAGCTTTTATTTGGCGGGCTTGAAGGCAAGGTAGAAGAGATTTTTGAAGGCTCGGTTATGCTTTTGGCAGTAGTAGTTCTGACTTATATGATATTCTGGATGAACAATCAGGCAAGAAGGATTAAAAGTGATATTAAAATTTTAGTAGAAAAAGCCATAAATAAAGGAAGAATTTTTAGTCTGTTCTTTTTGGGATTTATTGTAGTATTTAGGGAAGGTGCCGAAACAGTCTTATTCTTTAGAGCTATTAGCTATCAGATTGGTTCAAGAGAGCTTATAATAGGTGGAGCTATTGGGATAATATCTTCAATTGTTTTAGCTTTAATATTTTTTGTCTCTACCATTAAAATTAATCTATCCTTGTTTTTCAGGATAACTGGAATACTCATAATGCTCATAGCTGCAGGGCTACTTTCTACAAGTATGCATGAATTTCAAGAAGCTGGAGTTTTACCAATAATCAAAGATAATATATATGATATCAGTCATATACTAAGTACAGATAGCATTGCCGGAGGAATATTAAAATCTCTGTTTGGCTATAATCCATCTCCTTCACTGCTGGAGATTATAATATACTTAACATATATTGCCGCTATTATTATTTTAATAAGAAGGTTTTTTCTAAGATTGGATAGACCTAAGATAGAGCTAAATCAAAGTTAAAAACTCAATTCTGGTATAAAAATATCCTCCCTTGAAGCAATTATTGCGGTTCTAACATTGCGTATAGTGGCCAGGCTCTTTTGCGCCCACGAACCGCCACCTCCTGGATAAGAAAGTGCAGTTGCAGTGGGAAAAGCCCTGGGACCTTATGGCGGAAAGAGATGAAAGTAGCAAGTGGCTGCGTCTATTAGACGCAGCCACTTCAGACAACTATGTAATGGATATCTTAATAAAAAAACAGTAAGAAAAATATATATTCTTGCATAAAAATGCTATCACTTAAACCAATAATCTCTGTTTAAGCTTCGTCTACCATCTTCAGTCAAATCTATAAAATTCAAAAAATCAGTTAAATTATAAAAATATTTAGAAAGTTCTTGACACCGCTATTTCTAATATGTTATTATATCGCTTGACGATATAACGTATTATGTTATATCGCTCACCGTAATATATATTAGAAAGGGTTTTATATGAATAGAATAAAGAAATTATCACCACTTACTGAAACTACTTTTTATATTCTGGTGTCTCTTTTGGAACCACTTCATGGATATGGCATTATGCAGAAAGTAATAAAATTAAGCAAGGACAGAATTCATCTTGGCCCTGGTACCCTGTATGGAGCCCTGAGCAATCTGGTGGATACAAGCTTGATTATCCCTAGAGAACCTAAAGAACCAAACAGCCGTAGAAAAATCTACATAATAACTGAACTTGGAAAAGAACTAATAGAATTTGAAGTAAACAGATTAGAGGAGATGGCAAATAATGGCAAGACCCTCTTAAGAAAGAAAGGAGTTTAAAATGAATAAGGTAACCGGAAATGAGGAAAATCAGACTGTGGTTAAGGTATTTTTTGCCTGGCAGGAGAAAAAGGAAGGACAGTGGTTAAGAAAGATGTCAAATGATGGCTGGCATCTGGATAGAGTTGGTTTCCTACATTATAGATTTAAAAAGGGAGAGCCCAAAGATACGATATACCAGTTTGATTTTAAACCGGTAAGAAGAAAAGAATTAGATGATTATATAACTATATTTGAAGATGCAGGATGGGAATATGTATCCAGGTTCGGAAATTGGTATTATTTTAGAACAGAAGCAAAAGAAGGTTACAGCCCTGAAATATATACAGATAATGCCTCAAAGTTAAAAAAGTATAAATCGCTGCTGGTAGTCTTGACTGTAATTACTATACCTCAAATATATTTTTTCGTCATGATGTTGACAAGATTTAAAAATGTACCACCCTATTCATTACCTGTTACTTTACTCTATGCACTGATTCTATGCTTGTTGGTTTATGCGATCGTACGCATTTCTCTGATAATAAAAAGAATTAAACAGGATATCAGGGAATAGAAAGGACTAAAATAATCAACTATTTTAGATAAGGATTGCTTTATAAAGATTTTTATAAGATTGGTCAACCGTTAGGAAGATAAGGAAATAACAAAACAAATGAATAAAGAGAAATAAGGGGAGGAAATGGAAGAAGAAAGAATAGTTACAATTAATAATAAGCAACTACTATGCCTTTTCTGTGATAGTGCAGAGTTTAAGAAGGTGAACACTAAATTAAACGAGAAATGGCGCTCAAGTTTTGGTGGAGAAATGTTTAGTCCTGAAGGGGTAGCTTATATATGTAAAAATTGTGGTTATAAGCACGAATTTTATAAGAGTCTATGATATAGATGAATATTTAAAACAATATTTGATTAATTAGTTTCCAAACTCAATTCTGGTATAAAAATACCCTTATTCGAAAGCATTATTGCGGTTTCAATATTGTATGTAGTGGCCAACCACTTCAGACAACCATATCGCAGATATTTAAAAGTGATAATCTTAAAATATTCATAATGAATAATAAAAAGTATATAATATTTCT
>SOKC01000011.1 GCA_004376325.1 Actinomycetota bacterium | reverse complement strand
AAGAGGCGATTGAACCTGAAGAGGCGATTGAACCTGAAGAGGAGGTGAAGGAATGAAAACCAAGGCGATTGCGATTATTATAGGAACGGTATTAGCGGTGATAGTGGTCCTGATGGTGGTGAACCAGACCGTATTTACGGTAGATATGACCAAACAGGCCATCATCACTCAATTCGGAGAGTATAAAAGGACAATTGATGAGCCGGGGCTGAACTTCAAGATCCCTTTTATTCAAACGGTGCATCTTTTTGAGAAGAGGGTGTTGGTTTCCGATGCCCCTCCGGCGGAGTATCTCACTCTGGACAAAAAGAGGTTGGTGATAGACAGTTACACCCGCTGGCGGATTATAAACCCTCTCCAATTCTATAAAACGGTGAGGAATGAACTAGGAGCCCTGGCCAGATTGGATGGCATCGTCTTTTCCGAACTGAGGACAGAATTGGCCTCCCATAATTTTAGGGAGATAATTGGCGCCCAGAGGGAGCCTATTATGGAAAACGTGGCTCAGAAGGCCAGCGTGATAGTGAGCGAGTTCGGAATAGAGTTACTAGATGTCAGAATAAAAAGGGCCGATCTTCCCCAAGAGGTTCAAGACAGCGTCTACGCCCGAATGATGGCGGAGCGAGAGAGGATAGCCAAGTTATACCGCGCTGAAGGGGAGGAGCAAGCAAGGATAATCAGGGCCGAGGCGGATAAAGAGGAGATCATTATCTTGGCTGATGCTTACAAGGTAAGTAAAACGCTAAGAGGAGAAGGGGATGCTAAAGCTACCGGAATTTATGCCAAAGCTTTTGAAAAAGACCCCGAGTTCTATAGCTTTCTGAGGACGTTGGAAGCTTATGAAAAGTTCCTAGTCAGGGGAACCACGCTGGTGCTGGGGTCTGACTCCGAGCTATTCAGATACCTGAAGAGTCCGGAAGCGGAGAAATAAAAACTGCGACTTCACAATGGCAACTCAGCCCGATTATTATACCATTTTCTTAGCGACAAAGCGCCTCTCTTCAGAGAGGCGCTATTTCTTTTATGATTTAAAATTTATAGTCTAAAGTTTTTTAATCTTCGGTCCTCCTTTAGTATCTTCAACCCAATAGCCCATTTGCTTAATTTTACTTGACAAGATTTCTTAACTGGGCTAAGAAGAAAACAAAAGGAGGTGAAAGGATGAAAGGACATAAATTATCTTTGGAAATTTACAGTGTATTAAAAAAAGAAGAACATAAGATATTCAGTGAAGTTATGATGGAAGAAACGATTCCAATGCCTAATTTTAATATTCAGTTTTGTCCTACTGCTGATATTATTATAAATATAAATGGAAAGAAAGCACTAATAGAAGTAGATGATGATAGTGATCCTGGAAGAAGTATCACTAAATATTGGCCACTTTTACATTATTATAAAGATTCAGAGTTAAAGAATTATGATTTAATATTTATTGAAGTATTTAGAAAGGGTAGCACATTTGGGAGTGGCTATAAAGCCTTGGCTGAGTTTATTGGCGAGAGATTCAATGAATATTACTCAAAATTTTATAAATTTTACTTGATAGATGCTTATAATCGAGAGGTAGACAATATTGTTTCTGAAATTGCAGAAAGATTAAAGGGGAGTTATTAGTTACCAGGTATAGTTGGTATTATTATATTTTGTATCGGTCTATTAGCTTTTGGTATAGTGGTAACTTTATTCTGTGTAGGGCTTATAAAATTAGGTTGGGGGGGTGTAATCAATACGAGCAGGCATATAGGGACTATTATAACCGAAAGAGATAACACAAAGGGATATTCGAGCAGGTAAAAAGGTTGATGAGGTAAACAGATTAGTAAACCAGCCTAACAAAAGAGTAGTAACTATTATCATAAAAAGAAATCTATTATGGAAAGAATTAAATCTTAAAGGGATAGGGGGATAAAATCTCTAGAGGCCCCGAGAAATACTATTCGCGCCAGTATTGATATATATATCAATCAGTACTCTCGGTAATACCCTCATCCTCGGGCTCCTCTTCATCAATCTGAATATTTCCTGCATCTAACAGTACAATAGTGCCCAGAGTGGAAACATTGTTAAAGTCAAATATTTTCGAAGAAGAAATTACAACTTCTGTTGAATCCAGGTTGTCAGTATCCAGTATAGAAATAGTGAAACCAAGCACGTCCTCATCATTTGGAATATAATTTGGAAAATTATACCAGGGAATGCTTGCTTCTAATAGATATCCATTGGCCAGCTTTATGGAAGCAACATTAACCCCTCTGGGAGGAGCATTAGAGGGGTAGTTCATAAATGATCCCTCAAATATATCGGAGAAATTGCCGGGTGAGAAATCAATCTGATAATCATCACTATTATAAAATGGAATTTGCATGTCTTCTTCTAATTCTGTATCGAATACAATTGTAATGCTATCACCTTTATTTAATTGATTTCCTGTATATTTTTGGTTGAATACATCGTCAACTACCTGCACTACAAAATAAAAATTATCATCATCCCAGCAGGAATAAAATGTGCCTGAAATATCAGTATGAGTGGTATAGTTTTCTTTTTTAACTGTAGGCTCAAAAGCAGTAAAACTCTCAAATCTATCCCATTCCTGAAAAATCCCGTCTATAACCGGGGGAATGTAACATTTGTAAGAAAATAAAGGGACTCCGGCAGGTATGGTATTCTGGGACCTGAAAATAGACTGGCTGAGTATCTTGGCTTTCTTTTCTTCCACATCAATACTTATAATAGTATCTTCTTCTGCAGTTTCAAATTCATATTCAACCGTAAAGGAAACCTTGTTTGAGCTTGATATGATATTGCCATTACCATCTACCAGTTGAGCTATCATTTCATATTCACCGGAACTGCCTGGATTCCAGTTGTATTCATAGGGAGGGGAGGTGAATGATTTTATTTCATTATCATTTATCAGCAGTTTTATGGTGTAATCTGTATTTTCCGCTTCTTTTGCCTTTATTTCCACAGGAACAGTTTCATTTTGATTTATAAAACTAAAGATTTTATTATTTGTTGGAGAAGATATAAATATAGAATATTCTAATTCATTTTCAGTCTCTTCCTGCGCTCCAGAAAAGAAATTTAAAGGCATGCAGCTTCTAATAGGGAGAAAAACTATTAATGAAAAAATTAAAATTATACCGAATAAAATATAAGGAAATTTGTCTAATAAAAAAATTTCACGTTTTTTCCTCATTCCTTTTGCTTTTTCCTTTCTTCTATTATTTTATGGGTTAAATTTGGAGGCAATTCTTCATAATGCGAAAATTTTTGAAAAAAACGTCCCCTTCCCTGGGTAAGAGATGTTAGATCAATTGCGTAGTTGAAAGTTTCAGATTGGGGGGCAGTGGCTTTTATTAATTGTTTTTTATTTTCAATTTGAGTCATTGAAATAATTTTCCCTCTTTTTGAATTTATATCTCCAATTATATCTCCCATATACTTTTCAGGCACTATAATTTCCAAGTTCATAATAGGTTCTAAAATGATTGGAGAAGCCTCCTGCATTCCTTTTTTAAAAGCCATAGACGCTGCTATTTTAAATGCAATCTCGGAAGAGTCTACAGTATGATATGACCCATCATACAGATTTACGCTAACATCTACTACCGGGTATTCGGCAAGAACTCCTTTTCGTAGAGCTTCCCTGATACCTTTTTCCACTCCTGGTATATAACCTTTAGGAATTGCTCCACCAAAAATACTATTTTTAAATTCAAAACCTTCACCACTACCCAGCGGATTTATTTCAATTAAAACATGTCCGTACTGGCCCCTGCCGCCGGATTGTTTTTTATATTTATATTCGGCTTTTTCATCTTTTCTTATTGTTTCCTTATAAGCAACATCTGGTACCAGTATATCAATATCGACATCGAATTTTTCCTTTAATTTCTCCCTGGTTATTGAAAGATGCAGTTCTCCCATTCCCCAGATAATGTTTTGATGCACTTCCAGATTTAATTCCTGTCTTATAGTAGGATCTTCCTGTATTAATTTGGATAGGCTGTTGCTTACTTTCTCTTCATCTCCTTTACTCCTGGGTATAACTGCTCTGGGCAAGGTCGGGGAAAAATATTCTGTTTCAGGTATTTTTAATGGCTGATCCTGACTTGAAATAGTATCATCATTTGAAATATCCATAATTTTGGATACAGCTACAATATCTCCACATGAAGCTTCGCTCATATTACTCTGACTTTTGCCCTGGAGTTTAAATAAATTTGTAAATTTATATGTTTTTTCTGGGCTGGATAGGTAATAGTTTCCATTTATATTAATGATTCCAGAAAAAATTCTAAATATAGATAACTTACCAATATAAGGATCTGCCATTGTCTTAAAAACATATGCCAGAACAGAACCATCAGGCGAAGGCTTTATTTCTATTTCAGAATCTTTGTCCAGGTCTTTTGCCTTAATAGGAGGTATATCAAGAGCAGAAGGGAGAAGGGAATTTATATAGTCCATTAAAATATCTACGCCAAAATTCTTGCCTGAAGATATGGCAAATACAGGAATTACCTTTCCGGCTATTACTGCTTTTTTAAATACATCACTTATTGCCTTATTGCCAATTTCTTCACCTTCTAAGTATTTATTAATCAATACATCATCTGTTTCAACTATAGATTCGACCAGTTCATTATGATGACTTTCAATTTGATCTTTAATGTTTTCATCTACAGAAGTCTTATTACCTATAAAATTTTTATCTTTATACTCATACGCCTGGTTCTGAAGTATATCTACAATTTTAGAGAAATTTTCTCCGCTATTAACCGGGGCGGTTATAGGAACAAGGTTTAAATTATATTCACTTTTTATGTCTTCTACAACTTTAAAGTAATCTATATTTTCCAGATCTAATTTATTAAGTATACAGAATATCGGTTTGGGATTTTTGGCCAGCAGTTCTATGACCAATTCAGTGGGAGCCTGCACTCCTGATTTTGTGTCAACAACTAAAAGCGCGCTGTCTATTATTTTAATTGCTGCCTGAGTCTGTCCTATAAAGTCCATATACCCGGGGCAGTCTATTAGATTTATATTAGAATCTTTCCATTTGTAATTAAGTATGCTTAAACTGATACTAAATCCTTTTTTGACTTCCAGTGGATTGAAATCTGAAACAGTATTTTTCGCATCTATGGTTCCCAGTCTATCAGTAATTTTAGAATTATATAAGAAGCATTCTGCAAGTGAGGTTTTCCCGGCCCCATTTCCTGAAATAAGACCAATGACTTTATTATTAGAACAACTTTTACCGTTCATTAACACCCCCCGGAGCATTAGATTTTATTTGATGGTATTTAAATGCAATTAAAGCAATAGAAGAAATATACCATAAAAATTTTTTTGTGTAAAAAACAATATTGACCGGTGCAATAGCAAGAAAATCAGCCGTAAAACAGGATTATATTTTTGCAATTGTTTATATGATATAATTTAAAGTTGTTTATTTTTGATACAGTAAAATGTAAAATATCTCAGGTTCATAGTAAGAAAAACAAAATAGTCAGGAGGTCATTATGTCAACAGTTGTAATTTCCATTATAGCAATAATTGCAGGAATAATAATATTACTGCTTTTTATTGGAATAGGTATATATAATTCCATAGTATCTTTAAGAAATAGGGTTGACAATTCATGGCATCAGATTGACGTACAGCTCAGGAAAAGATACGATTTAATACCAAATCTGGTAGAGACAGTGAAAGGGTATGCCAGACATGAAAGGGAAACCCTGCAGAATGTTATTAATGCCAGGAAGATAGGTATTGGCGCAAAAACGGTAAAAGAACAGGCAAAAGCTGAAAATATGATAACAGGTACCTTGAAGTCGTTATTTGCGTTGTCTGAAAATTATCCTAATCTTAAAGCAGACCAGCATTTTTTAAAATTAATGGAGCAGCTTAATGGTGTTGAAAGTAATATTGCTTACTCAAGACAATTCTACAATGACATGGTTATGAGATTTAATACCAGAATACAGACATTTCCTGGAAGTATATTTGCCAGAATGTTTAATTTTATGTCAAGAGATTATTTTGAAATAGAAGAAGTCTCAGCCAGAGAGCCGGTTAAAGTAAAGTTTTAATAACCGGTGATTTTTCTATAAAAAAAGGTGTGGTTGAGTAATGTATGAACAAATTGCCAAAAACAGGGTAAAAACTGTATTTATAATAATTGGATTTATAATATTTATAACTCTGGTAGGATTTGCTATTGGCTATTATCTTGACTGGCGTTATGGTATTAGCAATAACTATTCAATATTACTTATGACATTTGCACTTATACTGGCAGTTATTATGAGTTTTTCCAGTTATTATTATAGCGATAGAATTGTACTGGGCCTGACCAGAGCCAGACCAATATCAAGGGAAGAGAACCCCAGAGTCTATTATATGGTAGAGGGGCTATCAATAGCTGCCGGAATTCCAATGCCCAGAATATATGTAATAGGCGATGATGGGATGAATGCATTTGCTACCGGGCGCAATCCCCGGAATGGGGTTGTAGTTTTTACCAGAGGTCTTTTGGATAATCTTAATGGTGAGGAGCTTAAAGGAGTTATATCCCATGAGCTGTCCCATATAAAGAATTATGATATACTGCTGGGTACAATTGTGGTTATTCTGGTTGGAATGATTGCTATAATAAGTAATATTATGCTTAGGTCCCTTATATTCGGAGGTGGTGCCCGGAGAAGGTCATCTAAGGGTTCAGGCGGTGGTATATTATCTTTAATTTTAATAATAATAGGAATATTACTTATATTATTGTCTCCTATAATTGCTACATTGATAAGATTGGCCATAAACAGGAATAGGGAATTTCTGGCAGATTCAACAGGAGCTCTGGTTTCAAGATATCCTGCCGGGCTGGCGAATGCACTTAAAAAAATTAGTATGCATAGTGAAGTAAAAGCTGCCAGCAGCGCAACTGCGCATTTATTTACTGCCAATCCAATTGGTGAGAAATCTAAGTTTATGTTTAAAAGTTTGTTTAATACGCACCCTCCCATAGAAGAAAGAATCAGGAGGCTTGAAAATATGTCTTTAGGTGTGGGAATAAAATAATTGGAGGTGTTTTGATAAGATGGAGAAAGGAACATTAAAAGTAAAAGCCGGGCTTGCTCAGATGCTTAAAGGTGGAGTAATAATGGATGTAACATCCCCCGAGAAGGCTAAAATTGCAGAGGAAGCAGGGGCAGTATCAGTAATGGCTCTGGAGAGAATACCTGCTGATATCAGGGAAGCAGGAGGCGTGGCCAGAATGACTGATCCTGAAATTATACTGAAGATTATGGATACTGTTTCTATTCCGGTTATGGCAAAAGCAAGGATAGGGCATTTTGCAGAAGCACAAATACTTGAAGCCATAGGAGTTGATTATATTGATGAAAGTGAAGTTCTGACTCCGGCAGATGAAAAATACCATATAAATAAGTGGGATTTTAAAGTTCCATTTGTTTGCGGCGCAACAAATTTAGGTGAAGCTTTAAGAAGAATAGGTGAAGGCGCTGCAATGATCAGAACTAAAGGAGAGGCTGGTACTGGAGATGTTATAGAAGCGGTAAAACATATGAGAAGCATAAAAGATGGAATATTAAGAATTGCTTCACTGCCGAAAGAAGAACTGATGACTGTTGCTAAAGAATTGGGTGCTCCTTATGATCTGGTAGTGTATGTTCATAAGAACAAGAAATTGCCGGTAGATAATTTTTCAGCTGGCGGAATATCTACTCCTGCTGATGCCGCTATGATAATGCAGCTTGGTGCTGATGGTATATTTGTAGGTTCAGGTATTTTCAAATCTGAAAATCCATTAAAAATGGCCCGCGCTATTGTTGAAGCAACAACCCATTATAATAACCCTGAGGTTTTGGCAAAAGTTTCCAGGGGTCTTGGAAGCCCAATGAGCGGAATTGCTGTATCAGAACTTACAAAAGAGAAGGTAATCTCTAATAGAGGATGGTAAAACTGAAACAATGAGCATATATGATTAAAAATATTAAAGGAGATAATTGATATGTCCGGGCATTCAAAATGGCATTCAATTAAGCATAAAAAGGCAAAAGAGGATGCAAAACGGGGAAATATATTTGGGAAGATCAGCAGGAATATTATTGTTGCAGTAAGAGAAGGAGGAGGAAGCAATCCCAGGGATAATATGGCTCTTGCCAATGCAATTGCAAAGGCTAAGGAATTTAATATGCCCCAAAATAATATAGAAAGAGCAATTAAAAAGGGAACAGGCGAGATAGAAGGGGAGAATTATGAGACCATCCTGTATGAGGGATATGGCCCGGGAGGCACAGCTATAATAATTGAAACAATGACTGAAAATAGGAACAGGACTGCTTCTGATATAAGAAATATTTTAAATAAATATAACGGAACTCTTGGTGAGAGTGGAAGTGTAAGCTGGCAGTTTGAAATAAAAGGTATAATAATAGTGGAGAAAACTGAAATAAAGGATGAGGAAGAATTTATGCTTAATGTGATTGATATGGGAGCAGAAGACATTGATGAAGATTATGATGTATATGAAATTAAAGTTCCTCCTGTGGAGTTTATAAAGATCAAAGAAGCTATTGAAAAAAATAATATAAAAATAAAATCAAGCGAAGTAGGACTTATACCAAAATCTACCATCAAATTATCAAAAGAGGAAAGTGCTAAAGCGTTAAAACTAATTAATGCATTAGATGAACACGACGATGTCCAGAATGTGAATTCAAACCTGGAAATATCCGATGAAATATTAAGTGAAATATAGATAATTAAAAATGGCAACTGATAGAATAAGAATACTGGGGATAGATCCTGGATTGGAAACTACAGGGGTAAGTATATTAGATGTGAAAAAGGGGGAATACTACCCCATATTTTCTGATTGTATTATTACAAAAAAGAACAAAACCATTGGTGAAAGATTAGAAGAGATTTATAGAGAGATTAACCAGTTAATTAAAGAGTACTGTCCTGACTGCCTGGCTATTGAAGAAATCTTTTTTAGCATGAATGTCAAGACTGCTATGGATGTAAGTCAGGCAAGGGGGGTATCAATACTGGCCGGAAGCATTAACAACTTGAAGATATATGAATATACTCCCTTACAGGTAAAACAGGCTGTTGTTGGATATGGAAAAGCAACCAAGAAACAAATCAAATATATGTTAAGAATAATACTTAAAGTTGAGGATAATTTTTTTCCCAGGAAAGATGACGCCTGGGATGCAATGGCGATATCTGTATGTCATGCTAATAATAAAAAGTTTCAAGATAAGGTTAAAACTTTTAAATAATTCAGATGGCTGGTTATGATTGCAAAAATATTTGGAAAAATAATTAAAAAGTCACCCTCAAGCGTTATAGTGCAAGCCGGGGGAATAGGATTTGAAATATTGATTTCAAGCAGGACTTTTGAAAAGATACCAGAAAAGGGTTCAGAAGTAGAACTTGATATATATACTCATGTGAGAGAAGATGAATTAAAATTAGTAGGTTTTGTGGATGCCGCCGATAAAGATTTTTTTCTGAAACTTCTGGGAGTTTCAGGAATATCAATAAAAATAGCGTTAAGCGCCCTGTCCATTTATAGCGGAGAAGAGCTTAAAAGAATAATTGCAAACAGGGAAGTTGATATGCTAAAAAGAATTCCTGGAATTGGCATCAAACTTGCTGAAAGAATGATCCTGGAACTTAAAGATAAACTGGAAGAATATAAAGTGAGAGGAGCAGCGCTTGCCGGTTTAGCAGAAAATGAAAAAATATATGAAGTTAAACAGGCTTTAAAGACCCTGGGGTACGGATCAAGGGAGATAAGTAAAGCCATATCAAAATTAAGTATTGACGTTATCGAGAGAGAAAAAATTGAGCATATCCTAAAAATAGCTCTTAAGGAGATTTAATTAAAATGGTGGGTGAAAAAGGTAAAATGACAAACAATGATGAGGAAAATAATGATATAAATCCCAAACATATAAAAGTTGATACTGAGCTGGACAAGAGTCTGCGACCCAGATTTATATCTGAATTTATAGGTCAGGAAAAGATAATAGAAAATATTATAATATTTATTAAATCTGCCAGAAAAAGAAAAGAACCACTGGATCATGTGATCCTGTCTGGTCCACCCGGTCTGGGGAAAACATGTCTCGCAGGAATAATTGCAAATGAATTGGGGGTTGGTTTTAGGATTACTTCTGGTCCAGCTATTGAAAGAGCAGGAGACCTGGCTGCTATATTGACTAACTTAGAGAATTTTGATGTTTTATTTGTCGATGAGATTCATAGGTTGAACAGAAGTGTGGAAGAAATCCTTTACCCGGCTATGGAAGACTATAAACTGGACATAATAATAGGAAAGGGCCCTTCTGCAAAGTCAATTAGAATTGACATCGCCCCTTTTACTATTATTGGCGCTACTACCAGAATTGGGATGGTATCTCCGCCACTGCGAGATAGATTTGGAGTAAATATAAGGCTGGATTATTATGATAAAAAAAGTATTGTCAAGATTATTAAAAGATCAGCTGATATATTTGATATAAAGATAACTGAAAAAGGCGCCGAAGTTATTGCAGGCAGGAGCAGGGGAACACCCAGGATTGCTAATAGACTGCTCCGGAGAGTAAGGGATTATGCTCTAATGTACAGCGATAGCGTAATAGACGAACAGATAGCCGAAAAAGCTCTTGGCAAACTGGATATAGATAAGTTGGGCCTGGATGTGGTTGATAAGAAAATATTGAGTATCCTGGTTACAAAGTTCGAGGGGGGACCGGTGGGCGTCGGTACTATAGCAGCATCAATAGGAGAAGAAGTAGATACTATTGAAGATGTTTATGAACCATATTTATTACAGCTGGGATTTTTAAAAAGAACTTCAAAGGGTAGAGTAGCCACCAATCTGGCATTTAAATATCTGGGAGTAAAAAAAGAAAATGAACCCAAGCTCTTTTAACTATTTAC
>SOKC01000029.1 GCA_004376325.1 Actinomycetota bacterium | reverse complement strand
GCTTTGAACATTCTCGTGATGGTATATAAGCTTCCTCAAGTTTATGGTTTGTTTTGATGGTTTAATATCCAGTGCCTTCTCGGTTGCCTTGATAGATGCACATGTATGTGCAACTGAACAAATCCCACAAATTCTTGAAGTTATATGTGATGGTTCATCATATTTTCTCCCTAACAGCATAGCTTCAAAAAATCTTGGTGATTCAGGAATTCTAAATATTAGCTTCTCAATCTTTTTATTCTTCACATCCAGAATCAAATCTCCGTGACCTTCTACTCTTGATAATGGTGATACTTCTATATTTAAATTATTTACCATTATATTTAACCTCTAAAATTATTTATTTCTTTGCTCTATAGTTTTCCCCTTGCAGGAATTATATAGGTTAAATTCTTCCATAATATCCTCTACAGTTAGTCCATATTCTGCAAGCAGATCTTTTTGGGCATTTACATTTGGTTCATCAATTACCCCTCTGCAAGCCTCGCAACCTGTAGCACTGTTAGGACACCTTGAATTACAGCCTGCTCTTGATATTGGACCAAGGCAGGTCATTCCTAATTCATAAACACAGGTATTTCCATTTCTTTTGCATTCTATACAAACAGGGTAATTGGGTATTTCAGGTTTTTTTCCTATAATAAGTGATTTTATTATATCTACAACCTCAAATCTGTTAGGAGGACACCCTCTGGCGTAATAATCAACCTTAACATATTCATCAATCGGTTTTACCTCGATAGAATCTATCCATTCTTTTTTATCTCCATATACCAGCTCTTTTGCTTTTTCTAGACCATATAAATTCTTCAGGCAATTTAATCCTCCGCTTACTGCACATGAACCTATAGCTACAACTATTTTAGCAATATTGCCAATCTTCTCTATCCTTTCAACGTCATGTTTAGAAGTTACAGAACCTTCAACCAGGGCAATCTCATAATTATCACTATATTCTGTAATAGCCTCCGTAAAATGAACAATTTCAACAGCATTTACCAAATCCAATAACTGTTCTTCGAGATTCAATATTTCTAACTGACACCCACCACACCCTGTAAATCCAAAAACTCCTACTTTTGGCTTATTCATTATATAGCCTCCTTTAGATTTCTTATTTCCCACAAACTAAAAACAGGGCCATCAACACATACCAGTTTATTGCCTACATGACAATGATTGCACTTTCCGACTCCACATTCCATTCTTCTCTCTAAAGATAGAAAAATATTTTCAGGCTTATACTTCTTTTTCTCCAGTTCATAAACTACATACTTGTACATAGCTGGAGGACCAGCCACTGCAACATAAGTATCATCTGGAGGAAAAATCACTCTTGGTATCAACTTCGTACAAATCCCAATTTCTCCAGTCCATTTATCATCAGGATTATCTACTGAAAGACATAATGAAATATCACCACGATTGCTCCAATATTGAATTTCATTCTTGAATAAGATACTCTCAGGATTCACTGCACCATATATCACCATTATTCCTTTATAATCTTCCCTATAGTGTAAAATGTATCTTATCAGTGACATTAATGGCGCCAGCCCTAATCCACCAGCAATTAAGAGAACATTTTGATTTTTCATCTTTTCATAAGGGAAATAACCATTTCCAAAAGGTCCTCTTATACCAACTTTTTCCCCTTCTTCCATATTATGAAGAGCTCGTGAAACGCCTCCTACATCTCTTATACAAAGCTTAAGGAAATCCCTATTTTTTGGATTGGAGATAATTGAAAAAGGTGCTTCCCCCAGACCAAATACTGTTAACTCAACAAATTGTCCTGGTTTGAATTCAAATTTATTTTTTATTTCTTCATCATCAAATACTATTTTAAATACTTTTTCTGTAGGACTTAGCCGCTCTATACGAGTTATCCTTGCTACATCAGGAGTATATATGGTATTTTTACTATCTGCATTTACTTCAAGACTCATTTATACACTCACCTCTTTCTTAACTGAATTAATATCTTCAGCAATATTAATTTTGGCCAGACATGCTTCTATACATCTTCCACAGCCAACACATGCATACTTACCAAATTTATCAAGAAATGTTTTAAGTTTGCATCTATACCTCTGCTTCAACCTATTTTCTTTATCAGGTCTGAAATTATGGCCACCGGCTACTAACCCATATTCCGGTATCATGCAGGAATCCCACTCTCTTGATTTACTACCGCTTTTTAAATTAATTTCAATATCATCCTTCACATTGAAACAAAAACAAGTAGGACAGACCAGGTTGCATGATCCACAACTATAACAATTTTTTGCAACCCTTTTCCAAAAATCCCCATTATCATAAATCGATTCAAAATCATAATAAAAGCTATTAATATCAGCACTCATTTTAAATTTCTTACGATAATTATCCATAAATTTATTATATTTTTTAAAATCCTCAGATGATGCATCCCTGATTTTTGCATACTTCTCAACAATTTTATTTCCTCTGGCAGTGGCAACTCTTATAAAATATTTATCTTTAAGTTCAGTAAGATAGATGTCGAAACCATCTTTAGCATACTCAGCACCCATACTCATGGAAAAATTTGTTTCAGTGGGTTCGATATCCATTCCAATCACTATTAGTTTTTTCCTTTTTGAAATATAATTTTCATCAATAAAATCTGTAGTGAAAACCCTATCCAAAAAATTCATACCATTTATATCCCATGCGCTAATCCCGAAAAGGATCTTTTCACTACTCTCAACCATCGGTCTTACTTCAATTTTTTTTTCAATCTCATAAGTAACTAGCTCTTCATCTGGAGGAAACAATAGCTTTTTTGCCGGAGGGATAGTTGTCCTCATATAATTGGTATCCAGTTCTGAGATATTCTTAATTGTAACAAAATCATGAACTGACCTGTCTTTTTTCTTCGGTCCTATGAATTCGTATTTAGAAATAAGCGTTTTTATAAAATCTTTGTAAGGATCCTTATCAAGGACTTTATACAGCATGAAATTTCCTTCCTTTTATTACTTTAAAAATTCTTAGGGAATATTATTTGTAATAGGTTTGTAACA
>SOKC01000065.1 GCA_004376325.1 Actinomycetota bacterium | reverse complement strand
CTACTTCTTCTTCAGCTACTACTTCTTCTTCAGCTGCAGCTTCCTTACAACCAACTAGAGAAAATACTGCAATTATCACTGCAATTATTAGCCATAAAAATAATTTCTTCATTTGTAAATCCTTTCTTTTTAAAACTCTCAATTACAAAAAATACATATAAATTGTTTTATAAATTCACCCCCTATCGTGATAATGTTGTTAATAATTCATTTTTTTCTTTTCATATTCCCTCCTCATTTTATTGCGAATATTTATTCGTAAATATAAATCGTTATCATATAGACGTCTAATTTTATCCCATATAATACCGATTGATTTGGAATTAATGTTAAACTTTCTTTTTAATTAATTTCTTGAATAGTTCCGCTACTTCAGCTTTCCACATATCTATAAGCACCGCAATTAGTATTATAAGTCCGAGTGTAATGCCCTGCAGTGATGTCGGTACTGCATTCAAGTTCATCCCGTTTTGTACTATTATTATTGTCAGTGCCCCAAACAGAGTATTTATTATGTTCCCACGGCCGCCCGATAAGCTCGCTCCACCTATAACTGCTGCTGCAATTGCAGATAGTTCCATTCCTGAACCGTAGTTTGGAGAACCGGAATTTAGACGCGATGCCATTAGAATAGAAGCAACGCCGGCCATCGCACCTGCTATTATAAAAGCTATAAATTTCACTTTCTTAACATTTATGCCCGAAAGTTTTGCGGCAGTTTCATTCCCACCGACAGCATATATCTCCCTGCCTAACTTTGAATACTTCATAAACAGAATAAAAAAGATATAAAATACAGCTACGTAGATGAAGGCTAATGGAATTGTACCAAATAGTTTACCATAAAAAATAATCTCAAAATTTTCAGAAATCGAGAATATTGGAGATCCATTGTTAAACAAGAAGGCTGCACCTCTAAATATGCTTAAGCCTGCCAGAGTTGATATAAAGGCTGGTACTCTTAAATATGCGGTAAATACACCGTTAAAAGCTCCAAGTATTGCACCCAGTATTACAGCAAATAAAAGACCAGCCGCAATTGGCCACCCCCCAAATTTTAAAAGCGTAGACATTGCCATTGTTATAAGCGCAATCATAGAACCTACGGAAAGATCTATACCACCTATAAAAATAACAAGTGTTGACCCGATTGACAGAAGAGCTATTATGGACACAGCAAGAGCTAGATTGTTAAGATTATCTAAATCCCAGAATCTATCAGTAGTAAATCCAACTACTACCGCCACTAAAAGTGCAGCTATAAGCGGACCTATAAAATTTGATACTGAAATACTTTTCTTCTTTAATTTTGCATTCATAAGTATTACCTCACCATGTGTTTCATAATTCTAAACAGAACTGTTTATTATTAATTTTTTGTCTACGTCCTTAGCATCTTTAATACTCGTGATTCTGCCGAATTTAAGATTACCGATAGTATCGCTCATTGATATTAATTCAAGGTAGTCGGAACTTATAAGCAATATGCTTTTGCTTGCAGCCATAAGTTCGTTGATAATATTGTAAACTTCCAATCTTGCGCCTATGTCTATACCCTGAGTAGGTTCATCCATGATAAAGAAATCCGCCTCTGAAAACAGCCACCGCGATACTACAACTTTTTGCTGGTTACCACCTGAAAGGAAACCTACCATTTTATATTTCGACATAGGTTCGATTTTCAGTTTCTTATTGCTTTCGTCATATATCTTGCATTCCTTTTTTAAATCTAAAATACGGAGTCTATTGGACCTGAAAAGTTTTTTGATTTTAGCGGTGGTTGAGTTTTTAGGTCCATTTAAATTGAAAAACAATCCATCTGTTTTACGGTTTTCAGTGATGTATGCTATCCCGGCCTCGATTGCCTGACGGGGATTATTAAATTTTACTTTCTTCCCTTTGAAATAAATCTTACCGCTGGTTATTTTATCAACACCGAACAATGCACGCGCAATTTCTGTGCGCCCTGAACCAAGCAAACCTGCAAGTCCAAACACTTCACCTTTTCTGATTTCAAAACTGACGCCATTAACACCATTTTCCGTTGTAATATTTTCAACTTTCAAAATAACCTCGTTCTGAACATTGCACTGCTTTGGGTAATGCTCAGCAATGTGCCGCCCAGACATCATCTTGACTATTCCATTCATAGTAATTTCAGAAATATTTGCAATCCCAGCAAGTTCGCCGTTTTTTAGTACAGCAATACGGTCGACAACTTCTATAACTTCATTAATTCTGTGTGAAATATAAATTATTGTGTGTCCTGTAGAGGCCAATCTTCGCAATAGCTCGTGAAGCCGCTTGATATCCGGTGCTGTTAGGGCAGTAGTAGGCTCGTCAAGTATCACTAGACTACCATTCGCTGTATAACCTTTGGCAATTTCAACAAGCTGCTGCTCCGCAACTGAAAGGTTGTATATTATTTTGTTCGGGTCTATATCGATTTTAAGGGTATCAAGTATTGACTTTGTCTTTTCATACATTGTACCCCAGTCCACAAATCCTTTTTTATCCTTCATGAGTCTACCAAGAAATATATTCTCTGTAACAGTTAGCGTGGGAACAAGTGAAAACTCCTGATAGACGGTAGAGACACCAAGCTTTCGGGCTAACATGGAACTTGAAATTTTGACAGGTTTGCCCTGATAGTAAAATTCACCCTTTTGAGGTTGATAGATTCCAGACAAGCATTTAATAAGCGTAGATTTTCCGCTGCCATTTTCGCCAACCAAGCCAAGAATTTCACCTTTATATATATCAAGGGAAACATTGTTCAATGCGACAACACCTGGAAAAAACATTGTGATATTTTTAAGTTGCCAGAACACTTTAGCTTTCATAGGAAATGAGATATAAACGGCTATCATATACGAAATAACAAAATAAATATAATTTTTGAAAAATTATTCTATATATGCACCGGAAGAATATGTTAGTTCATAGCTGTGGCTGTATACTTCAAAAATTATACCAAATGGATCCTCCACATAACACATTCTATAAGGTTTCTTGCCTTTGTAATAGTACCTGATAGGCATTCTTTGTTTGCCACCACAGTCTACGATCTTTTTTACAAGGCCTTCAACATCGGGATCTTTTATGCTAAAGTGAAATATCCCACTTTTCCAATATTTGAATTGGCTTTCTACTGGCTCATTATTTGTAAATTCAAAAAATTCAATGCCAATACCATCCCCAGTTGACATATGGGCAATCCTAAATTTTGACCAGTTTTTACCGAATACGTCATCGCACATTATACCAATGTCTGAGTCATCTCTTTCAATAGTGGTAGGTGGCATTATAATGTACCAACCCATTACTTCGCTATAAAACTTTACAGCCTTGTCTAAGTCAGGAACCGATATTCCCAAATGTGAAAATACCCTTGGATATCTCATAGTTTTATACCTCCATCTTAAAAAAGTTTATAGTCATTCCATAAATGACGTATTTACGAAATATAATCATTATTACGATAATATAATACATTGTAATATAAATGATGTCAATACGGAATTGCAATTCACAATATTGACAAAGTGAAAATAGTGTATTAACATAAAAATATACGTAATTACAAAGCTGTTTCGCAAATACGTTATGTGCATATGGATATATACGGAATATATTTAATTAGAAAGGAGGTGAGTTTAGAAAAGATATTAAAACTGCAACAGGAAAGGAGGTAATAATTATGAAAAAAATTGAGATTTGCATCAGTAATAATTTTGGTATAACTACTTACTGAGTATATTACCAGGCAAATCTCTGGTGCATTTTAGCATATATTTTTTCAATCTGAAATAGGTGATTTAAATGAAAAAAATTTTAATGTTTATACTAGTAATAGTATTTATTGTCTCAATGCTTGCTCTTGGCTCTGGCTGTAAAGCGGGAGCTGCTGAGGAAGAAGTAGCTGAGGAAGAAGTAGCTGAGGAAGAAGTAGCTGAGGAATACATCTACGTCTCCTGCATGGGGAACCTGGAGTTTTTCAATGCCCACAAGTATGGCTGGCAGTGGGGAGGCGAGGTTTTGGGTGTCAAGACAGACTATGTCGGTCCGGCTGAATACGATATGACAGCCATGCTCGCAGCCTTTGATGCTGCAATTGCTAGAAACCCGGCAGGAATTGTGGTCTTCGCTGTGGAGCCGGTGCTAGAACCGACAATTAATCAAGCAGTTGCGGCTGGTATCCCAGTAGTAACTATTCTGGGTGACCTCCCCAATTCGGACCGTTTAGCATTCGTTGGTTCGAACCAGTTTGATCTCGGCTACGTAGGTGGTAAGAACATTGCAGAAGCACTTGATGGAGAAGGCAAAGTTGCAATCCTTAGCATTCCGGGTGTTCAAATGTTCGATGACCGTGAAGAAGGCTTCCGGGCTGCTTTTGCTGAGCAACCGGGGATCGAGGTTGTAGGAGTAGGCGACACCAAGGCTGACACTGTCACAGCCATTAGTGTGGCCAAAGATATGCTAACGCGCAACCCGGATCTGAACGCCTTCGTAGGAACTGACTCGACCGGAGGTATCGGTGCTGCGACTGCAGTGAAAGAGGCTGGGTTGGTTGGCAAGGTCTTAACAGTTTCTATGGACCGTAATTCCGATGTGCTGGAGAAAATCCTGGATGGAACGCTAACGGGTACTGTGGCGCAGGATGATGCCGCCATGCCCTTCTGGGCATTACTGACCCTCTACCATTATAACAACAACCAGGCTCCACTGACGACTGATAACAAAGCCGCTGGTGCACTCACTGGTCCATCCGTTATTAATACTTACGTCAACTATATTGACAAGACCAATGCGGCTTACTACCTCGAAGCCAACAAGATTTATACAGGTGACTAAAGAGTCGGTAAAGAGAGTAAAGAGAATACAGTCTGCCAGGGGTAGACTGTATTCTCTTTTTAAAACAGCTTATAATTGGATTAGGGATTATTTATGGAAATCATATTAGATGCTAGAAATATTTCAAAGAGTTTTCCAGGCGTTTTAGCTGTGGACAACATTAGTCTAAAGTTGTGTAAAGGAGAGATTTTAGCGCTGATTGGAGAAAATGGTGCTGGAAAGAGTACATTGATAAATGTGTTAGGTGGGGTGCAGAAGCCAGACAGAGCCCAGATAATCCTTAATGGACAGTCGGTGACGTTTTCATCTTCAGACCAAGCCATCCGGGCTGGGATCAGCGTGGTTTTCCAGGAACTTTCATTGGTAGATGGTCTTTCGATCGCCGAAAACATATTTGCCAACCGCCAGCCAATAGGTATGTTGAACAAAATAAACTGGCGCCAGTTATACCAGCAGACCCAGGAATTTTTAGAGAAGTTTAATCTGGAACTGAATCCCAGAACGCTCGTCAAAAACCTGACAATGGGGCAAAAACAGATATTAGAAATTCTGAAGGCTACTTCAACCAGCCCTAAGGTATTGATTTTGGACGAACCAACCTCAGCTTTAACAGAACGGGAAATAAAGTGTCTATTCGAGAATATTCGCATGCTGCGAAAACAGGGCATGTCCTTCATTTACATCACCCATAAACTCTCCGAGGTGTTTCAAATCGCGGACCGGGTTATGGTAATGCGTGATGGGAAAAAAAGTGGTAATGAACGTGTGAATAATGTGAGTGAAAATGATTTAATTTCGATGATGGTAGGAAGAAAGATTAAGAACCTTTATGGGATTAGAGGAAGTGCTTTTTCGGAAACCGAGACAGTCCTGCGTGTGGTGGGATTAAATCGTAAAAATGTGTTCGAAGATGTGAACTTAGAGTTGCGAAAAGGGGAGATCCTGGGTTTTGCAGGATTAATTGGTGCTGGCCGAACGGAAGTGGGGCGTGCCATTGTGGGTGTAGACCCCAAAGACTCCGGACACATTTATTTAGATGGCAAAGAAGTTCACATAAATAACTCCAAAGACGCTATTATTCACAAAATTGCTTACCTGACAGAGGATCGTAAGAAGGATGGTCTATTCGAGGGTATGGCGCTGAGCAATAATATCATTGCCCCCTCGATTGAAAATTATACTTCGGTAATTGGTTTTCTAGATCGTAAAAGGATTAACCGGTACGTGGAATCCAGTGTGCTGGAGTTCGGTATCACAACCACGTCAATTATGAAGAAAGTGCTGTATCTATCCGGTGGTAACCAGCAGAAGGTGCTAGTGGCTATGTGGATGAGTATCCAGCCTAGAGTAATTATTTTTGATGATCCGACGCGTGGGGTGGATGTAGGCTCGAAAGCTGATATTTATCAGATATTAAAGGATTCTGCTTCTAGAGGTGTTGGTATTATTATGATTTCCTCGGAGTTACCAGAATTGATCGGTGTATGTGATCGCATACTGGCATTTCACCACGGCCGGATCATGGGAGAAGTTCTGCACAAAGACTTTTCCGAGGAACGTATTATGGCCCTAGTGGCTGGTATTGTCAATGCTGAGCGGAGCCAGAGCACTTCCAGTGCTCGGTAGTAATGATATAACAGAATGGAGTGTAATTATGTTTAAAGTTCAAAAGTTGATCAAAGTGCTCAAGTTTGTGTTTGGCATGCGGGAGATGGCTTTAGTCCTTGTTCTACTGGTTATTGGCGTTATAATGACCTCCATTTCACCAGTCTTTCTTAGTTACTTAAACCTACGAGCAATTCTGATGGCTCTTTCAGTTGAAGCACCCATTGCGGCGGGGATGGTGATCTTGCTCATCTCTGGCGGCTTGGATTTATCAGTAGGTTCTACGCTTGCATTTGCTGGTGTGGCTGCTGGTCTGTCTTTGAATGCTGGCCTGCCTGCTCCGGTTTCGATTTTGGTCGGTTTACTGGCGGCTCTGGGGGTAGGCTTGGTTAACGGTTTACTGGTGGCTAAAGTAGGGATCAACCCATTTATTACCACGCTGGGTATGATGACCATCGTGCGAGGATTGTTGTTGGTGCTGGCCGGAGGGAGGGCAGTGTTGAACCTGCCACGCTCATTCACTGTTATCGGTCAGGGGACGTTGTTTGGTGTGCAGTACCCAATCTATGTGATGTTAATTATGGTAATTGTAGGGGATATTTTGATGCGTAATTCCCGTTTCTTTCGCCAGAATTACTATATTGGTGGTAATGAAAAAGCGGCACGCCTGACAGGGATCAATGTAAACCTGATGAAAATTTTTAATTTTTGTCTTACGGCATTTTTAGCTGGAGTAGCCGGCTTGTTGATTACAGCGCGTTTTGGCTCTGCCTCGGTGACAGTCGGCAGTGGTCTAGAGCTGAAAGTCATTACGGCGGCGATTATAGGGGGTGCCAGCCTGAGTGGCGGTGAGGGTTCCGTGTTCGGCGCTTTTCTGGGTGCCTTGTTAATGGCTGTTATAGCGAATGCTTTGAACCTGATGGGAGTAGACGTTTTTTGGCAGACTCTGGTAACCGGAGTGATATTAATCACTGCGGTGGTTATTGATCAGGTCAATGAACGGAGGAAAAGAGGTCAGCAATAACCTGGAGTTAGGTCAAAAGCTCACTATTATTTTTAACCGAATCAATAAAATAACGATACGAGATGATAAATCGAGGGTGAAATGCAGTCGATAGTAACTGCTGTATTTCAATTTTCAACAACCGGGGAAGTAGTACCCAGGCAACTGTCTAAGAAGGATGATAGTAAAATGGATATCTGTGATTCAGACAGTAAATAACAACAATTAATAATATGGAAATAATAATACCTTCAAAATGGCCGCATTTTAAAGGTATAATTTATAATTTAAAGTACGAAAGATGTACACATATACGAATATGTATATTGATATATACAAAAATTATATGTAAGGTGCTAAATTAGATGTATAATTATTAAAGTATCCATTGGAGATTATGAGAGGTATTATATGGGAAAAGTAAACAGGACTGTAAAGCGTGCATTGGACATTTTACAGTTACTTAAAGATAAAAATAAACCAATGACAATTACCCAGATAAGCATTGCGCTTGATATACCACGAAGTAGCACGTTTGATATTCTGTATACACTGTTGCAAGAAGGGTATATTGAATATGATAATAAAGCATTAAAAACTTATATGCTTGGACTTAAGGTTTTTGAAGTAGGTGCAGCTTACTTGAATAATACCGATCTTTCTCCAACTGCACGTCCTTTTTTAGAAAAAATGATGGCTGAATCTGGAGCTACAGCTTTCCTTGCAATCGAGAATAATGGTCAGCTTGTCTATCTTGATAAAGTAGAAGCGCCTACAGCTATACGTACATCTGCTATACTGGGCTCACGCAGTGAAATGTACTGTACCGGGTTAGGTAAAGCTCTGCTGACTACATATCCTGAGAGCAAAATCCGTAGGATTTTCGATAAGTCGAATGTTAAAAAACATACTGAGAATACGATAACGGATTTTGATGCGCTTATGAAGGAGTTTAAAAAGACGCGGGTCAGAGGATATGCTATAGACAACAGAGAAACTGATCGGGAAGTGTTTTGTATTGCCGCGCCGGTTTTTGACATGACCGGCAATTCTGTTGCAGCAATAAGTCTTGCAATAATGTACGCCAAGTTGGATAAAAGCTTGATAGATAAATATTCTGAGCTGGTAATTAATTGTGCGTTGCAGATTTCAAAGCGACTTGGATATATGGGGGAAAAACTATATTAAAGAAATTAAGGATAAATACCTAAAAAAGCATTCGCCTGATCCCAAAAGATAGTGAGAGACTCACCACATTTTTAAATAAGCAATTAAACCTGGAATATTATTTTTTATAGGTTGCTTGACTTTTTTGAAGGATTAACTATGAAATCATATTCAAGGCGGGCTATAATTTTCCTAATGGATTAATAATTATTTGAGTATTTTTAGAAAATAATTCGTAAAATTTAAAAATATCTGTAAGTTACCAGAGCTGCTATATAAATTAAAGCCGCCATACCTATTACTGCAAAAAACCCAAGATGAATGGAAATTATTACTGCCGCAATTGATCCCACTACTGATGTACATCCGTTTATAGCCCACAGCCATGGAATAATCTCTTTCCTTTTTTGCTTAGCCTTAGCTATAGCTGAAGGAAAGGGTATCCCCATTACAAATCCAAGGGGGGTTATAAGAAGGATTGAATATAGAAATCTCTGCCATAGTACTTTTGAGATTATAAAATCCCCTACAAACCCAAATGTAAATATAAACAGGGCTACATAAGCCACTATTACTCCCACCACCCATCTCAAATCAACCTTAAACCTGCTGCTGATAAAACTACCCACTCCTGCGGAAAGCATGATACTGAAAAGGACAACCGAAAGGGCATAAGCCGGCTTACCCAATACCAGAATAAATTTTTGAATAAAGGGAAGCTCTATAAAGAAAAAACCAAAACCCAGACAGAAAAAATAAATTATATATTTAAAATCTCTTCTTATACTGATATTTATCTTCTTTATGCGCAGGGGCATCAGGATAAAAAAAAGCGATAAAATAATCGAAACTGTAAGCGCAATCATCAGTATTAGATACCCTCCGCCCCCAAAAGGCTGGGTGGATTTGCCAAAATATTTTATGATATCAGGTATCTGTCCGAACCTGAAAAAATTAAAAAAGTAGGGCCTGTCATCCCTGGCAGGATAAATATTGAAATAATAGTTTTTATAAAAGACTTCTCTCGAGCTGTTACTGCCTTCTATTATCTCTTTATAATAATTATAAAAGTATGGTTCCTCCAGGATACTATAGATATTTGCCTCATCCTGCCTTGAGCCATTGTAATACACAACATCAAAATTAAGTTTTTTTACTTCTTCTTTTAAACTGTTGATTTCATTTTCAGCAAAGCCATCTTTTTTAAACAGGGTAGTACAAGTGGACCAGCTTCTATAGGCAAAGACTTTTTTTGGAATTTCTCCAATTTGTAGGTATTCCAGGCTCTCATACAAGGTAGAAAGTGCCTTCAGGTTCTCGCTGGGAGGAAATTGAACCCACCTGGTTACAGCCAGAACTCCATCTTCTTTTAAGATAGCCATTAAATCTGAAATAGATTCAACAGTATAGAGGTAGTTTTCATTTAAGCTATAAGCTCCTGCAGAGATGGGATGAAAACTGTCCGATAAACTTATTATGATTAAATCAAACTTCCGGTCAGTTATTTTTGAAAAGTTTCTACTTGAAACCTCAAAAACTTCAACTTTTTTATCATTATATATATTTCCGCTATAATCAGAAAAACCATCCCTGAGCACATCAACCATCAAGCTGCTGTTCTGAGATACATATATATTTTCTCCACCAAAATATAATGCCCCGGCAACATCCATTCCTCCTCCTGGTTCTATTACCAGGACCTCCTCCGGGGCGGGTTTTGCAGTAAAAAAAATAGAAGTGGGTAAAAACTCAAAAAACTCAAGTTCAGCAACATCATTTTCAATTCTGGTAATCGCAGAAAGATTATCACCATCAATAGTAATACCATACTGGGGTGGTGGAATCTTTTGGTACTGCAAACTGATCCCCGGCGCAGATTTTATGCTGGGACTTTCTATTACATCCAGACGGGCGTAGGAATTCTCTTTACTGTAAATTACCCTGGAGTCAGGAAATCTCAAGTATGTAGGAAGGCTCTTATATGGTGACATCCTTATATCCATAATCCGGGGTTGAAAAACTATTGCAGAGGTAGCTAAAACTACAAAGATAGATGATAAAGCTGCAAAAGTTTTTAGATATTTCTTATTTATCAGTATAACCGTTGCAATAAGACCTACAGCAGTTGAAATATAAATTGCCCCATCTTTTCCCATAAGTTGCATAATAAAAATGGCTATAATTGCTCCTGCTGCAGAACCAATCAGGTTATAAAAGTAGGTGAGTCCCGGCTTTTCCTGCCGGTAAAATGTATATCCTATAAAAGAGCCTCCAAAGAAAAAAGGGAGCACTAAAAATATATAATATATTGCCAGATAAAAAATTTGCCTTATCTCCCAGGCAATTTTAAAAGAATCAAAGGGAATAAAATTACTTACTAAAAAACTTGTTATTATGGATACCGAAAATCCAAAAGAGAAGATAAGCAGTATCAGATCAGGATTCTTTAGTTTACCAATAAAGAAATACAGAAAACTTCCGCTTATACCAAATCCCAGAAGAGATATACTTACAATCATAAAGGCAAAGTGGTAATAATCTGCTATTGAAAAAATCCGGAGCAGGCATACCTGATAGAGAAAGAGTGAAAAAGAGATAAGCAGAAGTGAGATATTTATCTTATTTCTCAT
>SOKC01000028.1 GCA_004376325.1 Actinomycetota bacterium | reverse complement strand
TATAACATAAAAAATAATTACATATTAAAAAACGCAGTTATAATAACTCCTTTTAGAACAATAGAAGGATATGATTTATTTGTTGAAGAGGGAAAGATTACACGGATAGTTAAAAAGAACATTTTGATATCTGATGTAAAAAAATTTAAAATTTTAGATTTAGAGGGAAAATATTTTCTGGCACCGGGACTTATAGATATACACACCCATGGTGGCGGTGGTGAGGATTGTTTGGGTGGAGAAATTGAGGTAATTTCAAAATATAAGTTAAAACAGGGAGTTACTGGATATTTAGCTACACTGGTGGCTTCACCACTTGAATTGATTTACGAATCTTTTGAATCAATTAAAAATTTTAATAAGTCTGGCAAAGATTTGCTATTACCAAAAGTTTTAGGAGTTCATATTGAAGGAAATTATCTTAGCGAAAAGTATAAAGGCGCTCAGATTCTGAAATATTTAAGAAAGCCTGACGTGAATGAATGTAGAGAAATTATCAAAAGGTCAGGAGGTTTGCTAAAGATAATGACCTTAGCTCCGGAATTAGAAGGCTGTTTGGAAATTGTAGAACTTTTATCAAGCTACGGGATAATATCTTCTGTTGGTCATTCGGATGCTTCCATAGAAGATTTAGATTTAGCAATTAATAAGGGTTTAAGTCATGTTACCCATGCATTTAATGCTATGGGAGAAATGAGGTTTTCTGAACCAGGTGTAAGGCACCCTGGTCTGGAAGGGTATGTGCTAGTAAAAGATGAGCTAAAATTAGAGATTATTTCAGAACTAACTCATTTAAATCCAGTAATAATGGAGGTAGTGTATAGAACAAAGAAGGCTGAGAATATAATAATCATTACAGATTCATTGAGTGTCAGCGGGTTAGCACCTGGAAAATATAAAATTGGGGTAAGTAATTTAACTTTAGAAGAAAACTCAGATGTCGCAAGACTTGAAGATGGTGGATTAGCTGGGAGTGTTGTACCCTTAAATAAGGCAGTTATGACTTTTTTTGAAAATACATCGGCAACATTAAACGAAGCAATTCAGATGGCAAGCTATAATCCTGCTTCCTCTCTTGGAATTTCATATAGGAAAGGAAGTATAGAGGTTGGAAAAGATGCAGATTTAATAATTTTTGATGAGGATTTTGAAATTAAGAAAGTTTTCATTGAAGGTAAATTGGCATTAGATGATGATTAATATAAAACTAAGTTATTGAAATATGGAGGTAAAAATGGGAAGTTTTAGTTACAGTCCATCCAAATGGATACCTTACAGGAATAAGGAAGTTATAGAAAGGGTTAGAAAAATAAAAAGAGAGGATATTTCAAAGCACAATAATCCTGATTATAAGATAAGAGTGGTAAGAGATGATGAGATTGAGTTTATTTGGGTTACTGATATGTTTTACAGAATAAAAAAAGCATCTGATGAGGGGAGAAAGCTTGTATTAATTTTACCCAACCCTGCACACTGCTATAAAAAAGTTGCCCATCTTATAAATAAATTTAGAGTCAGTTGTAAAAATTTATATGCATTTAATATGGATGAATATGCTGATGAAGATGGAAATATAGCTCCAGAGTCTTTTCCTCAGGGTTTTATGAGGGCAGTTAAAAACTATTTTTATTACAGCATAGATAAGGAATTAAGACCACCTGAAAATCAGATAATAGGTTTTACTAATAAAAATTTAAAAGATTATGGAAAGATGATTGAAGACCTTGGGGGTGCAGATGCCTGCTACAGTGGGCCAGGATGGACAGGACATCTTGCATTTATTGAACCTGATGCTCCTGAATTTGAGGGTTCTCTTGAAGAATGGAAAAAGATGGGACCCAGGATAGTCACTTTAAGTCCTTTCACAATAGCTCAAAATTCTCTTCATGGAAGTTTTGGAATGAGTGGTGACTTAGCAATGGTGCCGCCAAAGGCTGCAACTATTGGTCCAAAAGAAGTAATAAATGCAAAATACAGAATGGATATGCACTCTCTTACTGTAAATAATACCAGGGTATCATGGCAAAGATTTATAACAAGACTTTGTTTACATGGGGAAGTTACTCCATTGGTACCAACTTCAATCTTACAAACATTAAAAACAGATGTTTATGTATCAGAAACTATTGCGCAGGATATAGAACCTGATTGGGAAAAAGGATATTAATTATCTGTTTTTTACTTTTGAGATAAATTATGGGAAATTTTTTATGCTTTGATTTAGGTACTACTAAGATTAAATCTGCTCTAATAAGTTATGATGGGAATATCATTTATTCTTCAGAAGAAAAAGCAAAAACTTATAGTGATGATGAAGGTGTATATCAAAAGCCTGAAGAATATTTTAATACAGTTGTAAGTGAGATTAAAGAGATTAAAAAAAGGTACCCTTCACATCTCAGTAAAGCTGAAAGTCTTATCTGTAGCGGACAGATGGCAGGGATATTAGGGATTGACATGAACTGGGAAGTAGTATTTCCGTGGACATACTCAGTAGATACAAGAGCAAACAGCTATCTGTCTGAAATAGAAGGTAGCATGGGCGGTGAGATAAGGGAATCTTCAGGAGGAGTGCCCTTTATGGCAGCTAAAATGAAATGGATAAAGGAAAATTTCCCAAAAGATTACAAAAAGATTTATAAATTTATTAATTTAACTACTTATGTAGCCGGCAGGATGTGTAATCTTTCAGGAGACGATGCTTTTATTGACTACAGTGTCCTTACTATGAGCGGACTTGCAGATATAGAAAAAGGCAGATGGAACAGAAAAATATGCAGCGAGCTGGGTATTGATATAAATAGATTGCCTCACATATTAAGGCCATTTGAATGTGTTGGATATATAGATAAAAATAGATTTGGTACAGAAGAAGATATAAAGGTACTTGTTGGAATAGGAGACCAGATAGCAGGCTTTATAGGTGCTGGAATACTGGATAAAAATGATCTGGTTGATGTTGCAGGTACTTATACAGTACTTGGCTACTGTACTGATAGTTTTATTGCTGACTATAAAAACAAGATAATATCTTCCATATTCTCAGGAATAGATGGCATTTATTACAACCTGTCTGTTGTAGCGGTTGGTGGTTATGTGTACAGCTGGTTTAAGGA
>SOKC01000126.1 GCA_004376325.1 Actinomycetota bacterium | reverse complement strand
AAAACAATTATTCTGCAGTTATAAATACGCTAATGTGCAATAATGATATACTCCTAACATACTCCTGCCAGATATTTTTAATTTTTTACCCTGGATAGGGTATAATGTAAATGCTTGGATACTGGAAAAAAGGATTTATTTTTAAAAAAATATCAGACTGATTATAAGTGATTCACAGGTGAGGAGAAAGAGTTGAATGTTTAGATCCTCGATAAAATTATTTAAGGTTTTTGGAATAGAGATCAGGCTGGATTACAGCTGGTTTATAATATTTGCACTGTTTGCTTACTATTTTGGATTTGATTATTTTCCGAGGGTTCTTTCGGGATTAAACGAAGGTCTTCTGGCATTAATTACCATTATTACCGTAATCCTTTTCTTTACCTCGGTATTAATACATGAAATGAGCCATTCTCTGGTTGCCAGGAGGAGAGGCACATCTGTAAAGAGAATAACCCTTTTTATATTTGGGGGAATGGCAGAAATAGAGAAAGAACCTGAAACTCCTTATAGCGAGTTTGTCATGGCTATTGCCGGCCCTACTGCGAGTTTTGTAATGGGCATAATATTTGGTGTCATATGGATCTTTACCGTAAATATTGCTCCTATAAGAGAGCCGGTTAAATATCTGGCTATTATTAATATCGTACTCGGAGTTTTTAATATGCTTCCCGGTTACCCTCTTGATGGCGGAAGAGTGCTGCGGTCAATAGTATGGAGAGTTACAGGAAACCTGGAGCGTTCAACCTTTATAGCTTCTACGGTAGGAAGAGTAATTGGATTTATGATTATAGCAGTTGGTGTCTTCTTTATCTTAACCGGTAATTTTTTAAATGGGGTATGGCTTGCTTTTATTGGATGGTTTCTGCAATCCTCTGCTCAAAGGGGCTACAGGCAGCTTATATTTGAAACTTCTATTAAAGGAATTAAAGTAGGAGATGTTATGAATGAGAATATTGTAAATGTCACAAAAGATATAACTATACAGGATTTGGTAGATGATTATTTTATGAAATATAGGTTTGGAAGGTTTCCAGTAATAGAAGATGAAAAAACCCAGAGGTTTATAGGTGTGATTTCATTACATGACATTAAGGGAGTTTCAAAAGAAGAGTGGGCGGAGGTTAAAATAGGAGATGTAGTTAAAACAGTTTCAGAAATTGAAAAAGTAAATATGTCTATGGAAATATCCGATGCTATTAAGAAGATGGGTAAAAATAACCTGGGTCACCTGGTAATAATGTCCGGTGGTAGATTAAGAGGAATAATTACAAAAAGTGATGTAATGCGTTTTATAAAGATCCGGTCTGAATTTCACTAGCCTTCCAAAATATTAAATATCCGGACTTGAAGAAAATAAACTTCATCCTATCTTGAAGATAGATGAAAATATTAATTGTAAAAAAATAATTTAGAGGTAGAAAGGTAGAGAAGGTGAAATATAGATTATTTAAAGATAGTAAAAAAGAGATTAAAGAAAATTTAAAAGATTTAAAAGTTATATATACTGATCTTGACGGTACTTTATTTAATGACAGGGGTTGTATTGTTAAAGATGAGAAAGGTGATTATTACTTTGAAGCAGTAAAACTGCTGCCAGAAATAGCAGGGAAAAATTGGGATGTCGTCCTGGTATCTGGAAGAAACAGGTTTCAGTTGAGATATAATGCTCAGATGATTGGACTGAAAAATTATATTGCGGAGTTAGGTTCTGAATTAGTCTATAATCTGGGTAAAGAAGTTCATACTACCTTTGACAGACAGAAGATAAAATATGATCTGACATATGAAGGAAAGGATTTAATAAAGATTATAGAATTATTTAAGAAAAATTTTCCGGATAAAATAGAAAGTAAGATGGAATGGAGCAGGTATAGGTCACATAGTATATTATTTTTTGGAGAAATAAATCTGGATTTGGCAAACAAGCTGCTTAAAAAAGAAGGATATGGAGAGCTTGTTCTGCTGGACAACGGGCTTTCATCATTGGTGGAGTCGGATCTGGATATAAAAAGATTGCATATTTATAATTTAACACCTTCAGGCGTTAATAAGTCAAAAGGGATAAAACTGGATAAAGAAATTAGAAATTTTAATACTGGAAACTGTATAGCGCTGGGCGACTCACTGGAAGACTTAAAAATGGCAGGTGAGGTCAAATACTTTTTCCTTATGAGGAACGCACTGGAACATAAGGAAATGATACTGGGTGGACTTAATAAATATAATAATGTATATGTGACCGAAGGCGCTATGAATAAAGGTTGGGTAGAGGTTATAGAGTATCTGACAAATTAAACTAACTACTTTACTTCCAATTTTTTATTATGATGATGTTATTATGTTCAATATAACCATTAAATAGTTTATAATAAAGACGTAAATAAATTAATTAATAAAGGATGTATCAATAATGTGTAATAATAATTCAGGTCCTGAGAGTAATGAACATAGTAAATCTGTTGGGAAAGATTTAACAGAGGTATTAATAATTGTTTCGATTTCAATTTTTTCCGGTTTTATATTGGGATTATTATTTGCACCCCAGTCTGGATTAAAAACTAGAAAAAATTTAATTGAAAAGCTTAAAGATATAATAGATAGAGGAAAATTTACCCTGGCCGAAGCAAAAGTTATGGGCGGGGAATTATTGGAGAAAGGTAAAGAAAAAGCCAGCAAGATATCCTCAAAGATTAAAGGGAAAAATCGGGCAGATATTAATTGAGATTTACCCGTAACAATCCTGCTTTCATTTGTTGACAATGATTTTTTACTATAGTAGACTTTACGTTTGCTAATTTAATTGGAAAGCTAATGACCAGGGCAGTTTTAGTTGTCACGAGATTGAATTAGCAGGGGCCGTTAGCTCAGTTGGTAGAGCACCGGACTTTTAATCCGGGTGTCGAAGGTTCGAATCCTTCACGGCTCACCAGATTTATATAAGTAAATGGTAAGTACGGTGGAGATGATTTGGGCAAACATGCCATTGGTGCATGTTTGCAGGATTCGAAAGGACGGACTGAATCTTTAGATGAAGGAGTCCGCGTTTACGTGAGCGAACGGAGTGAGACGAAAGAACGAATCCTTCACGGCTCACCAGTAAATGGCCTGTTCGTCTAGTGGTTAGGACAGTAGGTTTTCAACCTACCAACAGGAGTTCAATTCTCCTACAGGCTACCATTAAATGTGGGCGTTTAGCTCAGTTGGGAGAGCACCTGCCTTACAAGCAGGGGGTCGCAGGTTCAAGCCCTGCAACGCCCACCATGAGTTAATAGTTAAGTGGAGCTGTCGTCTAGCGGCTTAGGACACATGCCTGTCACGCATGAGATCGCGGGTTCAAATCCCGTCAGCTCCGCCATGAATTTACTATTACTGGCAAATAATGATATAGTTAAATCGTGTAAAATATGCCATTGGTGCATATTTTACGGGATTTGAAAGGACGGACCAGAGCGGTAGCGAAGGGAGTCCGCGTCTCTGCAGCGAACGGAGTGAGACGAAAGAACAAATCCCGTCAGCTCCGCCAGTTTTAATTAGATGTTGGCGAGATAGCTCAGTTGGTAGAGCAGTGGACTGAAAATCCATGTGTCCGCAGTTCAATTCTGCGTCTCGCCACCATACTTTATCAACAGCTGATATCTTTCATATTCATATATTAAATACTTGTTTATTGGAATAAGTTCTCTATAATTACCGCGCAGAATGAGTCTATCAAGTTTTTAATGACAGTATATAGAAGTGTCCTGGTTAAACCGCTTGTTTAACTGGATGCAAGATTGGTTAAGTACTTAATTTGATCTTCAGTGCCAATGGCTATTATTTTATGACCCGCTCTCATATGCGTATCTCCGCTTGCTTTTTTTACCGAGATCTTTTCTCCTTTTTCTATTACAGAGATAATCAGGGATTCTACCCCATGTTTCTTGACTGCTTCACTTATAGTTATATTATCTATTTTACTATCTGGCTTAATTTCAATCTCTACGAGCCGGATTTCGGCTTCCTCTGTTGTCATTAAAGTATCCAGAAAATCACAAATCGATGGTTGCAGGGCCATAGCAGCCATTCTTCTTCCTCCAATAATCTGAGGGGAAATTACTCTATCCGCTCCCGATTTTTCCAGTTTGCTTATGGTCTCATGCATGGTAGCTCTTGCAACAACGAATAGGGAGGGATTTAGAGATTTAGCGGAGAGGGTGACATAAACATTTTCTGAATCTGTGTCTAAAGCTGCAAATAAACCCCTGGCATTCTTTATCCCAGTTTCTATTAGTGTTTCATCATTGGAGGCATCTCCCTGAATGTATAACCAGTTATTCCGTTTTGCAATCTCAATTGGCTCTTCAGCATTGTCTACTACTATAAAATCAATTTTATTATTTACCAGTTCATGTGCAATTTCCAGGCCTACTCTTCCCAGCCCGCAAATTATATAATGGTTTTTAAGTTTAGATATCATTTTTCTTGTCCTTCTCTTTTCGATTCTTCCTAATAAAAACTCGCTTAATAGAAAATCTGCGAGGTTAATTATAATAAATGCTGCAGTTCCGGTACCGGTAATAATTAGAATAATGGTAAATATAGTCCCTGTAGTGGATAATTCTTTTACCAACCCATAACCTACAGTGGTTATGGTTATGGTGGTCATAAAAAGTGCATCCAGAAATGCCATATTTTCAATTACCATATAACCAATAGAACCTAAAAAATAGATAAAAATCAGAACGATAATTGAAGCTACAATTCTTTTGGAAAAACTGGATAAATTTTTAAATCTCATATTTTGAATTTTGACTTAATATAGGTTTTTTTTCAAGTTTATGTTGTTTTTTGCCAGGTATTTAATAAATATTTAAAAGTGGTAATGTAGTGAAACAAAAAAATTAAAAAAGGGAAATAACTAAAAATTGCTTACCGGATATGTTTATCTTGATCATGGGGGAAACATTAATTGAATATTAGTAATTATTGGTAGTCCTGTAAATGTCACATAAGTTGTGTTAAAATATCTAAATATTTATGTTAATTATTAATAAAATTTACACAATAAATAATTTAATTGTGATATAATTATATATTATTTTTTTAAAATGGGGTTTTAAGATGGGCAGGATAAATCTAAGTATTGATGAGAAGGAATTGCAGGAATTAGATTACATGAGCGGAAAGGTAAATATTAGTAGAAGTAAATTAATAAGAGAAGCTATCCAGTTATATAAAAAAGAATTTGATAAAAAAAATATGGAAAATAGAAGAATAGAGAAAATTAAAAATGCAATAAGGATTCAGGATAGCTTAAGAAAATATTCAAAGGGTTGGGATGGAGTATCAGAAATTAGAAAATGGCGAGAAGCAAGATAAGCTAAAATTTTTAATAAAGGAAAGCCCGAAAACATATGTTATAGATGCGTCAGTTTGTATAAAATGGTTTTCTTTTGAAAATGAGGATGATGTTAACATAGCTTCATCATTACGGGTACAGCATATGAATAGAAATATATTTTTAGTAGCCCCGGATATTCTGGTTTATGAAGTTACAAATGCTCTTGCATATAATCCGCTTTTTAATAAAGATAAAGTAAATATGGCTATTCTAAGCTTATATGAAATGGATATTAAGTTAGTTGAACCTTATATAGGGATATTATTTGAAAGCTCAAAATTACACTTTTCCAAAAATATTACAATATATGATTCTATTTATATTGCTCTGGCAAAGTATATTAATGCTCAATATATCACTGCAGATAAAAAACTATTTGAAAAAGTTAAGGATCTTGGAAATATAATTTTACTTGAAAATTATAACATTGTTTAATGACCAATATTTTTAATCAATAATTTAAAAAGGTATGTTGGAGGGAAAAGATTAGCGGTACTCTTTTTATCTGCGCAACTCCGATTGGTAATTTAGAGGATGTCAGTTTCAGGCTCGTAAGAATACTGGCAGAAGTAGATTTGATTGCGGCGGAAGATACAAGAACTATAAAAAAACTGCTTCAAAGATACGATATTTTAAAGAGAAATGTTGTAAGTTACCATGATTTCAGTAAAAAAGGCAGAATCAATTATATAACTGGCAAACTGGAAGCAGGGGAAAACATTGCCCTGGTTTCGGAATCCGGGACGCCGGCCATTCAGGACCCGGGATTTGAGTTAATAAATGAGTGTATTAAAAGAAACATTACTGTGACTGTGGTACCGGGTCCTAACGCTGCTATCAGTGCTCTAGTTCTTTCAGGTCTGCCGGCAAATAATTTTTTATTTATAGGTTTTCTGCCGAAGGCAGGGGCCAAAAGAAAAAATAAGCTTTCAGAACTGGCTACTTTTCCATATACCCTTATATTCTATGAGTCACCTAATAGAGTCGAATCCCTAACTGGAGAGCTCATCGAAAGATTTGGCGACCGGAGAGCAAGTCTTGTAAGGGAAATCACTAAAATATATGAAGAAGTGATAAGAGGCAACTTAAGTGATATCTTAGCCAGAATAAAGAAGAAAAAAGTAAAGGGCGAGATTGTGCTGGTTGTTGAAGGATATAAAAAGGAGCTTATAAGAAGTTTCTCTGAAGAAGATATAAGAAAAGAACTAATCCGTTTGCTCAAACAGGGTATTTCAAAAAAGAGCGCTCTAAAAATTATATTATCCAGATATGACATAGATAAGCAAAGATTGTATAATATTGCAACGAAAATTTAAGGGTAAAAAATTATTCAAGAAAAGAGTAATAATAACAGTATTATGGATAAAGAAAAAATTTACATCACCACCGCAATTCCATATATGAATGCGAAACTGCATTTAGGTCAGATCTACGAATTCATACTTGCTGATGTAGTAGCCAGATTTAACAGGCTTATTGGTAAGGATATTTTTTTCCTGACCGGCGCTGATGAGCATGGGCAGAAGATAAATAAAAGTGCTGAAGAGAGAGGAGTACCTCCACAGGAGTATGTTGATGAAATGGTTAAGGATATGAAAAGACTCCTTAAGTTATACAGTATTAGCAATGATAGTTATATCAGAACTACTGATAAAAAACATGAAAAGGTGGTACAGAATGTACTTATAAAACTAAAAGATAATGGCGACCTTTATAAGAGTACTTATGAGGGAGAATACTGTGTGCCATGTGAGACATTTCTGATTGACTCTCAACTGGTGGATGGCAGGTGTCCCCAATGCGGCAGGGAAGTTGAGTTTGTGAAGGAGGAAAATTACTTCTTCAAGCTATCTGAATATAAAGACAGGTTAATTAAACATATTGAAATCAATCCGGATTTTGTGATTCCCGAAACCAGAAAAAATGAGGTTCTGGGAGTCTTAAAGCTGGGACTTAAAGATATAAGTGTTTCCAGGACTGCAGTAAAGTGGGGAGTTCCCATACCTTTTGATTCCGGCCATTATTGTTATGTGTGGGTAGATGCTCTTATCAATTACATTTCAGCTTTAGGCTACAGCTCTGATGACCCGAGCTTATTTAAGCGGTACTGGCCGGCAGATCAGCATCATATAGGAAAGGATATTTTAAAATTCCATACTATAATCTGGCCTGCCATGCTGATGTCTCTGGGTGTCGAGCTTCCAAAACATATAGTGGTTCATGGCTGGCTTTTAATGGGAGAGGAGAAGCTATCAAAATCAAAAGGAATTACCCTGGACCCCGACGAACAGTTGGATAAATACGGGGTAGATGGTATAAGATATTTTCTGGTTAGAGAAGTGTCATTTGGCCAGGATGGTTCTTTTACCCACCAGGCTTTTGTGAGGAGATATAATTCGGATCTCAGTAATGATATTGGAAATCTGGTTTCAAGAACCCTGGCTATGATAGATAAATATAGGAATGGTATAATTCCTGAAAAAGTTTCAAGCCCGGTTTTTGAGAAGAAATGGGCTAAAATAAAAGACGAAGCAGTAGAGCATATAGGTGATTTTAAATTCTCTAACTATCTCGCAAAAGTCTGGGAATTTATAAATATGGCCAATAAATATATTGAAGATAGCCAGCCCTGGAATCTGGTAAAAAGTGAAAGCGAAGATGACCGTAAAAGATTAGATGCAGTATTATATGAAGTAATAGAAGTCATCAGGCTATCCACTATTTTATTAATCCCTTTTATGCCATCAACCTGCAAGAAAATATTCTCTCAACTGGGAATAAGTGAGGATATTGATGGAATAATAGTTGATAAAGACGGGGTCTGGGGTAAATTTGAAGGTGGAACAAAGATTGGCAAAAGGGAGATATTGTTCCCCAGAATAAATGAAAAGTAGCGGTTATGGGAAAGGTGCCGGTAAAAAGGTAGTATTATGTATTTTATAGACACACATGCTCATATAGATATGTTAAAAGGATTGACTCCCCAGGAGGCTGTAGTTAAGTCTGAAAATGAAGGTGTGAAATATATAATAAATGTAGGTTCAAGTCTGGATGGGAGTAAGAAATCAATAGAGTTTGCCAGAAAATTCAGTAATGTATTTGCCAGTGTTGGCGTCCATCCTCACAATGTTAGAAGTTTTGGAAAAAAAGAAATTAAAATTCTCCAGTTGTTAATACAAGGATACTCCGGTACTGTTAATGAAAATTTGACAACTCCCCACGCATCAATGCGGGGGATTCTCCATCCTCACGGATTAGGTTTCCTGCTTCGCGGTCGAGACCAACGTCTTAACTCCACAGGCTTAACATCCCATCTGTCCGACGGTATACAAAAAGTCTATCACAAACAGAGACAGATGCCAAGAGAAAAACGCCTTATATCCTCATTGCTAAAGCAAGAGGCTTTACGGCGTTATTTGGTAAGTGAAAGATACAAAAAAGTTGTGGCAGTAGGTGAGACAGGTTTTGATTTTTATAGAAATCTTAGTCCCAGGATAGATATGGAAAGAGCCTTTGTGTCTCATATAGAACTGGCCATAAAATATGATATACCGGTAATAATCCATGATAGAGATGCGCATAAGCAAACACTGGAAGTTGTAAAGAAATATATTGACCAAAAAAATTTCAGGGCTGTTGTTCATTGTTTTTCGGGGGATGTCAATTTCGCTATGCAGTGTCTGGATTTGGGGTTGTATATTTCCTTTACCGGTGTGATTACCTTTCCTAATGCTAGAGACATATTGAAAGCAGTGGAAAAGGTTCCTGTTGAACGTTTATTTATAGAAACCGACGCGCCTTTTCTGGCCCCGCAGGCGAAGAGAGGCAAGGAAAATTATCCCGGATATGTGAGATATGTTGCTGAAAAAATTGCAGAAATTAAAAATTTAAGTGTTGAAGAAGTTGCGGATATTACTTCAAAAAATGCGGAAAGATTCTTTTCTATAAATTAATGCTAACTATTTTAAATAAAAATGCATTCTTATATTAGCTCTCCTGGGAAAACAGCTCAAATTTTAAAAAAGTATGGAATAAGGCTTAAAAAAAGTTTAGGTCAGAGCTTTTTAATTGATACAAACAGTGCCAAAAAAATAATTTCATATGCAGGTGTTAATGCTGATGATGTAATTCTTGAGGTCGGAAGTGGAATTGGCAGCCTTACGGAAATTTTACTTCCCGGGGTAAAAAGGGTGGTTTGTATTGAGATAGATAACCTGCTAATTGAAGCATTTAAGGATATCTTCAAGGAAAGTCTTGGGAAAAAAATACAATTAATACAAGCTGATGCCTTAAAACTTAATTATACTGATATTGCAGGCAGGTATAAAATAAATAAAGTAGTTTCAAATCCTCCCTATAGTATTGCAGCACCTCTAATATTAAAAATTCTTATAGAAGCAGAAGATATAAAAAAGTTATTCATAACTATACAGAAGGATATAGCTGGAAGGTTACTTGCTTCAGTGGGAGATAAAAATTACAGCTCTTACACTGTAAAATCCAATTTTCTTGCGGATTTTAGTTTTTGCTTCCAGATTTCACGTAATTGCTTCATGCCCAGGCCTTTTGTCGATTCAGTAGTGGTAGAAGCAAGCAGAAAGGATAATAGAGTTTTACTGGAGAAGAATTTTAAGACCGGAGATTTCTTTGATTTTGTAAATAGTTGTTTTCTGCATAGGAGGAAAAAGCTTGTAAATTCACTGTCTCAAAGCAATGCCAGATATTGCCATAAATTGGAATTAGTTATAAAATTGCTATCCGAAATTGGGAAAAATAGGGACGTAAGGGCAGAAGAGCTTTACTTGAAAGATTATATTTCCTTGTATAAGAAACTTAATACCTAATATCGAGCGTTTATGTTATCATATAGCAAAATGAAACCGAAAAATATTTTAAAGCTTGGAGCTTCAGGAAAAATAAACCTTTACCTGAATGTTACAAAAAATTACAGGACTGATGGCTATCACGAGATAAAATCAATAATGCAGAGTATAGGCCTTTCCGATGAACTTACTTTTGAGATTTTAAAAAGAAAGAATAATCATAGGTCTGAAAATAAAAATGGAATTTATATTACCTGCAATAATGAAGATATCCCGCTTGATGAAAAAAATTTAGTCCATAAAGCAGCAGCACTTATTCTGGATAATTATAATCTGAGCGATAAATATTCCATAAGAATTAATATAGAGAAACATATCCCGGTATGCGCAGGTCTTGCCGGAGGCAGCACAAATGCGGCAGCAACGTTGGTTGCATTGGATAAGCTATTCAATTTAAATATAAAAGTGACTGATATAACGAATCTGGCAAGTGAAGTAGGGTCTGATGTTCCTTTCTGTATCAAGGGGGGGACCACTCTTGCAGAAGGCAGAGGGGAAAAGCTCTCCGAGTTGCCCCATCTACCGTTTTACTGGATTATACTTGCCACAAATGGGGAAAAGTTCCTGTCAAGAGATATATATGGAAAGTTCGACTTAATAGGTGTAGAAAAGAAATCGATACATAAGGAACTGGTAAATAATATAATGGAAAAGGAATTTAGTGATTTCTTCGGGAAGCTAAAAAATGATCTGGAAGACGTAGTGGTAATTGAAGACAAAGAAATACTGGTGGTAAAAGAAAAAGCGTCTGAACTGGGAGCCATTGCTGCCCAGATGACCGGGAGCGGCCCAACTGTATTTGCATTATGCGATGATCTAAAAACGGCGCTTGATGTATATGAGGGTTTAAAACCATTATCCTCCAGGGTATTTCTATCTCATACCAAACCTAATAGCTTAACTGTTTATAGTTAAAATCTAAAGAGCTTAAGTAAAATAATTTCAATATAGGCCCATTTTCAATTTGAATTTTCAATAAATCTGATATAAAATTTATTATCTTCTTTGGGGAGTAGCCAAGCGGTAAGGCAACGGGTTTTGGTCCCGTGATCGGAGGTTCGAACCCTCCCTCCCCAGCCA
>SOKC01000068.1 GCA_004376325.1 Actinomycetota bacterium | reverse complement strand
CATACTCATATCTTCATAAGAAAGGCCTGTTCCCATAAATTCATCACCCTTCGAAGAACTGGCGATTCTCCTTGGTTTGTTATAGGCAGGCATATATAAATATATTTTTTCTCCATCATTAATATTTAGAAGAGTTACACCCTTTACCGATTTAGGAGAGAGAAATCTCATAAGGGTACTGGTTTTTTCATCTTCTCCTTTTTGAGAGAACATTATCATCTCTCTTGTTTCTTCTTTCCCGTTTTTATCAATTAAAATCATTTCAGAAATAGTTTTTTGAGTAGTAAAATCAGGCGCTGTTTCTTCCATTTTATCCATAATTTCATCTACAGTTAGGGCAAATACTGTGCTAGTAGAAAACAGCAAGATAAAAATCGTAAATATTAAGAGACTAAGTTTTAACTTCATTTCTTTCCCTCCTCTTTAAGTTTTATACTATCTAACAGAATGGGGAGTAAAGTCAAAGTATAAATTACACTTAATAACATCACACTCCCAATAAGTTTTCCAAATACTGCCATCATTTTAATTTCTGAAAAGCCGAGCATAAAGACACCGGCAGCTACTGAAACAGAATTAAAGACAATTGCCCGTCCTGTTCCGGTTAAGGTGATTTTCATAGCCTCAATTTTTGATCTTTTTTTCAGTTCATTTTTATAGCGAGAAATATAGTGGATGGTATAATCAATTCCTGCTCCTATAGCAATACTGGCAACCATTATGGTCCCTATATTTAAATCGATACTTAGAAGACCCATTATACCAAAAGCAGTGACTATGGTCAGAGTAATAGGTATCATAGCAAATAATCCTAATATAAGAGAGCCGAATTGAAGCATAAGCATGATAGATACTGCAATAAACGCTGTAATTATACTCTTTACCTGTCCCCTAAATAGACTGGTATTTATCTTATCGCTGATTACCGGGATTCCGGTAAGGGTAAATGAAACCTTGATATCTCCATTATCATCTGGTACATAAATCTCTTCATCCATCAGATACCATAAAATATCTTTTTCTTCGTCGGTCAAATTTTTTCCTATCAGTCTTTCTGTTTCAGACTGAGCAAACCTTACTTTTTCGCGGTCCTGAACAATTTTTTTAGATACTTCTAACCCTTCCAGGAGATAGATTGCATCATCCTCTGACAATGTTAAATTTTCCATTAATTCCTTTAACAAATTATCCTGAGACCCTTTCTCTTTTATGTAATTAGCAAATATGGGAAACAAATCTGTACTTGCTATGCCTAAATCTTCAATTTCCAAAGAAGATACTTTTAAAATTTCCTCCACAAACTCTTTGGTATCCTTTTCAAATTCAGAATTAGGAGTCTCCGCAATTTTTATGAGCTCTTCTTTTAATATTTCGGGATTTTCAATTTCAATATTTTTTGCCATAAGAGAAGATATAATTTCTTCAGCTAACTTTTGATAATATGCTAATTTACCATCTTCCTCTATTTCGGAGAGCCCGATGGTTCTGACTTTTTTGGGAATTTTTTCTATAAATTTGTACATCTCGGTTATTGCGTAATCAAGGGAGGAAGAAGTCATCTCCTTTGTGCTTATCTGCAATAAAGTGTCTTCATTATTGTCACCGATCATTGTGGAAATATATTCATTGTCTCCGGCAAAGAACCATAAATTATCAATCTTCTGCTCGCTTGCAGGAATTATATTTTTATTTTCCATAGCATCATTAAGCTGAGTTAAAAAATCTGTGATTGACGAAGGTTCGCCGAAAGTATCGAACTGTCTTGAATAATCCCCGATTTTTTTCATTTGTCTTAATACGTATGGATTTTTTACATTGTTTGATTCAGTATAGACGTAAAGGAAATCTGTGCCACCAAATTTTTCGTTAAAATAATTCATAATTTTTACTATCTCGCTACCTGCTCCCATTCTTGATTCAATTGATGATTCAGTCTTGACTCTTGTGCTGAAGGCTACAGAAATTATTACAATTATTAATACTGCGATTAACACTATTTTCTTTTCTTTTAATATCAATTGGCTAAGCAGTCTTAAAAGTCTGGTTACCACATCATTAGATTCATGTGAAAACTTCTTATGGATTTTTTTAGGTGGAAAAATAGTAAAAAATGAACCTAATAAAAAAGTTGCCAGCACAAAGGCAAAGAATATTCCCATAGTAGTAAAAAATCCGAATTCAGTCATAGGTCTGACAATTGCAGCGGTAAGGGATAGAAATCCCGCCATAGTAGTAAGTGCACTCATGAGTATGGGGACAAATATATCCCGAATAGTCATATTGACTGCCTTGACAGGGTTAAGATTATGTCTTTCCTCGTAATATCTGCTTATAAAATGGATGCCATAGGCTGTTGCTAAAGATATCATCAATACTGGTATGGCAGAAATCATCATAGTAGCACTTCTGCCGATAGAAGCAACAGATCCCATAACCCAAATGGAAGATAATAAAGCAACTGCAAGTGGTAAAAGCACGCCACGAACACTTCTAAAGCAAAAGAAAAGGATTAATAATACAGTTACTGCAGCAATAATACCCAATCTCATTGTCTTCCATGAACTTTCAGACATTTCTGCCATTATAAAAGGCATTCCAAAATAATGAACCTGCAAGGTTTGACCTTTTATAGGTTCTATTATATTCTCCAGTTCTACTTTAAGTTTTTCATCTTCTATGTCTTTCACCGTTTCAACCATTAATAAAGCCACATTTCCATCTTCTGAGATAAATTTCCCTTTTACCAGCTTATCATTTAAGAGAGAAAGTTTAAGCTCCTTAGCTTCTTCATCATTTTCCGGGAACACTTCAACTAAATCTTTTACCTCGAGACCTACATCTGTGGTAATAATTTTAGGCATATTCAGAAAAGAATTCACTGATTTAACAAAAGGAGCTGTTTCTAATCTTTCGGTTATGCTTTTTATCCTCTCAAGATTTTCTAATGTAAACAGGTCCTCATATTCAAGGGAAATCATTGATACATTCATCTGAGAACCACCAAACTTATCAATAACCTCACCATAAAATTTAATATCCGGGTCGTCTTCAGAAATATATTTAGTGATATCATCTTCAATTTTAAGATTTTTTGCTTGCATTGCGGCGAAAATAGTAATAAGAATTATTAAAATAAATATGGGCCAGGCAT
>SOKC01000082.1 GCA_004376325.1 Actinomycetota bacterium | reverse complement strand
TAGTTCTATTAGAATAGAAAATTAAGAATATTTTAAAAGAAGGTAAGGAGAAAAATGGAAAAGTCTGTTGTTAAATTTGCAAGTGTTAAATTTAAAAAGCTGGAGCCAGATGCAACCCTTCCTGCAAAATTTAAAAGAATGCTGGACTTACTGCCACTGAAAAGAATGGTGGAGAGAAAATCAGTAGCTTTAAAAATGCATCTGGGTGGTAATTTAGGTTATACCACAATTCACCCTTTATTTTTAAGAATACTGGTAAAAGCTTTAAAGGATGCGGGAGGAGATGTTTTTGTTACAGACTTATATCACAGAAATAATGACAATTTCGGAGTTCGAGGAGCTGAAAACAGGGGTTATGTTAAGGAGGTTATTGGTTGCAAGCTTGTTCCTGTAGCAGGTACGGATGACAAATATTATTATTCGAAGAAGGTCAATTTTAAGTCACTTAAAGAAATACAGGTAGCAGGACAAATTCATGATGCTGATGTATTGATTGATTTCTCACATGTAAAAGGCCACGGTGATTGCAGTTATGGCGGCGCATGCAAGAATATTGCTATGGGTTGTGTTACATCGGAAACACGCAGGGAGGTTCATGCTCTGGAAGGTGGTATCGAGTGGAATGAAGAGCTCTGTGATCACTGTGAAACCTGTATAAATGAATGCAGGTATAAAGCAAATAAATTTAATGATGAGGGAAAATATGAGTTATTTTTCCATCACTGCACATACTGCCAGCATTGCGTGGAAGTGTGTCCCAATAATGCCCTTACTTTTACAGGTAAGAGTTTTATAGATTTTCAGAAAGGATTGGCAGTATCCACGGAGGAGGTATTAAAAACCTTCAGTAAGGATAGTGTGTATTATATAAATGTCCTGCTTAATATAACTATGCTCTGTGATTGCTGGGGCATGTCAACAGCATCGCTGGTTCCCGATATCGGAATAATGGCTTCTGGTGATCTGGCGGCAATAGAAAAGGCTTCTCTGGATGCCATAAAAGCTGAAAATCTACTTCCTGATTCACTCCCGGAAGGAAGGGAGCTTCGGGAAGGAAAACACCTCTTTGAAAAGATCTGGGGGAAAGATCCTTACGGCCAGATAAGTGAGCTTGAGAAGATTGGACTCGGAAGAAGCGATTATACCATTGAAGAAATTGAGTAGGAGTCTGCTTTGTACCCATTTAAACTATTTATCTGACAGGATTATTTATAGGCGTACTTGTAAGACCTTTAAGCTTCTCAGCCTGTTTACTGCTGCAGCCACTTCAAATTTCCTGGGCAGAGCATAACTTCCAGGATGCTGGTCCCTAAATTCAGAGATTATATCCAGTCCGTATTTATCAATATCCTCAAATACCATATCCAAAATGGTAGTAAGGGTGTTTTTGCCATCAATGTAAGTTTTTTGAAGTGCACATAAAATAATGTCAGCTATTGAATTTACCTGACTGGAGTCAACTATCTGTTCAATAGAAGATAAATCAATGTTTTGAGTTCCAAATATTATGTTATTTAGACCTCTTGTTTTTACATTTTTCTTCCTTCCTCTGAATGGATCAATGCTTGATGGTAAAGGAATTCTTTCAGTAATATCTCTAAAATCTTCATATGATTCTATTTCCCTTAAGTCTTTCCTATTTTTAATAATTTCTTTGGCTTTATCTGTAACCAAATGGGGAAGATAAGAATCCATTAAAATAACTGTATCTGCAACTTCGAAATAATCACCTGAACCTCCCATTACCAGTACTGATGATGTTTCAAATTTTTTATAAATATTTTTTACCTGGTCAATAAAAGGGGTAATTGGTTCTTTATCCTTTGAAACTATTTTCTGCATTATCTCATCTCTTATAAGAAAGTTAGTTGCTGAGGTATCTTCATCCAACAGCAATAATTTTGCTCTGCATTCAAGTGTTTCTATTATATTTGCAGCTTGTGATGTGCTACCGCTGGCATCAGCGGTACTGAACTTTACCGTATCTTTTCCAAAAGGTAAATTTGAAATAAAAGAAGAAATATTAACTTTTTGGATACTTCTTCCTTCTTCAGCCCTTATTTTTACCGCTGAATCTATTGTAACTGAATACTCTCTGCCATCTGCGGGAATATGGTTATAAATACCTTTTTCAATAGCCTTAAGCAGGGTAGTCTTTCCATGAAAACCTCCTCCGATTATCAAGGTTACACCTTCGGGTATACCCATTCCAGTAATCTTTCCTGTATTGGGAGCTTCAAGTGTTACTTCAAGCTCAGGTGGAGATTTAAAGGCAATAGCCTCTGATATTGGAAGAGGGCTGTCACTAACTCCGCTTCTCCGGGGGAGAATGGAACCATTTTTTATAAATGATATCAGTTTGTTTTCTTTTAGTATGCTACGTATATAGTCCTGATCCTCACATAATTCAATGTGTCTTTTTATCTCTTCTTCATCCAGGCTATGATAAAACAACGAGGAGCTTACTATTTTAGGAATTTCTACAGTTAGCATTTCCAGACATTGTTTTCCAAGAACAGTTCTTCCTCTTGCCGGAAGTCCTGCATAAAATCTCACTTCTACAAATTCAGAATTAACCACACAGGAGGTTCTCTGGATAATTTCCTGTTTTCCGCTGTCTATGGTTACCATACCTGAATTTCCAGTACCCCGGTTTCCCCTGGACTCTTTTTTTATTGATGTGTCAAATGCTCTGGAAATATAATCTTCAAGAGCGGTTTTTCGGGATTTATTGGAAAATAATTCACTGGTAAATTTGGCTTTGGCTTGCAAGACTCTTATTCTAAACTTGGATGGTAATGCAAAAGGATCTCCCTGGACATAATCTATATAAAGGGTAAAATTTTTAAAGTCATAGTTTCCCCGAAGTTGCTTATATGCTTTATAACCATTTCCGTCTATTTTTAGAAGTATATTTTTTAGGTTTTCCATATTTATAGTTTAACTGGTATTTAATTGCATTCACAAAGATTATAATTGCTTAATTTAATAATTTAAATTAAATTTTTTAAATTTATTAAAAAATAGTTTAGATTTTAACCATGGTGATGATTTTTTTATAAAATCTGCTATTATATTGTTTGCCGCTGAATATGGAGAGGTGCTTGAGTGGTCGAAAAGGGCCGCCTGCTAAGCGGTTAGGCGGGTGTAAGCTTGCCTCGAGGGTTCGAATCCCTCCCTCTCCGCCA
>SOKC01000130.1 GCA_004376325.1 Actinomycetota bacterium | reverse complement strand
GATGTCAAAAAAATCTTAATGCCCTGACATTTAACTATTCTAGATTCCGGTTATCCTCTTCATTTTCTTTTATATCTTCAAGCGGCGGCAGGTCTTTTAGGCTTTCAATACCTAAAAGTTCTAAAAACCTGTCAGTTATCTTATATAATATTGGATTCCCTGGTTCCTTAAGCTTACCTGCTTCTTTTATCAATCCTTTATCCACCAGTGTTAATATTACGCTATCTGTCCTAACTCCTCTTATCTCAGCAACTTGAGTCCTGGTGACAGGCTGTCTGTAGGAAATAATTGCCAGAGTTTCAAGTGCAGCCTGAGAAAGATGCGCACGTATATTTGATTTAATAAATTTTATCAGTATCTCACTTAACGCAGGATTTGAATAAAGCCTGAACCCCGCGGCTACTCTTTTAAGAATAAATCCTCTATTTTCATCAATATATTCCTTTTCCAATAACTCTATAATTTCATATACTTTTCTTTCAGTAATTTCCAGGACAGAAGATATATGTCTGGCTTTTACTATACCTTCAGACACAAAAAGTATACCTTCTACGCACGCCTTTAGCCATGACTCTCCGCTATATAAGTTAGTGCTTTTATTCTTGCTGCTGTTATTCATTTTATTTACAATTCCACATCTTACCGGTCATTTAATTCTTTTTATTATAATATTTCCAAAATTTTCAAACTGAATAATATCAATTACATCTTTTTTGTAAAGTTCCAATATTGACAGGAAACAAATTATCTTGTATATAATCTCATCATATTTAGATGTAAGTTCTTTAAAGGTAATACTATCTTTAGAATATAATATTTCCCTGATTCTTTTCATTTCTTCAAATATATTTATGCTTATCCTGTGATTATAAATATTGCCTAAATTTAATTTTTCTTCCTTATACTTAATAAGCTTTGAAGCAATAGATGATAATTCCTCTATATTTATATCCCTGGTAAAGTCAGGGAGTAATTTTAAAAATTCTTTTTCTATAGGAGCTTCCCTTATAAAATATAAGGATTCCTTTTCATAAAGACTATTAAAATAATTGGATATTTTTTTAAAAATTCTATATTCTTCTTCCCTCCTCTTTAAAAATTCAATATTTGGCACATTCTCTTCTTCATAGGCACCCTTACTTTTCGAGGGAATAAGTGACCTTGATTTTATCTCTACCAGAATAGAAGCTGTATAGATGAATCCCGATAAGGTATCAAATAATATATTTTTTTTGATTTTAATATAGTTTATAAATTCTTTTATAATGGTGCTTAAGCTGATTTCATAAATGTCTTCTTTTTTTTTCTGAACTAATTCCAGAAGCAGATATATTGGCCCTTTAAATTTTTGATATTCTATTAAATAATCTTTGCTTTCTATGCAATTTTCCAATCTAATCTATACCCATCTTTTTTCTTACATCAGATATGGTCCTGTCAGCAATTTTTCTAACCTTAATTTTACTTTCTTCCAGGATGTCATAAATATAATTCAAATCTTTTTTAATCTCATTCCTTTTTTCCTGAAACTTTTCTAAAGACTTATATATTATAGCTGAAATCTCATCTTTACATTGGGTGCACCCGATTTTACCCTGCTTGCATCTTTTTTCTATCTCTTCTATTCCCTCTTCTTTATAAATCTTATAAAAATCAAAAACACTGCATACCTCAGGATGACCGGGATCATTAAGATGTATCCTCTTTGGGTCAGTAATCATCATCCTTACTTTTTTGCGAATGGTTTCAAAATCATCCGATAAAAATATGGCATTATTGTAGCTTTTGGACATCTTCCTGCCGTCTGTTCCAGGAACCCGTGTGGCTTTTGAGAGCATTTCTTTTGGTTCGGTAAAATATTTCCCATAAAGATGATTAAATCTCCTTGCAATCTCTCTTGTAATTTCAAGATGGGGCAATTGATCTTCTCCGACCGGGATTATATCAGAATTAACTATAAGTATATCCGCAGCCATGAGCACCGGATAGGACAGAAAACCAAGTGTTGAAAGGTCTTTTGATTTTAACTCATCCATTTGTTCTTTATAAGTGGGGCACCGCTCCAGCCAGGAAATGGGGGTAAACATTGATAAATATAATGTTAATTCTGCAATCTGCGGTATATCAGATTGCCTGTACAGATGTGTAAATTCAGGATCAATTCCCAGAGCCACCAGATCCACTATACACTCCATCAAATCAGATTTTATGTTCCTGGGATTCTGATATTCAGTTGATAATGCGTGCCAATCAACCAGGAAAAAAAAATTTTCGTAGTTTTTCTGGTTTTTAATCATATTATTAATATTTCCATGCAGATGTCCAAGATGCAATTTACCTGTCGGCCGGAACCCGGTAAGCATTTTTTCTTTCATTTTTTACTTCCTGTCCTTTTCATGCTAAACAATTAAATAATGCCACCAAATACATATTTTATATATAAATTCAAATACCGGAGATATTACATTCCAGAATATTCTCCCGCCTAAGAACAAAAATATGAAAATGAATATAAATCCAAACCTTCCAAGACTCAGGAATCTAAACATAGCTTCATCTGGCAGAAAAGAAGCAAGTATTTTAGAACCATCAAGGGGGGGTATGGGTATAAAATTTAATATGGCTAAAAAAATATTTATAAATATAGCACCTTCGAAAATTTGGCTTATAAGATTAAAAGCATTGAATCCAAAGGTGTTCGACGTTAACATTCCATTTGTTAATTTAAAAAAGATATAGAAAAAAAGACCATATACCAGTCCTACCACAAAAGCAAAAATAAGATTTGTAACAGGGCCGGCCAGTGAGGTATAACGGAGTCCCTTTCTATAATTTCTAAAATAACCGGGGTTTATTGGAACCGGTTTAGCATAACCAAATATTATACCGGAATTTAAAAGTATCAACAGCAGCGGCAGCAATATACTTCCGAATAAATCTATATGCGCAATCGGATTTAGAGTCAACCTCCCCAGGCTTTTAGCAGTATTGTCACCGCTCTTATAGGCTATATACCCATGTGCATATTCGTGCAAAACAACGCCCATAATCAAACCTGGCACCCATGTAATTAATTGTCTTAAAAAATCTAATACTGCCTGCCCTAAACCACTCATGTAATCTAACCTCTCATTCTATTATGACCATATACCATATCAAAATCTATTAAATTTGCAAATATTATTCTATGCGAAATCTTTTGACATTATAAAATAAATTCTTATAAATTTTCTATAATTA
>SOKC01000040.1 GCA_004376325.1 Actinomycetota bacterium | reverse complement strand
TTGCAGAAAAACCTGAAAAAGAAAAAGGTATGATGCCTCCAGGAGGCGGATATCCAGGTGGAGGAATGCCTCCAATGTAATAACAGTTGATTAAAGTTACTATTAAAATTACTTTAACTTTAAAAGTAAAAATAAAAGAGGAAACAGGACTGGCTTTAATATTAAAGCCAGTCCTTATTTGTATCCTGAAACAATAATGAAAATAATTTTAATTTCCAGACCAAATTATCATAAAAAGTATTTTAAAAGATCTTCAGCCACACCAAACTCTAAATAAAATTGGCATTGATAATTGCCAAAAACCATATTATAATGGCAAATGTAATTACAAATATAATTCTACTTCTTTTAGAGGTGTATTAATTGACAATAAAATTTAAAACAAAAATTGATAAATTTGGAAGAATAGTAATTCCAAAAAAAATAAGAAATGACTTTGGTCTTAAAAATAATACCGAAGTTGAGGTTGAAGCCACTTCAGATAATATAATAGTTCATCCTAAACCCTCAAGCCCGTTTGTTATAGATAAAGACGGGATCCTTGTTGTCTGCTCAGAGCCCCTGGAATCTTTTACAGATTTTTTACAAAAAGAAAGAGAAGACAGAATGAAAAGAGTTACTGGAGATATTAAACTTTGAAGGTTTTTTTTGACACTTCAGTAATAATTGCAGCTTTTGTAAGCGCACACCCAAGGCATGAAAACTCCCTGCACTGGCTGCAGAGAGTTAAGAAAAAAGAAATTGAAGGCATAATTTCTGTCCATTCCTTAATCGAAATTTATTCCATTCTAACTGCATTGCCATTAAGCCCCAAAATTTATCCTTCCCTTGCGGTAAATCTGATAAAGGAAAATGTTCTAAAAGACTTTGTGACAGTTAAATATAATACTGACGATTGTATTAGCTTATTAGATGAACTTTTATCTAACAATATTACTGGTGGTGCAAGTTATGATGGATTAATCCTGTATGCTGCCAGGAAAATGAAGATAGACAGGATTTTAACTTTAAATGTTAATGACTTTGTAAGAATTTCGCCACAGCTTGCTAAAATTATAGCCGAACCCTGAGGTGTGAAATTTCGAACCTTTTTGTGAAGAAAATATTTAATTTAAAAATATATTTCAGTTGTAATATAGATGTTAATAATGTTAGAAAATATTATACCAGATTTCTAATATACCAATTGAAAGTAAAATTATAGATAGCATATTTATCTTTTTATCTTTTATCGATAAAGTATTGACATACTAATTAATAATCGATATATTATTTTGTAAAAATAATGGATATCAAAATGAAAACAATAACTATTTCACCAAAATATCAAATAGTAATTCCTAAAGAAATACGTAAGGGATTAAAACTAAAACCTGGCCAGAAATTACAGGTAATTCAAGCAGAAGACAGGATAGAGTACATTATTTTAAAAAATATTAAAGATGCCCGAGGTTTTTTGAAGGGTATGAATTCTGATATTTTAAGAGAAGAAGATAGGATATGAATTTAGTTGATTCGTCAGGTTGGTTAGAATATTTTACAGATGGTAAAAATGCTGAATTCTTTGCTCCCGTAATTGAAAATACCGATGAACTCATTGTTTCAGTCATTAATTTATATGAGGTGTATAAGAAGATAGCATCAGAAAAAGATGATAATTCAGCCATTCAGGCTATAGCTTTAATGCAACAACCAAAAGTTATCGAAGTAACTGATTCAATATCAATTTTTGCAGCCAGGCTAAGTATCAAACTAGAAATACCGATGGCAGACAGCATAATATATGCTACTGCCAGAATGTATGATGCAATAATCTGGACTCAGGATTCTGATTTTAAAAATTTAGAAGGTGTTAGATACTTTAGAAAAAATTAGTTTTATCCAAGCCTTAAAAATCCAGGTAATATGGCTACCCGAAAGCCTTACTTAATAAATTGAATAAATCAATGACTTATAGTAATATTTCTTTTATTATTATTCTATGGATTTTCAGAGAGTAATTTACAGTTTTTTAAAGATTTATATCTTTTTGATTTTTCTAGAGTTTCTAAACCAATATAATAGGTAATTATTATTATATATTATGAATATTAATTTATTTTATAAGATTGTATTTATAATTGCAGCCTACCTTTTTGGCGCGTTTCCAACTGCTTATGTAATTCATAGAATAAAAAAGGGTGATGATATAAGAAAATATGGAAGCGGAAATGTGGGGGGAACTAACATTACCCGTACACTTGGCGCAGGTTATGGTATTTTAACAATAGTTGTTGATGTCATAAAAGGGTTCACACCAGTACTGGTACTGTACTTCATTTATCCTCAGATTTATCCTCAGGATAAGGCTCTAATACTTCTTTCCATCGTATCCGTTGCTGTTATATTGGGCCATGATTTTCCTGTCTACATTAAATTTAAAGGTGGAAAGGGAATCGCAGCTTCTTTAGGGGCAGTAATCGGAGTCTCAATGCTGCCATTTATGGATAATCCCATATGGTTGAAGATACTTCCATTTGTTATTATTCTTGGCACCTGGGCTGTTATTTTTGCGGTTTTTAGAATTGTATCTCTGGCATCTTTAAGTGCAGCTATTACTGCTCCCATTGCATTTTATTTTACCGGACATACGTGGCCGATAGTAATTGCAGCATTTTTGTGGTGTGCACTTACTTTTATTACTCATAGAGAAAATATTAAAAGATTAGTAAAGAAAGAAGAGAAAAAACTTAAAAGATAAGGGGAATAAATGGAAATAGAAATTGGCAAGGGGAAAACCGGCAGAAGATCTTATGGTTTTGATGAAGTATCAATAGTTCCAAGCAGAAGAACCAGAGATCCGGAGGATATTGATATTTCAGTAAATATTGGAGAATATAAACTTGAACTGCCCGTACTGGCTTCAGCAATGGATGGCGTTGTAGATGTGAGATTCGCTATAGAAATGAGAAAAGTAGGGGGGCTTGCTGTGCTGAATTTAGAGGGTCTGCAGTGCAGATATGATAATGCGGATGAAATTCTGGAAAGAATTTCAAAATTTTCTGCAGGAGAAGCTACCCGTAAAATGCAGAAAATTTATAGTAAGCCTATTAAAGAGGAATTAATTGCTAAAAGAGTAAAACAGATAAAGAAAGAAAGTGATATAGCCTGCGCCTCCTTAACTCCTAAAAATGTTGAAAAGTACTATAATATAGCTATAGATGCTGGTCTTGATATTCTGGTAATACAGGGTACGGTGGTTAGCGCTGAGCATGTGAGTAAGACAAAAATGCCGCTGGATTTGAAAAAATTTATTCCTGAATGTCCGGTCCCGGTAATAGCTGGCGGCTGTGCATCATATTCCACTTCCCTGCACCTGATGCGAACAGGAGCGGTTGGTGTTCTAATAGGTGTCGGTCCCGGAGCAGCGTGTACCACAAGGCAGGTGCTGGGGATTGGTGTGCCTCAGGCTACTGCGATTGCGGATGCTTCAGCTGCGAGAGTCAGACATCTGGAGGAAACAGGACAGTACTCATTAGTGATTGCCGATGGTGGTATGCGTACAGGCGGAGATATTGCGAAAGCTATTGCCTGCGGCGCAGATCTGGTTATGATAGGTTTCCCGCTTTCAAGAGCTAAAGAAGCTCCAGGCAGGGGTTATCACTGGGGTATGGCCACCTTCCACCCCGATCTTCCAAGGGGTACCAGAATTAAGACAGATGTAGTTGCTAGCTTGAGAGAAATACTGGTGGGGCCTGCATTTGAAAATGATGGAACTTTAAATCTATTTGGAGCGCTGAGAACTTCAATGGCTACATGCGGTTATGAAAACATCAAGGATTTCCAGAAAGCTGAAGTAATGGTGGCTCCATCAATTAAAACAGAAGGTAAACTTCACCAGCAGCAACAGAGAGTAGGTATGGGGTCGTAATATGGATAGTGTACCGGTAATAGATTTTGGCGGGCAATACAGCCAATTAATTACAAGGAGAGTCAGGGAACTCAGGGTTTATTCTGAACTTATTCCATATGATACTGATATTGAAAAAATAAAGGAAAAGAAACCCAGTGGTCTGATACTCTCTGGTTCGCCCTATAGTATTCTATCAAAAGACAGAAAAGCTCCTATAGTTGATAAAGAGATTTTTTCTCTGGGCATACCCATACTTGGAATTTGTTACGGAATGCAGTTGATAGCCCGGTTATTTGATGGTGGGATTATCACCAGCGGACACAATGAGTATGGAAAAACAAAAATAAAATTGAACTTAAAATCGCCACTTTTTAAAGACTTAAAACCCCTAGAAACCTGCTGGATGAGTCATAAGGATAGCGTGGTTAAGATTCCTCCAGCCTTTAATGTGATAGCTTCCACTCCCAATCTTCCTATTGCGGGTATAGAAGAACCTAAAAATAAAATATATGGGATACAGTTTCATCCTGAGGTAATGCATACACCATCCGGGATGGATATACTTAAGAATTTCCTGTTTGATATCTGTGGATGTTCACCTACCTGGACCATGGTTTCCATTATTGAAAAGCAGATAAAAAAAGTAAAAGATAAAGTAAAAGAGGGAAGAGTTATATGCGGTCTGAGCGGAGGAGTAGATTCTTCTGTGGCGGCAGTTTTAGTAAGCAAAGCTGTTGGTAATAAACTTACCTGCATCTTTGTTGATCATGGACTTCTCCGGAAAGGGGAGGCAGGCAAGGTTGTGGAAACGTTCAAACAAAATTTTAAAATTAACCTGATTCATATAAATGCCAAGGATAGATTTTTAAGTAAACTGGTGGGAGTTATAGACCCTGAAAAGAAAAGAAAGATAATTGGAAATGAATTTATAAGAATATTTGAAGAAGAGGCGTCAAAGATAAAAGATGCAATTTACCTGGTGCAGGGGACACTATACCCTGATGTGATAGAAAGCGGTACCAGAGATGCCGCTAGAATAAAGACACATCATAATGTAGGCGGCCTTCCGGCTGATATGAGACTTAAATTAATTGAGCCTTTAAGGTTATTATTTAAAGATGAAATAAGGAAGATAGGAATAGAATTGGGTCTTCCGGATGAGATACTCTGGAGGCAGCCGTTTCCCGGACCTGGCCTGGCAATCAGAATAATTGGCGAGGTTACGGAAGAAAAGATAAAAATACTTCAGAATGCAGATGAGATAGTAATTGAGGAAATAAAGAGAGCAGGACTGTATAAAAGTATCTGGCAGTCTTTTGCTGTGCTTGCCAGCATTAAAAGTGTAGGGGTGATGGGTGATGAAAGAACATATGCATATCCTATAATAATAAGGGCAGTAAGCAGCGCTGATGCAATGACTGCGGATTGGGTAAAGCTTCCACATAAGGTACTTGAAAGAATGAGCACGAGAATTATAGGTGAGGTTGATGGAGTAAACAGAGTGGTATATGATATAAGCTCGAAGCCACCAAGTACTATAGAATGGGAGTAAATGAAAACAAAAAAAGAATTAAAGGAGTATTGATGGAAAACGACTTTAAAGAAAAGTTAAAAGAATATAGAGAAGAGATCAATGAAATTGATAAAAATATTGTAGGTTTTCTAAATAAAAGGGCAGAAGCAGTAATGAAAATAAAAAGGTTGAAAGAAGATAGAAATGTACCTTTATACGATGCAAAAAGGGAGGAAGAATTAATTAATAATATTATTAAATATAATAAGGGTCCCCTATATAATGATAATATTATACAGATTTTTGAAAGCATTTTGAGAAATGTTCAGGTTTTGGAAAAAGATGAGAGTCTCTAAATATCCGGTTACCGTATTTTAAAAGTATCCAATAATGATTATTTTATATTAGAAAGAAATATCTTTAAATGGAAAATAAAAAAGAAAAACTTGAAAGAATTAAAGACAAAGACACTGTAAAGCTGATTGAGGAGGGCTATATTACTGTAATTGCAGGGCCTTGCGCAATTGAAAGCTGGGAGCAATTAGATGCTATTGCAAAAGTAGTAAAAGATCTGGGGCTTTCATTTATACGGGGCGGAGCTTATAAACCCAGAACGTCTCCATACAGCTTTCAGGGACTTGGGGAAAAAGGTCTAAAGTATTTAAAGGAAATTAATGTTAAATATGGTCTTAAGACAGTAACTGAAGTTACTAATACTGAGAATGTTGATATAATAGCTGATAACGCAGATGTACTGCAGATTGGCACAAGAAATATGTCAAACTTTGAGCTGCTTAAAAAAGTGGGTAGAGTGGCAAATGAAAGAAATAAAAAGGTTCTTCTTAAGAGAGGATGGGCATCATCAATAAAGGAATGGTTGCTTGCAGTTGAATATATAACTTTAAGAGGAAATACAGAAGTAGTGCTGTGCGAGAGAGGTATAAGGACATTTGAAACTGATACCAGGTTTACTCTGGATCTATCAGCGGTTCCGGTTATTAAAAAACTGAGTAAACTTCCCATAATTGTTGATCCTTCTCATGCTGTTGGACAGAGTGATCTGGTTATTCCTATGAGTAGGGCAGCAGTTGCAGTAGGTGCAGATGGCATTATGGTTGAAGCTCATAATAATCCTTCCCTGGCGCTCTGTGATGGACAACAGTCCTTAAATGCAAAAGAGCTGGTGGAGCTGGTACGCCAGGTAAGAAATATTGCCAGTGTTATTGGAAAGAAAATTAGATAGTTTAGTGAAACTTGGAATTAGAAAAATATTTAAACCCCCAGCAAATTAAAGCGGTAAAAAGCACTGAAAAGCCACTTCTGGTTATTGCCGGCGCGGGAAGTGGAAAAACAAGAGTGCTAACTTACAGGATTGCATACCTGATTAAGAGCAGGGGAGTAGACCCCTTTAATATTCTTGCTATTACTTTTACCAATAAAGCAGCCAGGGAGATGAAAAGGAGAGTCATAGAACTGGTTGGCAGAATTGGGGAATATATGTGGGTCAGTACCTTCCATTCATTCTGCGCAAGACTACTCAGGTATGAGATTAATCACCTGGGCATGTCCAGGAATTATGTGATTTATGATGCTGATGACGCATTAAGTCTGGTATCCAATGTTGAAAAAGAACTGGATATAGATATCAAAAGATTTCCTCCCAGAGCAGTGATGTCAGTCATTAGCGATGCCAAAAATAAGCTTATTGACTATGAAACTTTCTCAAAAAAGGCGATTGATTATTTCGAGAAAATAGCGGCTAAAATTTACAGTTTATATCAGGAAAAGCTGTTTAAAGCCAACGCACTTGATTTTGATGACCTTTTGATGTTTACAGTTGACATTTTAAATTTATTTCCGGAAGTAAGAAAGAAATACCAGGAAAAATTTAAATATATTCTGGTAGATGAGTTTCAGGATACAAATATTGCTCAGAATGAAATTGTCATGCTTTTATCGGAAAAGCATAAAAGAATCTGTGTGGTTGGAGATGATGACCAGAACATTTATAGCTGGCGCGGTGCGGAGATTAAAAATATTATTAATTTTGATAAGCAGTTTGATGATACTGTGGTCATAAAACTGGAACAAAATTACAGATCCACTCAGAAAATACTGGATGCCGCAAATTTTATCATAAGAAATAATGAAAACAGGAAACATAAAAATTTATGGACCGAGAATCCTGAAGGAGAAATGGTTTCAAAATATATAGCTCCAGATGAAAAGGTTGAGGTAAATTTTATAGTCCGGAAGATAGAAAAATATATGAAAGAAAAAAACAAGAAATACAAGGATTTTTCAGTCTTTTATAGGACCAATGCCCAGTCTAGAGCTGTGGAAGAATACCTGGTAAGACAAAATATACCCTATAAAATTTACGGGGGTTTAAGATTTTATGATAGAAAAGAAATAAAAGATATGCTTGCTTATATGAAGTTAATTGCAAATCCTAAGGATGTAGTCAGTTTGGTAAGAATTGTGAATGTTCCCAGGCGAAAGATTGGTAAATTAACAATTGCTGCTATAGAAAAATATGCCCGCAAGAATAATATGACTTTTTGTGAGGCTTTTTACAGAGGTGATGAAATTCCTCTGCTGGGCAGGAGAGCAAAGGAAAGAATCGATAAATTTATATCACTTATTGCAGATTTTAGAAGTTTTGCCTTAGAGCGTGGGGTTGGTGAGGTATTGCAGAAAATCTGGAGGGAAACCGGCTATATGAGAGAGCTTGAGCGAGAAAACACCATCGAAGCTTTAAACAGAATAGAGAACTTAAAGGAATTTTTAACTGTTACCAGAGAGTATGAAGAAAAAGCTGCAGTAGACAACATCTCTGCTGTTTCCACTAGAGACTCTCGGGGTTATGTTACTGAAAAGAACTCCAGGGATGTTGGTGGACTATATAATCTGGATGGATTTTTGGAAGAAGTCTCACTTCTTACTGATATTGATAATTATGATGAAAGTACGGATGGACTGGTGCTGATGACTCTTCATAATGCAAAGGGGCTTGAGTTCCCGGTAGTATTCATTATAGGAATGGAGGAAGGAATTTTTCCACATTCCAGGAGTATGAATAGTGTTGAGGAGCTGGAAGAGGAAAGAAGGCTGTGCTATGTTGGTATTACCAGGGCAAAAGAAAAGGTATTTTTGTCTTCTTCGGTGTCACATAGTATCTATGGCGATACCAGCTTTAGAACTGTTTCCAGGTTTATAAATGAAATCCCCCAGGATCTTATAATTGATGAAAACAGGATTGAGTCTGAAAGTATGAAGCGGGGCAAGGCTGTGGGTAAAAATGGATATGGTGGAGATTACCGGTACAGGAAAGGTGATTTAATAGAGCATAAGTATTGGGGGCAGGGTAAAATTTTAAAAGTAAAGAAACTGGCTGATGACTGTGAACTGGACGTGATTTTTGGCAAGGCTGGTATAAAACATCTGCTGGTAAGTTTTGCTCCTATAAAAAAGATAAAGTAATTTATGCTATTTTAAGTTTTCGGAATTTAAGCCTCCCAGTTCTTCGGTTACGAACCTCCCATCCTTTCTTATCAGAATATCATCAAAATAAATTTCCCCGCCTCCATATTCGGGTGTTTGTATACATACCAGGTCCCAGTGTATTGCAGAATCATTGCCATTTGATGTTTCCTTGTAGCACTTTCCAGGTGTGAAGTGAAAGCTTCCCATTATTTTTTCATCGAATAGAACATCTTTCATAGGCCTGGTTATATATGGGTTGACACCTATGGAAAATTCTCCTATATATCTGGCTCCTTCGTCTGTATCAAAAACCTTATTGATTCTTTCCGTATCACTGGCGGTGGCTTCAATAATCTTACCATTTTTAAAATGCAGGCTGATATTTTCATAAGCAACACCCTGATAGACGGCCGGACAGTTGTATACCAGTCTGCCATTTACAGAATTTCTTACCGGAGCTGTAAAAACTTCACCATCCGGAATATTAAATTCACCACCACACTTTACAGCGGGAATATCTTTGATGGAGAAGGTCAAATCAGTATCTCTACCGGTTATACGAACTTTATCTGTTTTATTCATCAGATTTACCAGATTATCCATAGCTTTTGACATCTTGCTATAATCCAGATTACACACATTAAAATAAAAATCTTCAAAAGCTTCCATACTTGTATTTGCAAGTTGAGCCATTGAGTTGTTAGGATATCTTATAACCACCCACCTGGTATTATTTATTCTTTCCTCATTGACTGGCTTAATTAAATATCTCATATAATCAGACATTTTTTCCGGTGTGACATCACTCATTTCACTAACATTGTCACCGGCCCTTATCCCTATGAAAGCATCCATTTCCTTCATACGGGTAAGCTCATATTTAGCCATGGATTCCAGTTGTTCTGGAGTGCTTTTTTTCAGCAACTCCCTTACAATACTGTTATCTTTTAACTCCATGTACGGCACTCCTCCGGTTTTATATATTTCTTTTATGAGAGCCCTGGTCAGCGGAATTCCGGAGTTGCCGACACACTCTACTAAAACTTTTTCTCCTTTTCGTATCTTGCAGGAATAATTTACCAGGTTTTTTGCCAGTTTTTCTATTCTCGGATCCATTGCTCCACCCTCCTCTTATCTCTAGTTACTGTCACCTATTCATATAACAGGTAATTATATAGAAAATATAATAAAACATAACAATTATACTGTAAAACTGTTTTTAAGCTAATTATTATTTTACCAATGAGAATGGTCTGAGTGTAGATTGAAGTTTCATCTATTTCTGGCAAATTGTTATAATATATCATTATGAGAATTTTGATTATTGAAGATGAAAAAAACAAATTGGGCATAAGAGTTCTAAAACTACAGAAATTTATAATCACGTCAGACAGTGTAATATCGGGCGGATTAAAAGCCCTTTGGATTTTGGGAGTGGATAATAAAAGTGAAAAAATACAATATTAGATTTCATATATTTATGCATAAACGAAGTAGTTCGGTTATTTTAAGTTAAGTGAAATTGCCCTTCGCCCGCTAAAGAAAATATCTCAAAAATTACTTGGCAAGAATTGCTTATGTTGTTATAATTAATTCAGTGAATTCTGATTAATCAGAAAAGTATAAATATTCAGAATACTATAAATAACTATGGAGGCGATGAAAAATGGCTAAAAAAGGTAAAGATAAGTCTTGTTGTACACCAACGGACATAGGAGTAGGATGCTGTAAAGTTGAATCGTTAATAAGCGTAGATGAGCGAGGACAGATGATACTCCCCAAAGAGATAAGAGACAGGGCGAATATAAGGGCGGGCGATAAACTAGCTGCTGTAAGTTGGGAAAAAAATGGGGAAATATGCTGTATTTCTCTAATTAAAGCCGAAGATTTTGCAGAAATGGTAAAAGATCTGCTCGGTCCTATGATGGAAGAGATTCTAAAAAAGAAAAAAGATAAAATTAAGGTGGAACTAAAATGAAAGAAGAAAAAATAAAGAAAATTGTAAGTGATGGTTATGCTAAAATAGCCAAACAAAATAGTTCCTGTTGCATTCCGGTAAAATCGTGCTGTGAAAGCACTGATTTAGCACAGGATATCAGCAGAAAGATAGGATACAGCGAACAAGAGCTTAAAGCAGTTCCAGAAGGTGCAAATTTAGGTCTTGGCTGTGGGAATCCTGTTGCTCTTGCTTCCTTGAAAGAAGGCGAAACTGTCCTTGACCTCGGCTCAGGTGCTGGGTTTGATTGTTTCCTTGCCGCTAACAAAGTTGGTAAGAATGGAAAGATTATTGGTGTAGATATGACGCCTGAAATGATTGAGAAAGCAAGAGAAAATGCTAAGAAAAACAGATACAGAAATGTAGAGTTTAGACTCGGAGAAATTGAAAATTTACCAATTGCTGATAATTCTGTTGATATTATGCTCTCAAATTGTGTTATTAACCTTGCGCCTGATAAAAGAAGGGTTTTTATGGAAGCTTTCAGAGTACTAAAACCAGGTGGTAGGCTGATGATCACAGATATAGTTCTTTTGAAAGAGCTTCCAGATTTTATAAAGAACTCTATCGAAGCATATATTGGTTGTATTTCTGGAGCAGTAAAGAAAGATGAATATATAGAAACCATAAAAAAAGCAGGATTTCTGGATGTCGGGATAATTGGTGAAACATCCTTTCCCATTGAGTGTTTGGCTAATGATCCAACTGCAAAGACAATTATTGAGAATTTAAAGATACCGTCTAAAAATTTAAATGAGATTGCTAATTCGGTTGTGAGTATAAAAGTTTATGGCGTCAAACCAAACAAAACAATATAGAAGAAGGGGGCTTCGGGCAACTCTGCGGTCACTTCGCTCCCTTACCTCGCTTCGCTCGGGGCTTCGTATGTCCGCGACAGTTAAGTGAAATACGACCAGAATTTATTAATCATATGAGGACATTATACAGGAGGATATTATAAATGATAAAAATAAGGCAAGCCGATGAAAATGATTTAAGAGCCATAAGGATCCTGTTAAAGGAACTGCAAGAATCAACAAAA
>SOKC01000083.1 GCA_004376325.1 Actinomycetota bacterium | reverse complement strand
CAGCACTGTAGTCCACGCTTTTTTTCATAATTAATTTCCTATTTTATATAATTTCCTCTAATATTTCACAGGCATCTCTGACATATTTTTCACATTTATCCCTGAACAAATTTTTCTTCTTTGCAGTCTGCATACCTTCCTCAGTATTAAAATCAACTCCTATAAGTTCCAGACAATTTATGGTCCCGTTTCTTTCCTTGAATCTGCTAATAAAATCTCTAGTCTTCTGATATACAATTTCTTTTGAGCCGGGGCAATCATTTCTTTTAAAATATTTACAACCAATTACCATTATTGCTCCAGTTACTACCCCACAGGTTTCCTGCAACCTTCCAAAACCAGCTCCAAACCCACTGGCAATTGATCTTGCTATTTCCTTATTTATCCCAAATTCATCACTAAAAGCAGAAAAGACAGATTGAGCACAATTGTAACCCTGATTGAAATAAGAAATTGCTTTTTTTCTCTTCATTGCTACCTCCCGGTAAATTTAAGTTACAATGATTTTATATTTTACTCTACTTGGTTTAAATAAGAAATTGGCGGAGAGAGAGGGATTTGGTCTTTCGTCTCACTCCGTTCGCTGCAGAGCCGCAGACTCCCTCGTCTTCGACTCGGTCCGTCTTTTCAAATCCCGTAAAATATGCGCTTGTGGCATATTTTACACAAACAAGCTTTATCAATCTATGCAGACTATGGTAACTTTATGGCGGAGAGAGAGGGATTTGAACCCTCGAAGCAGCTTACGCCACTTACACGCTTTCCAAGCGTGCGCCTTCAACCACTCAGCCATCTCTCCACCAATCAAATATTATAACATACTGCAAATATAGCAATATTATACTCCATCGCTTCTAAAAAAATGTTACATTGAGTAATTGTAGATAAAATCAAAGATTTTTATCGGCAGTAAGATAATTTTCAAAATAAATCAGCAAATGACTATGTTTTTATTTTTTCTATTTCTATATTTTTATTTATTATTCTTATCTCTCTTATCAGAAATATTCCAACAATTAGAAAGGAAAGGAAGTCTACAACCGGCCAGGAAATCCATACTCCCGTAAGACCAAAGAAAATAGGTAATATGAAAATTGCAGGTATAAAGATGATTATATTTCTTGATAGGGTTATTACCAGAGCAGGCCTTGCTTTACCAATAGCCTGGAAGAATGTTCCTCCCAATATCGGAAAAGCCCATAAAGGTATCAAGCTTGCTATTAGTCTCAGCGGCATAGCACCCTTTTCTATTAAATCAGGATCATTGGTAAAAATATTTATCAGAATCTGTGGAAATCCTACCATAATAATAAAGCCGGCTATAGCAATACTGGTTGTCCAGATAAATGCTTCTTTTAAGACCTTTTTAACACGGTGATATTTTTTTGCTCCATAATTAAATCCTACAATGGGTGAGAAGCCCTGACTTATTCCCACAATGGGCATAAATATCAAATCAACAATCCTGATTCCAATTCCGGTTATGGCAATATAAATATCCCCTCCGTATTGCCTCACCATTCTGATAAATAATATGAACGCTACACTGCCAATAATTTCCATTAAAAATGAGGGAACTCCAAGGCTCAGAATTTTACGGGATATAGATTTATTTATTTTAAACATATTAAACTTAATGTGAAATATACTCTTGCCTGACATAAAAAAAACTAAAATATAAACACTGCTGGCCATATGACTTATAACCGTAGCAATTGCTGCTCCTTGAACTCCCCATCTAAATACAACTATGAATATATAATCAAGAATTATATTTAAAATTGACCCTATAATCATTTCATACATCGAAGCTCTGGGTTTACCTTCCGCTCTGATTAGATTAGTACCATTAACTGCAAAAGATAAAAATATAAAACCAAAGAGCATGATCTCAAGATAATCTTTGGCATATGGCAGAACTTCACTGGAAGCACCTAAAAATTTAAGTATCCTGTCACTAAAAAGATAAATAGGGGTAATTATTATGATATTTAAAATTGTATTTAATATAATGCTGTCTCCACCAGCAATTATTGCCTTTTCTTTATCCCCTTTGCCCAATGAACGGGATACTATAGAAGCTGCACCTACCCCGGTAAGTAGACCTATTGCAACTATAAGAATAATCACAGGTAGAATTATGGTAAGGCCGGCAATTGCATTTGGACCTATCACATTACCCACAAAAATAGCATCAACAAAATTATAAAGCGCTATTATCATCATTCCGGTTACGGTTGGAATGGAGAATTTAAATAATAGCACCCTTAAATTTTCACTTAGGATTTGTTTCTTTTGTTTTTCCATTAATTTAGACGATCTTTCAAAAAGAACTAATATTCTAGAATAAAACTTATTTAATCAAGTCCCGGCAGGAATGTTTTAAATATAATTTATGCCGCTGCCCTTAAATTTTGGCACACAAACTATTAATTATATTAAAGGTCAAAGAATTGTCAATGAAGATTTTAAATGTTAAGAATGTTACATTTAGTACTGTGCCTGGTATTATGTGGTTTGAGTTATACTGTCTCTTTTTCAACTTTCAGGTTTCTGTTTAGTATCCTAAATTCCTGGAAAACAAATTCTCCAGTAATTAAAGAGAGATTAGATAACAACTAAATTAAAACTTACTTACAAAATCATCTTTTAGCCTGTAGCCGCAGTAAGGGCAGAGATTAAAATCCTCTTTTATTTTTTTATCACATTCAGGACACTGATCCTTTGGCTTCGATTTTTTAATCTCTTTTATTTCAGGTAATTTTCCAATTCCCAGTTCTGATTCTTTCAGACTGAATGATCTCTTTAATTTATTTAAGACAACTATGCTTTCTTTTTTTAATCCGCCTTCTTCTCTGGATAATTTCTCATACACTCTTTTAAAAAGGTCCTTAATATCTGTATCTTCAAACTTCTCCAGCACTTTTATTTCGCTATCCAGAAGCTCTCTGTAAATCAATATATTATCCTCAATACCATCAAACTGTTTATCCAATTTCTCATCACATTGTTTGCAATATGGCTCGTATGACTTATCCTTCAGAACCTTTCCACATTCCTCGCATCTTTCAACTTCTTCCACTTTTACTCCCTTTTATGTTACTTGAGTCAATCCTCTTAAAAACAGAACTTTTTTATATCTGGCAATATTACCATAAAATATACAAAATAAAAGAGTTTTTATAGCAAATTTACCTTCCCAGTAACTCACTTACATATCTAGCTATAGCCAGAGAAGCAGTAAGACCAGGCGAATCTATTCCCACCAGGTTTATAAGATTGGTATATTCTGGATCCCTCT
>SOKC01000062.1 GCA_004376325.1 Actinomycetota bacterium | reverse complement strand
TTGATAAAATGAACTTTCCTTTCGATTTCCTCTATAGTCTTATATTACCGGAGATAAACCTCTTTATTCATTTTTATCTTCTGAATCTTATAGGTATATTTATCAGAGATTAACCAGGCCCAGATCCTCTATTTTTTTATGGGTAGGTAATCCCTCTTTATCCCACCCTCTTGCCTCATAATACTCGTCAAGCTCAACTTCATACATCTCTTTAGTTAACACATGTCCCTTAGCTGGACCCTCAGGTAGTTTTTCGTTCATTATCCTTGGAGGTAACATGTCATCCTTTCGACGTATCCCTTCTCTTGTTAATATCAGCCTCTCCAGGTTGTAGATTCTCTCGCCTATCTCCATTAGCTTATCTGTAAAATCCAGGCCAGTTACTAAGTTAAGTATGGTTGGGTTAGGTTTGTCGCTAAATCCTAAAACCCTCCTCACTACCGTACATATACCTAGAGAATCAATATATGCTCTCGTATCCTGAATGCTTTTTATTAGCTTACCTTTACCCTTAAGCGCGTATCTATCATACTCTCCACTTAGTAGTTCGGCCCTGATTGACCAGCCACCTACGTTATGGCAGGCACCTCTGGAGGAGGTACCATAGACCAGTCCCATCCCATAGAACCCTCTGGGATCGTAGGCAGCGAAGGGCATTCCCTTAACCTGCATCATGTACTGATCTGAGCCAGGAATTTCAGTGGCTATCCCACGAAATCCACGGGCTAGTATCTCACCAATTTTCTTTTTATTGGCTATAAGCTCAATAGCTCCTAATAAAGCCTCAGGACTACCAAAAGTCAACTTCAGTCCCCCAGTATCTTCTTGTGTAATCATTCCTCTCTCATAGAGTTCCATGGCAAAACCAATTATATTACCGGTAGATATCGTATCCATACCATACTCATCACACAGTATGTTAGCAGATAAAATTGCATTAAAGTCTGATACTCCACACATAGCTCCTAGAGTCCCTATGGTTTCATATTCTGGAGCTACTGTCCATCCTTCAAACTTACCAGACTTCACCTGACACACCTGTAGGCAAGCTACGGGACACTTAAAGCAAGCCCGATTTTTGACAAAAAAGTTTTCTTTCATAAACCGGGCATCAATTTTATCAATCTCACTAAACACCGCAGTTTGAAAGTTTCTTACCGGATAACAGCCCAGCTCATTTATCGACTCGGTATAGATTGGTCTTCCATAATCAGCTAAATCTTGGCATGCCTTCCTTACCTCACGAGGCTTAATCCTTTTTTTAAGTTCAGCTAGATTAGCGTAATTTAACCTACCTTGCCCTTTAACCACTATGGCCTTAAGGTTCTTGGAAGTCATAACTACACCAGCGCCTCCCCGGCCGAAGCTTCTGCCATCTACTTTAATGCAGGAAAAGGCTACCTTTCTCTCCGCCGCCGGCCCAACACACATTATTCCAGCTTTGGGGTAGCCAATCTCTTCTTTGAGAATTTTATAAACCTCTCCGGTAGTTTTACCCCAGAGTTTAGTGGCATCTTTAACTTCCACCCTATGGTTATTGATAAACACATAAACAGGTTTTGAAGCTCTACCTTCTATAATTAAGCCGTCGTAACCGGCAAACTTGAGCTGCGGACCGAAATCTCCTCCGGCATTAGAACAAAGATATATCCCGGTCTCAGGTGATTTGGTGGCACATTGGAACTTACTACTTCCGGGAACGATGGTACCGGTTAAAGGACTGGTCATAAAGATCAGTTTATTCGCCTTATCTAGTGGTTTAATCTGTGGAGCAATCTCCTCAAAATAAATTCTAGCAGCTATACCTCTCCCCCCCAAAAATAGGGTCAAAAGTGCCTCATCCAAATGCTCCACATGGTAAGTCTTATTACTCAGATTGACTCTTAAAAGATTGCCTACATATCCACTTCTCACATTCACTTGTCCTCCTTCTATAAGCTTTTAAATTTTTCTTACATTCCTAATTATCTTTAGTACTTTAGAAGTTAAACTGGCAATTTCCTCATATTTGCCTTCGGATACTAATTTATTACTTATCAGTTTAGAACCCATACCAATACAGGCGACTCCAGCATTAAACCATGCTTCTATGTTGCTTTCTTCTGCAGTAACCCCTCCTGTAGGCATTAATTTTGACCAGGGCATTGGTCCTAAGATATTTTTTACAAAATCTGGTCCTCCTAGTGTTGACCCTGGGAAGATTTTTACAATCTCAGCACCGAATTCCTCTGCAAGCGATATCTCTGTTGTGGTGGCAGCACCAGGGATGTAAGCAATCTTTCTTTTATTGCAAAGTCTGGCAATTTTTTCATCAAAGCTGGGGCCAACTATAAAATTTGCTCCATAATCTATATAAAGTGCTGCTGTAGGGGCATCTATTACCGAACCTACTCCTACAATCAAATTGGGATATTCTTTTATACTATATTTTATAAGTTCAGAAAAAACCTCTATTGCAAGATCGCCTCTGTTTGTAAATTCTAAAACTCGCGACCCTCCCTTCACCAGAGCTTCAGCAACTTTTTTAGTCTTCTCAGCATCTTGGTTGTAGAAAAGTGGTATCAAACCATTCTCTATCATAACATTATAAACAGTCAGTCTATTAAATTGTGCCATTTGTCCTCCTCCTTTTAAATTTTTTCTATTTATATTAAAGCATTTGCAACATTGGCTAAACGATTAAACAATTCTTCAGTCGTTTCCATATTGAGAGCTTCAAAAATTACCTGTGTCCACCCATGTATAAGATAAACCCACACATCTTCAACTCTTACTTCTCCAGATTTACTTTGCCTTTTAGCCTGATGTAAAAAATTAAGTTCACCTCTATAGTTGAAATCCCATGCAACCCCATTTCTTGAGAAAAGCCCCCCAGTCTAACTATCATTTAATGTTTTATCAGGTTCTGCAACTATATATTTTGGTCTTTCTCCCTTTAAAACGGCAATACAATCTTCCATAGCCATTCTTCCCATCTCATTTGCAGCCATATCAGTTCCAGCTCCCATATGAGGAGTGACTATAATCTGTGGCAAAGATAGTAATGGATTATCATGATCAGGAGGTTCCTTGGAAAAAGCGTCTAGTGCTGCTGCCCGGAGATGACCACTTTTTAAACTTTCATATAATGCATCCTCATCTATTAATTCTCCCCGTGAGGTATTAATTAAAATAGAACCTTTTTTCATTTTATTTAAAAAATCTTTATTTACCATCTTAGATGTTACTGATGTGACTAGCATATGAAGTGACACAAAATCAGACTTACCAAGCAGATTATCAAGAGAACAATATTCTATATTATGATTTTCTTCAAATTCAGGGTTTCTATGAGGATGATAAGTAACTAATTTACAATTAAATCCTTTTAACCTGAGTACAACTTCCTTTGCCACACTTCCAAGGCCTATTAGTCCAAACACTTTTCCCTCCAGGGTAATACCCTTTAATCTTGGCCATTCTCCCTTCTTTGTTTCAATATTTGCATATAGAATAGAACGAGCAGCAGCAATAGCAAGACCAATAGTTAACTCTGCTACTGAAATAGAGTTGGCCCCCGGTGTATTGGTCACATAAATACCTGCCTTTTTTGCAGCCTCAATGTCTACTCTATCATAGCCTGAACCATACCTTGAAATTACTTTTAGATTTTTAGCTTTGGAGATTACATTTTCATTTATCTCATCAAGTCCTGCGATCATTCCATCAAAATCTTCAATTATTGGCAGAAGATCTGCCTCTTTTAATGATTTACCGCTGGTATTATACACAACTTCTTTTACCATTTCTTCAAGTTTTAGTTTTAAATTCTTATCATATTTACCATAACTGGTTGGTGTTACTAAAATACGGCATTCTTTTAATGGCTTTTTTTGCATATTCCCTTTGCCCCTTTAGTAGTAATAATATTAATAATACTAATATACTATGATGCTAAAATTATTTATTTTCTAAAATTATTTCCATTTAGGATTATCAATTATTTTTGGATTACCATTATCTTCTATAATTAATTTTCTAAATCCTTTAGTCTCTATTGTTGCATAATTATGGCCCGCATGTGCAGGGTATACAAATAGCATCAGTAAATCTTCATTACCCACATTTATTGAACGGTGGGCCCACCTGCCTGGAACGTATGAAGCAGTGTATGGTAGTAATTCTTCAGCGGACCAATCGCCTTCAGGTGTTTCCATCATCATATATCCGTGTCCCTTTAGACAGAAATATAGCTCTGCTGTCTCCAGCACTGAGTGAAAATGTCCCTTAGTCATAAAGTATTCCTTGCCCACCTTGCCGGGATGCACAATAGATAATCCCTGAATCAGCTCACCCTCCATTTCCGGTACCAATTTTTCATACACCTCATATAGTACAGTATCTTCTTTTTTAATCATTTCATCATAGCTCGTCTCATCAAGGTATTGGCCTTTCATCGAGGAAAGTTTCCTTACGATATGTGAATCAGGATTTGAAAGGGTTTTATTTACTATATCAATCTTAAAAGTAAATGGCTTGATTTTGTTTTTTTCTTTTTTCATAGTACTATTTACTGTTTGCACAAAATCCTTCATTTTTGTTAAGAATATATCAACTTATTATATTTTCTAAACCCTTAAATATATTATTAGTATTATCTAACAAAAACTTATAATAATTTACATACTGCTGATAGAACTTATATTTTTCGATATCCGGCTCAATTCTATACTCAACTTTATTAAATCTGTCTGCTGTATTTTTCAGGTCTTTAAATATGCCAGTGGCAAATCCAGCTAAAATTGAAGAACCTAGTACACCAAATTCTTCTCTATTTAATTTCTCGTATGGGATTCCAAGAATATCTGATTTTATTTTATTCCATATTTTACTTTTAGATCCACCACCTATAACTCTGGCTTTTTTAAATTTGAGTTCTGGAATCAACTTTTTTTCGATGTCCATATATATTGCATATTCATAGGCTACTGCTTCCAGAAGTGATCTGTATAGATGACCAATCTTATGCCGCCAGGTAAGTCCCATCCAGCTGCCTTTAAGATAATGGATACTCGGACATACACTGCCTCCCAGATGGGGTATAAAGAAGAGCTTCTCAGAGCCTGCCTTTATTTCTGATGCCATTTCATCTAAAAAAATATAGGGGTCCTTAATTGACTCATGGCCAGAATTATCTTTATTTTTTATTATCTCATCCCTGAACCATCTTAGGTTAAGCCCGCCGCCATTTATGTACGCCAGGGAATACCATAGATCTTTGATGGCCAGCCTTCCTGTAAACAATGTCTTATTTTCCACATCAGGTACAAATTTATCCAGGCACACTGAGAATACCGATGCGGTACCTGCTACATCAAATACCATACCTGCTTTATCGAATGCTGCTCCCAACATAGTGGCGGTGGTATCCCCGCAGCCGGCAGCAATAGGCACACCTGAATTTAGCAGAGTTTGCTCTGCAGCTTCCTTATTCAGTCTACCTATTATTTCCCATGGTTTAACAATTTTTGGTAGTTTCTCCATGGGTAGATCGAAGTCTTTGCATAAATCTTCTGACCAGCGATTATTTTGTATATCTGCAAAACAGCTAAAATGAATATATGTGTAATCAATATATGCATCGGAAGCCTTTAAACCGGCTAATTTTCCGGCCGCATATGCTGAGGGCATGATAAACTTTGCAATTTTTTTAAATACTTCAGGTTTTTCATTTTTCCACCACAACATTTTCGGACCGTGGGTAAATGATGGAGGTCCCCCGGTTAGAGATATTATTTTTGATTCTTCTTTTTTTAATTTTTCGATATAGGAGGCACACCGTGTATCCAGCCAGGAATCATATGGTGTTGCAGGAGACCAATCCTTATCTATGGAACAAATGCCTGCCATTTGACCGTCTATTGCAATTCCCTCCACCTTTCTTATATCTATATCTGATTTCTGGATGCATTGCTTAATTGTATTGATTACGGAAATATAAATTTCATCAAGGTCCTGCTCTACTGCACACATTTCTGGATAGTATAACTTAGACTCTTCAAAAGCTTCTGAAATTAAATTTCCCGCATCATCAAAAATAGCAGATTTTGTACCGTTGGTGCCTACATCAACGCCTATTAAATATGATTTTTTTGGCAATTTTTAAATCTCCTAATCATTATCTTTAGATGGTAAATAAAACTTTTAAATTTTCTGGTGATTTTGCACTTGAAAAAGCTTTCTCAGCATCTGGGAGCAGGTATTTTTTACTGATCAGTTCATTTAAGTTTATTTTCTTTGAAGCTGCTAGCTCTAGAGATTTTCTGTATTGAATAACACTGGAGCCAGTAGTTCCCGTTACAATAACTTGTTTGTAATGAATAACATTGGGTTTAAAATTTATAATATCCTTACCCCTGGGTAAACCTCCAAAAAGAACTATTCTTCCACATCTGGCAATAAGATCCAGGCTATCTTCCTGAGCTTTACCAGATGATGCTGCTATTATTATTACGTCAGGACCTCTATGGTAGCTTAACTTCATTAGTACACTTTTCAAGTTTTCATTTTCCGGGTTGATGACAAAATCGGCTCCAAATTTTTTTGCAATCTCTATCCGCTCTGGAATAATTTCACTCACAATTACTTTTTGGGCCCCTCTCAGTTTTGCCAGAATCAAATTTAAGATTCCCATAGGACCTGCTCCAATAATCAAAACAATATCTGAGGGAGTAATGCCAGCAGCTTCTGTACCATTAAATGCTGCTGACAGCGGTTCAATTAATGCGCCCTCGTCAAAAGTTATGTTATTGGGCAGTATAAAAATATTTCCCTGAGATATATATCTGGATGGAACTCTTAGGAACTCTGCAAATGCTCCATCAATATTTATCCCAAAAGCTTCATAGTCCTCACAAAGATTTGTATAACCACCAATGCATTCCCTGCAGTGGCCACATCCAATATTTGGTGCGATAGAAATCCTCATTCCTTCATTCAGATTTCTGACATTCTTGCCTAATTTTACTATTTCCCCGGAAAATTCATGGCCTAAAATAATAGGCTTATCATCCGGGTTTTTAAAATGGCCAAATTCTTTTATTTTTAAATCTGTTCCACAAATAGACGCAGCCCGAACTTTTAACAAAATTTCATCTTCTGAGATTTCAGGAATTAGAACATCCTCTACGCTAAATTTTCCTTTACCCTTATAAATTACAGCAATCATAGGATTCCTAATTCAATAAACTAAACTATATTCACTGGTTTACCTTTTAAAATTGAATTATTAGCAGCAACAACTGCTGCTACTGCTTTTTTACCATCCTCGCCGGTCACAACTGGTTTTTTACCGCTCAAAATACATTCGATAAAATGTCTATCTTCTGAAATATATGCTTCATGAAACCTTTTATTCCAGCTCATTGTCTGCTTTGTAAAAATATTATTTTCCTTAGTACAGGTTATTGTTGTAGAGTCTTGCAAACTTCCAATAAACATTATTCCTTTTGTGCCAACAACCTCAGCTCTTGCATCATATCCATAAAAACATGGACAAACACTATCGATTAGACCTAAAGCTCCGTTTCTGAGCTTTAGTGAAACAACAGCAGTATCATAAAAGTCAGGAAAAATTTTTCCAATCTCAGGACATTTAAAATTTTCAGCAACTGCGTATACACTCTCAAATTCTGTTCCTGAAAGCCATCTGATTGTATCAAAGTCATGACTATTAACTTCAGCCAGCATTCCATCCGAATCTTTAATATCTAAAGACCATTTCTCTGGTAATTCGGGACCATGAGTCAGAGATTTGATTATAATTGGTTTGCCAATTGCACCTTCATCTATTAAATTTTTAGCGTAAAGAAAACCTGGATCAAATCTTCTCATAAACCCAATTTGCAGTATTACTCCCGCATCCTTGCAAGCTTTTATCATCCTGTCACAGTCATAAGTTGTGGTTGTCATTGGTTTTTCGCAAAAAACGTGAATTTTATTTTTTGCAGCTTTAATAACATAATCAGAATGTATAGAAGTAGGAGTAGCAATAACAACGGCATCAAATTTGACATTATTTATTGCATCTTGAAAAGTATTAAACGCAAGAATTTCTTTTAGACTATATTTTTTTACAAGGCTTTTTGCCTTTTCCAGATTATTATCAACAACTGCAGCCATTTCTGAATTTTTTACATAATCATTATATACATCGCCATGGACTTCTCCTGCTCTACCTGCTCCAATAAGGCAAATCCTAATTTTACTCATGTGTACCTTTCTTATATGTTATATATTGTTCATAAATAAACATAATGATGTAATTACAACATTATATTCTAAATATTCTAATATAAAAAGCTTTATGTCAAGAAAAATGAATTATTTTAAAAGAAAAAGTATTAATAACTGTAAAACTATAAATGAAACTTCTTAAGTTAAAATATCCTCTTTTCTATATTTAAATAGGTATTCTCACATTCCTATTTTTGTTTATTTAATTCATAGCACTTCTGTATTTATAAATAATATAATAATCATTTATATATTTGCAAAATTATACAATAATACAATTAAATAATTACTTGGAAAAATATCATATTTTTAATAAAATTTATGTTACTAAAAAATAGCAAGAAAAATTTAGACTATAGATTTAAATAAATGTTTTTAAATTTTACACCAAAAAAGAAAAAAGTTCTTTTAATTTTTATAAATATATTTATATATGTTGCCATCATTTTATTAGTGTCTCCTTTAGTCAGTTGCGGAGCTTCTGGTACAGTTGATGAGATGAAGATTGCCACTGATAGTAAAAAACTTATGGTTGGAAGTGATACTACTTATAAGCCTTTTGAATTTAAAGAAGATGGAAATGTTGAAGGTTTCGATATAGATATTGCCAGAGAAATAGCAAAAAGAATGGATAAAGAGATAGAGATAATATCTATTACCTGGGACAGCACTTACCAGATTCCAGAAGATTTAAAGTTAGATATGATAATTTCAGCTGTTCCAATAACTGATGAAAAAGAAAATCTGGTTGATTTTTCCAGTCCTTATTTTGTAATGGAATATATGTTGGTTACTTTAAGCGAAACTGATATTAAGATTAAGGAAGATTTAAATGGTAAGGCTATTGGAATTTTAAGAACCGAAAAAAATTGTCTAAGCGAAGATTATCTGCTTAATTATAAAATTGAAAGTTATGATGATATTTTGACAATGTTTGATAACCTTAGAAACAAAAATATTGATGGGGTCTTAATCTCACTGCCCATCGGTGTTAATATGCTGCCTGAAAATAAAGGAATTTATATTGTGCTGGAAGTTGTAAAATCTAATAAAGAATTTGGCATTGTTTTTACTAAAGGAAGTGCTTTAAAGGAAGAAGTTAATAGAATCTTAGAAGAAATTAAAGAAGACGGCACTTATGATGATATTTACAATAAGTGGTTTAATTATAACTTTTAAGCGCCAGGCTATTTTTTTTCTGAAATAAAGCAATTTTTCCATTCAGTGGCTGGTACAGCTGAAATTTTATTAAAATTATTTGTTTAAACCTCTATTAAATTATTTTTATATGGTGTTATAATTAGTGATTACCTATTATTATATTGTAATTTTTTTACAGAATGGGGAAAAGATATGTTAGTGGTTGGCGAAAACATAAGCGTGGTGTCAAAAGTAGTAGGAGATGCTGTAAAGGACAGAAATGCTGAACCTATTATAAAGATGGCAAGGGAACAGAAAGATGCGGGAGCAGACTACATAGATGTAAATATTGGTCCGGCTACAAAAAAGGGTGAAGAACTTATGCAGTGGATAGTAAAAAGTATACAGGACAAGGTGAACACACCTCTCGCTCTGGATACTAAAAATATAAGTGCTATCGAGGCTGGTCTGGAAGTGCATAAGGGCACCGCTATGATTAATTCAGTTACCGGAGATAAAGATAAGCTTGACATTCTTATGCCTCTGGCAAAAAAGTATAACAGCAGGATTGTTGGGATCGCCCTGACTGAGAAAGGTGTGCCACCGGATGTCGATAGCAGAGTAGAGATAGCCATGAATATAGTTAATTCTGCTTTGGAATATGGCCTACCTATGGAGGACTTATACCTGGACCCTGTGGTGCTGCCGGTTGCAGTCCTTCAGGAGCAGGTTTTTAATTGTATTGATGCGCTGAAGATTTTTAAACAGCTCAAGGAATTAATGGCGCTTCCTGATGAACCCAGGACTATTGTGGGACTGAGTAACGTTTCCCAGTCTTCTCCTCCGGAGCTTAAGAGTCTTCTTAACAGGACATACCTTCTGATACTGCTGAGCAATGGTCTTGACAGCGCTATTGTCGATCCCCTTGATAAAGAGTTAATGAATGTTATAAAAACATATAATATATTAACCAATAAGATTCTGTATGCTCATTCCTATCTTGGCCGGTGAGAGGCTGACTCTTAATTTATCGCTCTTCAGTAGTGAGACATTTCTTATAATATTTTAATAATATTGTGAAAGATTTATTAATTGTTTCTATACATCATTTTAAACAATAAATTTTTTAATTTCTATAAGTTGCAACTAACTTCAACAATAAGATTAATTTTTTAGATAAGACTTAAAAAGTGATAAAAAATTATAAAATTTATTTTGTCTATATGGATTATTAGTTATAATTATTATAAAAACTTGGATTAATTAAAAAGGAGTGGAGAATGATAAACAGAATTATGAATAATAAGCTATATCTGATTTCAATTATAATAATCATTTTTGTGTTTTTAAGTTCTGCTATTATTGGTGGATGTAAAATACAGGTTGAAGCAGAGGATAATGAGGAAGGAACAGCTCAAATTGAGGAAGTTAGCGAGGAGGAGTCAGCCCAGGCAGAAGAAAAAGCGATCTCAGAGGTTAATGATATTTCCGTGGAAGAAGTTTACCAGATTATTAGCAGTAACCAGGATTATATAATTCTGGATGTAAGGACACCTGATGAATTTAAGGAAGGCCATATAGAAGGAGCAATACTTATCCCGGTTTTGGAACTTGATAATAGGTTAGGTGAACTACCCAAAGATAAGCCTATAATTACTTATTGCCGTAGCGGCATCAGAAGTAGAAATGCAGCTAATATTTTAGTGGAAAATGGTTTTACACAAATTTATGATATGGGTGGTATCCTCGATTGGATAGACAAAGGATATCCTGTAATTGAAAAAGAATAATTTGTATAATCTATCAGGTGAAATAAAAAACTGTCTACCAGAAAAAATGAAAGAAAAAAGCAAGAGATCAAAATTAGAAGAATTTCTTAATATAGATATTAAAAATATCATCAAAGATGATGCCAGGCTTATAGTGGAAGATTTGAGAGATGAACTGGCAAAGCATAATTATTATTACTATATTAAAGATAATCCTATTATAAGTGATCACCAGTATGATATGCTGCTCCGCAACCTCTCAATGATTGAAAAAAAATACCCGGAACTAATAACAGAAGACTCTCCTACCCAGAGAATTGGAGCACCCCTGGAAGGAGGTTTCAGTACCGTAGAACATGGAGAGAGGATGCTGAGCCTCCAGGATGCATTTGATTATCAGGAACTGAATGATTTCCTTACCCGTATATACAAGGATCTTGAAAGAGGTGAAAATGAAGTAGAGTTTATCTGTGAGCTAAAAATAGACGGGTCAGCAGTCGCGCTGGTGTATGAGGACGGAAAATTTGCAAGAGGCGCAACCAGGGGGGACGGTGTCCTGGGTGAGGATATAACCGCCAATTTAAAAACTATAAGGGCAATTCCCTTAAGGCTGTTTAGAAAAACAGGCCTAAAGATTCCGTCAAGATTGGAAGTAAGAGGAGAAGTCTATCTTGCTAAGGATGAATTTAAAAGAATAAATGCGGAAAGAGAAGAGGAGGGAATTGCCACTTTCGCTAATCCCAGAAATGCTGCTGCGGGGTCACTCCGGCAAATAGATCCCAAAAATACTGCCAGCAGAAGATTGAATATATTTATATATAGCGCAGTGGATTCAGGTGAGCTTGATATTTCAAGCCATTATGAAATGTTAAATTATCTGGTGGATGCCGGACTGAAAATAAATCCGAATATAAGAAAGGCAGCAAGTTTTGAAGAGATTAAAAGATACCTTGAAAGCTGGGAAGAGAAGCGGAAAGACCTGCCATACGAAACGGACGGGGTTGTTATAAAAGTAAATGATTTTGGCTATCAGCGAAAGTTGGGCCAGACTTCCAGAAACCCCAGATGGGCCATTGCCTATAAATTTCCTCCAGAAGAGGAAGTTACACGTATCCTGGATATAAAGGTCAGTGTGGGCAGGACCGGGGCACTAACTCCGGTGGCTGTCCTCAGGCCGGTAACAGTGGCAGGATCCACTATCTCCAATGCCACCCTGCACAATGAAGATGAGATAAGAAGAAAAGATGTCAAAGTCGGTGACTGGGTGGTGGTGCATAAGGCAGGAGATGTCATACCTGAAATTGTAAAAGTTATAAAAGAAAGAAGAGACGGCAGCCAGCAAGAATTCAGGATGCCCGGGAAGTGCCCTGTGTGCAGGTCTGATGTTATAAAACCTGAAGGGGAGGTGGCACTACGGTGTACTTCAATGGCATGCCCTGCTCAGCAGTATGAGAGGATTGTTCACTTTGCTTCAAAAGGGGCTATGGATATAGAAGGTCTGGGTCCCGCTATTGTGGAGAAGTTTCTGGATAAAAAATTAATAAAAGATTCAGCGGATATTTATTACCTGAAGTATGATGATGTTTTTTCACTGGAAAATTTTAAAGAAAAGTCAACTAAAAATCTGCTTGGCGCAATAGAGGAAAGCAAGAAGAAACCATTGTCAAGGCTTCTTTTTGCAATGGGAATCAGATATGTCGGCTCCCATACTGCGGTTGTGCTTACAAGAGTGTTTACGGACCTTGACAGTTTGATGCACGCAAGATACGAGGAAATTGAAGAAATAAAGGAGATTGGACCAAAAATAGCAGAAAGTATAATTTCTTTTTTCAAGCAGGAGCAAAATCTTAAAGTAATAGAGAAATTAAGAAAAGCCGGAGTCAATTTCAGCTCGGAGCTAAAAAAGGTTTTAAAGAAGGAAGCCTTTGCAGGCAAGACATTTGTTCTTACCGGCAAATTGAATGATTTTTCAAGGGACGAGGCTAAAGAGATTATTGAAAATTTTGGAGGCAGGGTTACCTCAAACGTCAGCAGAGGTACCGATGCTGTTCTTTTGGGCGAGAGTCCTGGAAGTAAATTGGATGATGCCCGAAGGTATAATATCAGATTAATATCTGAAGAAGAATTTAAAAAAATGATAAAAGAATAATTTTTTATAAGTTTTTGAATATGACTGGCAATAAATTAAAAGAGACAAATTCAACAGGAAAACAGAACAATGTTTTAAATATAAAATGGAATGCCCTTGATGCTGTAATCTCCTTAATATTTTTAGCGGTTGTACTTGTAGGCATTTATTTTGGAATGAAAAAATTATTTGAAGTGCTGGATGGCGAGCAGTTCTTTAACTCTTCCAATATTGGCAATGTAAGTTTTACTGTGTTATATGGAATTCAGATAGTGCTTATGCTGGGGGTGGTCTGGTTTTTTGCTATGTTCCGGAGGAAGGCAAGCTTTAGGGATCTGGGACTGAGGTATTACAGTATCGCAAGAACCATCTGGTACTCTTTTCTTTCACTGCTTGCTATTTTTTTTGTCAGCTTCCTGTATGTGTATATAATGAATTCACTGTTTGGGATAGAGGCCCCTGCAAGCAAGATTGAAATACTGGTCGGAAACAGAAGCATATCAAGTAATATTCTGTTTGTAGTAGTGGCGGTGATTGCCCCTTTTAGCGAAGAAGTTTTTTTCAGGGGATTTTTGTACTCAGCGTTTAAGAAAAGCTGGGGCGTCAATGTTGCACTGCTTTTGTCCTCTTTTTTATTTGCCATAGTACACCTGGAATTATATAGTTTCATACCTCTTATGATTATTGGGTGGCTTTTTGCTTATCTGTTTGAAAAGACAAGATCTCTTATGCCGGTAATTTTTCTTCATGGAGCGTACAACCTTATTCTAATATTGTTTTTACTGGGAGAGCTGGAAATTGTAAAAATGTATTAATAGGGCAAAATATTTGTTAAAATGTTATGAAAACCCGCCAAGACCCCCGTCCGCTTGTGACGGGGTTGAACTGGCCGGTTTAAACTACCGGTACCGGTGATTCTTCAAAAAAAGGATAGTTTATGAAAAGAATTTCTAAAGATGATGTGAAGCATGTGGCAGAACTGGCAGAACTGAAATTTGGTGAAAAGGATATAGAAAAAATTACCTCTCAACTGGACAGGATACTGGACCACGTTGCTAATATAAACAGTGTAAATACCGAAGGAATTCAGCCGACATCACATATACTGGATATAAAGAATGTTTTCAGGGAGGATATGGTAGAAGAGTCAGTTACCCAGGAGTTTGCGCTTAAAAATGCCCCTGATGAGGCAAATGATGGCTTTAAAGTGCCAAAGATAGACTAGTAAGGAGAAATTTTGGAAATTCATTATCTTACTGCTCACCAACTTAAAGACAGGCTGGAAAAAAGACAGATATCCTGCACCGAGATTGTTAAGAGCATCTATTTGAGAATTGAAGAGGTTGAGGACAGACTAAATTCATATATCAGGCTGGAGAAGGAAAGTGCCTTATCCAGGGCAGGGCAAATAGATAAGCTTATAAGCGCCGGCAGTGATATAGAAGATTTTATGGGCATACCAGTTGCTATAAAAGATAATATATGTACCAAAAATATAACTACAACCTGCGCATCCAGAATTTTAGAAAACTATATTCCTATATATAATGCTACGGTAATTGACAGACTGGAAAGCCGGAATTATATACTGGCTGGAAAGGCAAATATGGATGAGTTTGCAATGGGCTCATCCAATGAAAACTCCTATTTCGGGACTGTTAAAAACCCATGGGATACTGACAGGGTGCCGGGTGGGTCCAGCGGCGGACCTGCAGCCTGTGTTGCAGCAGGTGAAGCTGCATGCTCGCTGGGATCTGATACCGGCGGCTCGATAAGGCAGCCTGCATCTCTTTGCGGCGTTGTAGGATTTAAACCCACATACGGGATGGTGTCCAGGTATGGACTGGTAGCGTTTGCATCTTCCCTTGACCAGATAGGGCCGATTACAAGAGATGTTGAAGATTGCGCAGCGATGCTTAATATAATCTGCGGCCATGACAGAAAAGATTCCACCTCTATAAATGTGGAGGTTCCGGACTATAAAAGTTTCCTTAAGGCAGACATAAAAGATATGAGAATCGGGGTTCCAAAGGAACTGATGGTTGAAGGTATCGACCGGGAAGTAAAAGAAGCAGTTTACAGGATCATCAAACTGGCCGAAGATATAGGTGGCATAGTTGAAGAGATCTCACTGCCAAGCCTGGAATATGCGCTGAGCGTGTATTACATTATTGCTCCTTCTGAAGCCAGTTCAAACCTTTCAAGATTTGATGGAGTAAGATATGGATACAGGAACGTGGAAGCGGAGTCCTTAAGGGAAATGTACCGCAGAAGCAGAGTAGAGGGATTTGGAGATGAGGTTAAAAGAAGAATAATAATAGGAACCTACTGCCTGTCAGCAGGATATTATGATGAGTATTATGAGAAGGCGCAGAGAGTAAGAACGCTCATTATAGGTGATTTTAAAAAAGCTTTTGAAAAATTTGATGTTCTGATCTCTCCCACATCGCCTACTACGGCTTTTAAGATTGGAGAGAAGATAGAAGACCCATTGACTATGTATCTTTCGGATATCTGCACTATACCGGTAAATCTGGCAGGACTGCCGGCAATTTCAATTCCTGCAGGGCTGTCCGGTAGTAAATTGCCTATTGGATTGCAGATTATTGGGAACGTATTGAGAGAGGATAATGTGCTTAAGGTAGCTTACAGCCTGGAGAAGGTAATAGGCTTTACTGGCAGGCCGGGGTTATAACGGATTACCGGGTATTTTTATCAGCTAATATAGGATTGGTTTTTAAAAATTAATAACTATTATATCTGGACTGGAGAAATGAAAAACGAATATGAACCAGTTATAGGCTTAGAGACTCATGTTGAACTTTATACCAATACCAAGATGTTTTGCGGGTGCAGGCTTTCATTTGGTGAGGAGAAAAATATATATACCTGTCCTGTATGTCTGGGACATCCGGGGTCACTTCCAGTTATAAATAAAAAGGCAATTGAATATGCCGCAAAGATTGCCCTGGCACTAAATTGTAAGATTAGAAAATATACTATCTTCCACAGAAAAAATTATTTTTATCCTGATATGCCTAAAAATTACCAGATTTCACAGTATGACCTGCCTCTGGGAGTCGGAGGCTACCTTGATATTGATATAGGCAGCTATATAAGGAGAGTGGGAATAACCAGGGTGCATATGGAGGAAGATACGGGGAAACTCCTGCATAAGGGAATAACCGGAAGAATAAGTGAATCTGAAGCCAGTATAGTTGATTTTAACCGTGCCGGAACTCCTCTTATAGAAGTTGTTACAGAGCCGGATATAAGGTCACCCGAGGAAGCAAAAGAATATATGATAGTCTTGAGGAATTTAATTCTGTTTCTGGATGTCAGCGATTGCAGTATGGAAGAAGGGAGCTTGAGGTGTGATGCCAATGTTTCTGTAAGAAAAACAGGCGAAGATAAAATTGGAACAAAGACCGAGATTAAAAATTTAAACTCCTTTAAATTCCTGCAAAAGGGTCTGGAATATGAGGTTAAAAGACAGATTAAAGTTCTGGAGGCCGGCGGTGGAATAATTCAGCAGACAAGGCATTATGACAGCAAAACAGGAACCACCAAAGTCCTGCGCTCTAAAGAAGAAGCCCATGACTACAGATATTTTCCTGAGCCAGATCTGGTTCCTATTTATATAGAGGATAAGATGATAGAGGATATTAGAAAGACAATTCCCGAGCTGCCTTCTGCAAAAGCTAAAAGATTTGAGAAGCAGTACGGCCTACCCAAATATGACAGCAGCTTTCTGGCTAATAATAAAAGTTTGGCAGATTATTTTGAGCAGTGCTGCAGGCATTATAATAATGCTAAAAATATTGCCAAATGGATAATGGGTGACTTCAGCGCACTTCTAAATAAAGAAAAAATGACCATCAAAGATAGCAGGGTAACTCCTGAGAACCTCTGTAAGATGCTGGAAATAATTGATAAGGGTAAAATCAATTATAAAATAGCCAAATCAGTATTTGAAGAGATGTTCAGTACCGGAAAAAACCCACAGAAGATTATTGAAGATAGGGGGCTGGAGCAGATAAGCGATGAAGGTTTGCTGGAAGCCGTTATTGAGGAGGTCATTAAAGATAATCCCGGCCCCGTGAAACAGTTTAAGGAGGGAAAGGATAAAGCTATAGGCTTTTTAATTGGAAGAGTAATGGCCAAAACCAAAGGCAAGGCAAATCCCGGAATGGTAAATGAGATCATAATTAAAAAATTAAGTTGATTATATGCCAAAAATTAATATAATTTTAATTTTGATAGAGGTTAATTTTTTAAAAAATATTTAATTATAAGTTTATGCCTGGAGTCGGTTTGACTGCAAGAACCATGCTTGTATATTGTAAATAAATTATTATCTTATTATACCAGGCTTATATAATACAAATAAATTATCATTTTAGAAGGAGATAAAAATGATAAAGAAAATAGGTATTTTATCAGGTGGAGGAGATTCTCCAGCAATAAATGCAGCTATAAGAGCAATTTATCTAAAGGCATCTGAGTATGGATATAAAGTAATCGGGATTAAAAATGGATGGGAAGGCCTGGTTAAAGGCAATATAGTAGAACTGGACAGGGAATCAGTTTCAGGGATACTGGGAGAAGGCGGTACCATAATTGGAACATCAAGGACTAATCCTTTCAAGATAGAAAATGGAGTTGAAAAGGTTAAAGAGAATATAAAAAAGTTTGAGCTGGATGCCATAATAACTATTGGCGGAGATGATACTAATGGGGTTATAACCAGGTTGACCCAGTATGGAATAAAAGGCGTTGGTGTTCCTCAGACTATAGATAATGATATTGCTCATTCTGATTATGCTATAGGTAGTGACTCTGCACTGGAGGTTGTAACGGATTGCCTTGATAAGCTTCACACTACAGCATCTTCACATAGTAGAATAATGATAGTGGAAATTATGGGAAGAGATGCAGGCTGGCTTGCCTTAAGTGGAGGGATTGCCGGTGGAGCCGATGTTATTTTAATTCCTGAGGTTGCTTTTGACTATGATGAAATTGTAAATGTTATAGAAAAGAGAAGGGAAAGAGGCAAGGACTTTACTATAATCGCAGTTGCTGAAGGAGCAAAGCCGGCTGAAGTTAAAGAGCAGGTAACAGCTTCTGGTGCAATTGATAGTTTTGGCCATGTGCAGCTTGGCGGAGTAGGCAATGTTATTGCCAGGGAAATTGAGAAAAGAACAGGTTATGGAACCAGAGTAGTCATACTTGGCCACTTGCAAAGAGGCGGAAGACCGTCCGCTTTTGATAGGATTGTTGCCACCAGGCTGGGAGCAAAAGCTGTAGAGTTAGTCCATGAAGGACAATTTGGCCAAATGGCAGTTATGGAAAATGGTGCAATAACATCAGTTCCTCTGGAGAAGGCTATAAAAGAAGAGAAGCCAATGGATCAGGAACTTTATAAATTGTCTAAACTCTTACATTAAAAAATTTTATAAATATCTGCCCGGTCATAAACTATAAGAGTTTGAGCTGGATTTGTTACAAATTGGGCAATGAAACTCGAAGTATATATGCTTTTTTACAAGAGGAGCTAAATGTCCAATTACAGTAATGCTACAATTAATATCAACCATTCTTTTACACTCTGGACATTTTGTATTATATAACAAATCAAAAACCTTTATTTTCAATTGCATTTTATTTTAATCTCTCAATAAGTCGAAATTGTATAATAATGAATATCAAATAAAATGAACACCTGATGATATTTTTATGGTATAATAAAAAGCAACAGTAAGGTTATTCAAGAGTTGCCGAGAAAACTCCGTCTGCTTGCAGCGGGGATGAATCGGTAAAAAATACGCTGGGGCACAGCGGAATTGACGCCTGTGGAGTTGAAGGGTTGTCTTCGACATTGAAGCAGGAAAAAGAATGCTTAGTAAACTAAGCAGAAGCCGCAGGGCTTGCTCTGTGGAGTGTCACTGTTAAATAATGTGTTAATGGAATAAGTCTGAATTTTTTTTGGCTAACATTCTAAATTAAAATCAGCATTTTTATGCATTATTTATATTATTTCTGTTTTTTTGTTTAAAGATGATTTTTAATAAGTGAAAGGAAATCAAGGTGAATAAAAGACTATATGTAGGCAATCTGGAGTACTCTACTACAGATAAAGAACTGGAGGAACTATTCTCCAGTGAAGGTAAGGTAACTTATGCAAAAGTAATTAGAAGTCTGGATGGTCGATCAAAAGGCTTCGGGTTTGTGGAAATGGAAACTGAGGAAGAAGCAACAAAAGCTATGGAAAAGTTTAACCAGAGTGATTTTAAGGAAAGGAAACTTTTAGTAAATGAAGCCAGACCTCAGGAAAATAGAAGTTTTAGTGGAAATAGAAGAAGTGGTAATTACCGGAACACACCCAAAGATGATCTTAATTATAAGTTAAGAAAATTAAGAAAAAGGTTTAGGTAGTTTTCTTAGAATTCCCAGTTATGGTAAGATTCTGCAAGCAATTTTATCCACAATCCTGAATTAGGTATTTATTTAAATATGTTTTTTAAAATTATTCTATTAATTTATACTGGGTAAAAATCAAAAAGTTTAGATTATTTATAAGGATTAGGGTGATTAAAAATTAAAAGAGGAGTAGAGTTTAAATTAGAAGAAGTAAAGATGCTGATCAGTAAAGGTAAAGTAGATGGCCTGCTTACAACGGAGGAAATTACCGAAACTCTTTCAGATATAGAGCTGTCCAAGGAACAGATTGAAAATATTTATAATGTTATTCAGAATCTGGGGATAGAGATTGTAAGTGAAGAAGATGAAGATATTGATACTAAAGTTCAAAATATAAAAAGAGATAAGAATCTATTAAAAAGAAAACCGGATCTTACTATAAAGTATCCTACTAATGACCCGGTAAGAATGTATCTTAAAGAGATTGGTAAGATAAGACTACTTACCGCTTTTGAAGAAGTGCAACTGGCAAAGAGAATTGAAGCTGGAGATCCTGTATCAAAACAATTGCTGGTAAAGGCGAATCTGAGACTGGTGGTAAGTATCGCTAAAAAGTATTTTGGAAGAGGTTTGCTTTTTTTAGACCTCATACAGGAAGGAAATCTTGGACTGATAAAGGCGGTAGAGAAATTTGATTACAGGAGAGGTTTTAAATTTTCTACGTACGCAACCTGGTGGATAAGGCAAGCTATTACAAGAGCTTTGGCTGATCAGGCCAGAACTATTAGAATCCCGGTTCATATGATAGTGAATATTAATAAATTGATAAGGGTTCAGAGGGGACTACTCCAAGAACTTGGTAGAGATCCTTCACCTGAAGAGATTTCAGAGAAAATGGATTTTACCCCTGATAAGGTAAGAGAAATAATTAAAATAAGCCAGCATCCTGTTTCATTTGAAACTCCAATAAGTGAAGAAGGTGATAGTCACCTTGGTGATTTTATAGAGGATTCGGAAGTAGAGGCACCTGCAGATGCTGCATCTTTCAAGATGCTTCAAAACAAGCTAAAAGAGACACTTAATACATTAGATTATAGGGAAAGAAAAATTATAGAGCTTAGATTTGGTATAAATGATGGTCAACCGAAAACACTAGAAGAGGTTGGAAGGGAATTTGGTGTTACCAGAGAAAGAATTAGACAAATAGAATTTAAAACTCTAAATAAATTACGAAGCCCAAATAGAAGCAAAGCTTTAAGAGATTTTCTAGAAAGTTAGTTTGTGGCTCATTTATTCAATATATTAAGATACTTATGATGTAGTTTTGTTTTAAATAATAAAACAAACGTTGCGCTAGCAAGAGCTTCTAAAGTTTAAATTATCATTAACCATTTTTATTGGATTCTATCTCCGCAGGAGGGATAGTAGTGCCTCATAAAATAGTAGGTATTGGAGAAATATTGTGGGATGTATTTCCACATAGCAGAAAGTTGGGTGGGGCTCCGGCTAATTTTGCCTATTTTGTTAAAAAATTAGGACAGGATGGATTAGTTGCCAGTAGAGTTGGCGATGATTTCCTGGGAAAAGAGATTATGGATTCTTTATTTAAGCTTGGTTTAGCCAGGGATTTCATTCAAATTGATTCCAAACACCAGACCGGGACAGTTGATGTAAAAATAGATGATGGCGGACGACCGGATTATATTATAAATAAAAATGTTGCCTGGGATTTTTTGGAATTAAATAATAGATGGGAAAAGCTTGCCAGAGAAGCCGATGTTATATGTTTTGGTACGCTGGCACAAAGGTCTTTAAAGTCCCGCAGGACTATTGTTAATTTTTTAAAAATGGCCCGGAGCACTGCTATTAAAGTGCTTGATATAAACTTGCGGCAAAACTTCTATTCCCTTAAAACAATTATCAGGTCACTGGAGCTTGCAACAATACTTAAATTAAATAAAGAAGAACTCAGGCAGTTAAGAAATTTAATGAATTATTCCAATGAGAAAAATGATATTAATTTTTGCAGGAAGCTTATAAATGAATACGGTATAAAGCTGATATGTCTTACCAGGGGAGAAGATGGAAGCCTTCTTATAGATGAAAGTGATTATTATGATCACCCCGGCTATAAAGTTTCTGTTGCCGATACAGTAGGTGCCGGAGACGCTTTTACAGCAGCAATGGTCATACAGTATCTAGGTGGCAGGACACTTGGAGAAATGAGCAGCTCAGCTAACAGATTAGGATCATGGGTATCCTCACAAATTGGTCCCACTCCGGCATTAGATGAAGATATAAAAAAACTTTTTTTAAATAAAATTGGATAGGCTCAAACTATTTAAGCCTTCATCTTCCATTTGGTAAGGATATTTTCCCTGTCAAATATCTTGACTGCAAGCCTCAAAACCAATGGACAAACTGCAAGCAGTACCAGACAACCTATAAGCAGGTAAGTAATATTTAGAAGAAAAAATCCTGCCAGCTGAAGTCCAATAACAAGATAAATGGGTACTATTATCACTGCGCCTATTCCCTGGGCGGACCTTATATCAGTGGATTTTGATGAAACTATAACGCTTGCCATGGTGATTATAAAGGATAGTATCGGGCTAAGAAGGAAAGCCACAATAACCCATTCCATGGTTGGGAGAGGGGCATAGCCTAATTTAATATAAGCAGCTACGTCAACTACTATGGTCAATATAATGAAATTGATGGTAGAAATAACAAAGGATGGGACAAGTGCAGTAAGTGATTTTCCAAGCAGCAACTCGGATGTTTTCAGTGGTGTTGCCAGAAGCGGCTCAAGGGTGTTATTTTCCTTTTCCATAATTACCGAGGAAGGAGCAATAAGGCTTGGAACCATAGCAGGGAGTATGAGTAAGAAAATAAGTAATTGCTTTAAAATAAATCCTATAAGTACCCTTAAGGGATCACCGACCTGGCCAAATATTTTATTTATAAAATTTAAGGTATCCTCATCCTTTAATATGGAATTGCTTCCAAGAATAAACACCAGAGGCATGGCAATTGAGAATATGGCGGTGATTATAAGGATGGGCATCCATATATTCTTATTTTTTATAACCTCTTTAATCTCTTTTTTAAAAACTACTGCAGCGTTTTTCATTTTGCCTCTTCATCTTTTATTAAATCAAGATATATTTCCTCCAGGGTTGCCTTTATTTCATTAAAATAAAGGACCTGAGCGCCGCTATCAACCAGTTTTTTAATAATTATGGGATTTGAAATTTCAGGCTTTTCAATTACTAAAGTTGCCTTGTTTTTATCTGACTGGATATTTTTTATTTCATCAATTTCTTCTAGCAATTTAATATATCTATCTGCATCATCTGTAAATACAATTTCAACCCTTTTATTTTTATCATCACTTTGAAGTTCTGAAAGTGTAGCAATCCTTATAATCTTTCTTTTTATTATGCATACCCTGTCGGAAAGATTTGATGCTTCCTCAAGATTATGGGTGCAGAGAAAAACAGTAGTTTTTTCTTTTTTCTGGCTTTCAATGAAATTCCTTACCATATGAGCGCTCTCAGGATCAAGCCCTGCAGTTGGTTCATCTAAGAATAATATCTTTGGTTCATGTATCAGTGCGCGGGATAGTGCCAGTTTCTGCTTCATACCCTTTGAATAAGTACCAGCCAGGTCATCTTTTCTGTCCCAGAGATCGAACATCTTAAGATATTTTTTAATATTATTTTTTCTAATGGTATTGGAGATACTATAAAAGCTGGAATAATAATCAAGATTATCGTAAGCGGATATTTTCTCATACATTCCAGGAGACTCGGTCAGAAGTCCTATAATTGACCTTATATATTCACCATCACTCTCCGGGCTTCTATTGTCTATGGTTATCTTTCCCGAAGTTTGAGAAATAAGGGTTGAAAGCATTCTTATGGTAGTTGTCTTTCCTGCTCCATTGGGGCCTAGAAATCCAAATATTTCACTTTCATTTATGTCAAAGGAAATATTCTCAACTGCAGTTATAGTTTCAAATTTTTTAGTAAGGTTTTCTACTTTTATCATAAAATAGGATTTTACCCTTAATCTTATAATTTATCAATTTAAAAACCAGAGCGTTATGAAGTGATATATGGAAATAAAATTTTACTAATTCTTACTTTTATGATAAAGTAATACCAAAATATAATAGTAAGGATTTTTTAAATGAGTACAACTACTGTAACAAAGAAGGGTCAGATAACCATACCCAAGCCTGTAAGGGAACAGCTTGGGCTAAAAGAGGGAGATAAAGTAATAGTTAAATTTTCTGGCAGAAAAGCCTTTGTCAGAAAGATCCCTTCAATTTTTGACTTACAGAGCTCTGTTCCAGTGCCGGAAGATGTAAGAAAATTAAGCTGGAAAGAAATGGAAAAAAAGACACATGATTATATGGCAAAAAAGGTGAGACCTTGAAAAGCAAAGTTTATGCAGATACCAATCTCTTTATAAGATTTTTTACCGGTGAGCCCGACAAGCAGGCGCAGAAATCCAGAAAGTTTCTTGACCAGGTGTCCAGAGGGAAATATGAACTATTTATATGTGATTTAATCATTGCTGAAATTATTTATGTTCTGGAAAGCATATATGATCTGGATAGATATGGCATAGTTGAAAAAATACTGGCTATTGCTGAGATTGACAATGCGGTAATAGAAAACCGCCAGGTCATCCTGAAGGCTCTGGATTTATATGAAGAGAAAAATATTGATTTTATAGATGCATACCTGGCAAGCCATTCTGTAAAAAATAACTGTGATACAGTATTTACATTTGACAAAGACTTTAGAAAAATAGATTTTATAAAGAAAATCATTCCTTAAAATTATTTTTCTTCAACTTTTTTCTGAAAGAATCGGAATATTTATTTTGAGATTTTATCTAGCTTCTAATATAATTTCTTTTAACGGGAAATAATAGGTAGATGGGAATTTTATTAAAATAGGCATATAAATGAAGCTATGCCAGGAGCAGAAATGAGTACAATTGCCAGGACTAAAAAAGTAGATATATTGATGATAGATAATTATGACTCCTTTACTTTTAATCTGGTGCAATATCTGGGTATTCTGGGTGAGAATATAAAGGTCAGGAGAAATGATAAGATAAGTCTGGATGAAATTGAAAAGATGGAGCCATCCAGAATAGTAATCTCACCTGGCCCGGGAAGACCTGTTAATGCAGGCATGTCAAAAGATATAATCAAGCATTTTTATAAAGAAATACCTATACTGGGAGTCTGTCTGGGACATCAGTGCATCGGGGAAGTATTCGGAGCAGAGGTAATCAATTCGGGAGTGGTAATCCACGGGAAGACATCTAAGATTTATCATGATGGAAAGAGTATTTTTAGCGGTGTTGAAAATCCTTTTGAAGCTGCAAGATACCATTCTCTAATTTTAAAAAAAGACACAATCCCTTCTTCACTTGAAGTAACCGCTCGTACTGAAGATGATATTGTAATGGGAGTAAGGCATAAAAACTACAAGCTGGAAGGAATACAGTTTCATCCCGAATCATTCCTGACTCCAGACGGGTTAAAAATACTTAAAAATTTCATTTGTCTATGAAAATCCTTTCGACAATTTCAGCTATTGACCTAAAAATACCACCTCAGGATGCAGCTTATATTTTAAAGGATAGTAATTATTTATGTTTTCTGGACAGCAGTCTCTCTCCGAATAAATATTCCAGGTTCTCTTATATCGGCTGGGATCCAAAATTTGTTATAAAGAGCTATGGTTATAAAAATGAGTTTATCGGTAACGCCAGAGATGTCAGGTATTATTCCTATCAGCATCCTTTATCTTTTATCAAACAAAACATTAAAGATTATACCTGCAGCCCTCCAGACAGTGAAATAAAGAATGTTAGAGTGGTCTATATAGATGAGGGCAGCATCAGAAAGGTAAATAAGGACCTTGAAGAAAGACTCCCTGATTTTAAGGGTGGTTTTGCCGGGTATTTCTCTTATGACCTGAAAAACTATATTGAAGAGCTTCCTCAGAATGCTTCCGATGATATTAATCTTCCCATATTTTATCTTGCTTATTATGACAGGCTGTTTGCATATGGCCATCAGGACAGCAGGTGGTATTATGTTAGGAATTTTTTAACCGGTGAAAAGAAAGAGGAAAATAAAGGTGCTTGCAAGACTGCTTTCCTGGAAGATGATTATATGGATTCTGATGTAAGGGATAGGGATTTAATCAGGAAAGTCAATCTGGAAGTAAAGAGCATTATTAGTAATTTAAAAGGCTTAAATAATATAAAAAGGTATATTATTGAGAAATATTACAAGAAAAACATCTCAAATGTAAAACTTCGCTCAAATCTTACCAGGCAGAATTATATAAAAAAGGTAATGAAAACCAAAGAATATATTCATAACGGCGACATTTATCAGGCAAATTTTTCTCAGAGATTTGAAGCGGATCTGCCTGTAGAACCTATAGACTTATATTATATATTAAGAGAAAAAAATGCTGCTCCATTTTCTGCTTTTATGGGATTTCCTGAGCTCAGCATAGGTAGTTCTTCACCGGAAAGATTTTTATTTTTAAAAAATAATATTATAGAGACCAGACCCATAAAAGGAACCCGACCCAGGGGGATAGATTCTTACAGTGATAACAAAAATATGATGGAATTGAAAGACAGCATTAAAGATAGAGCGGAGCTGAATATGATTGTTGACCTGGAGCGTAATGATCTGGGGAAATTCTGTTATTATGGCACAGTTAGAGTTTACGAGCACGCAGTTGTAGAAAAATATGCGAGGGTTTTTCATTCTGTCTCCACGGTAACCGGCAAAGTAAAGAAAGGTACCGATATTTCAGGTATAATAAAAGCTGCATTTCCCGGAGGCTCAATAACAGGTGCGCCCAAAATAAGAGCAATGGAAATTATTGATGAGCTGGAGCCGACAGCCAGGAATGTTTACACCGGTTCGGTCGGCTATATCGGAGTGGACTGTACTATGGATTTGAATATTGTGATAAGGACGTTTGTTATAAAGGGAAATAAATTTTATTATAATGTAGGCGGAGGAATTGTAGAAGATTCAATCCCGGAAGATGAGTATAATGAGACTCTGGATAAAGGAATTGCTCTAAAGGAAACTTTAAAGTTTTTTAGTGCAAAGAATCTAAGAAAACTGCTATAAAATTTATCTGGCGGGCTACTGATATGATTAAATATGTTTTTATAAGTGGGAAGCTGGTTATAGAAAATAAAGCTAAAATACCGGTTAGAGATAGGGGATTTTTATATGGTGATGGCCTTTTTGAAACCTTGAGAAGCTATGGAGGCTATATCTTTATGCTTGATGCCCATCTTGAGAGGCTGTTTTTTTCACTTAAGGTTTTAAAGTATAATCTTCCTTTTGATAAAGAATATATAAAAGACGCCCTGAGAAAAACAATTGACAAAAACAATCTTTGCAAAAGGGATGCCTATATAAAAATAATTGTAACCAGAGGTATCCACAGCGGGGAGCTTCATTTTGGCGGGGGGTATAAGCCTAATCTCGTAATAATTGCTGACAGTCTTACACATTACCCCGAAGTTGATTATACTGAAGGAATAAATATCACCACTTCTTCAATAAGAAGACCACAGGTGGGCAGCCCCCTTTATTGCCACAAGCTTCTAAACTATTTTGAAAATATTTTCGCAAAAAATGAAGCTCATTATAATGGAGCTCAGGAGGCGGTTTTCTTAACCAGAGATCATCTGGTTCTGGAAGGTGCCACAAGTAATATTTTCTTTGTAAAGGGAAACATAGTTTATACTCCACCGCTTACTCAGAATATCTTACCAGGAATAACCAGAGAAGTGGTTATAAGGATATGTAGAGAAGATGGGATAAAAGTCAAGCAAAAAAAGGTTCACTACCGTGATATTATAAATGCAGATGAAATATTTAAAACCAGTTCTATTGCCGGGATAGTGCCGGTAAAGAAGATTGACAGGTTTGTGGTAGCTAGAAAGGTTCCAGGTAATATTACCTCAAAGCTTATGAAGTTATACGGAGATAAAGTTGAGTATTCGAAATTGGACAGCATATCTTTATGAAAATATAAACCCGCTTTCAGCGCAGACTCTGCATCAATTATTTTAAAATCTATATTTTTTCGAGTTTACGGGATTACAACTTATGAGATCCGTCTAAGATCTTTAAAACTTGCATTAGGGGAATTTCTTGTTACAATAAATATGTTTTAATCCTGGTACCTGAAATAGAAAAGATTTTACTTAAGAAAAACATAGTGCTAATATAAAAAGGCTTCTACTTAAATATTAAAAATTAGTATTGAGTTGCGTGAGTTATAAAAAAATAAATCTTTGAGGTTCAGATTCTAAGAGAAGGGGGTAATAAACAGTGAAGCAATTCACAAGCCTTATGGATCTTATAGAAAAAAGAAAAAGTATCAGGTCTTATAAACCCCAGGATGTGGAAGAGGAAAAATTAAATTATATTCTGCAAGCATTCAGAAAAGCTCCGTCAGCCAAAAACCTTCAGCCATGGAAATTGATTATAGTAAAAGATAAGAAAAAAATAAGTGACCTGTCTATAGCATGCAATAATCAAACTTTCCTGTCGGAGGCACCGATACTGATTGTGGCCTGTGCTAAAGAGGATGAGGCTTATGGAGTTATGGGGGGTTATATGAATAGTTATCCTATAGATATAGCACTGGCTCTGGAGCATTTAATCCTGGCTGCAACTGAAAAGGGATTGGGTACCTGCTGGATTGGAGCATTCAAGGAAAAATTGGTAAAGGATCTTCTTGATGTCCCGGATAATGTGAGGGTGGTGGCTATAACCCCGGTAGGATATCCGGCCGTGGAAGGTAGAACAAGAGGAAGAAAACCCATTTCTAAAATAGTCTGCTATGATAAGTATATAGACTGATAAAAAGCTTATACGTAAAAATTTTATGGAAATAATTATAACCCATCTAAGTTCTGACTTTGATTCTTTTGCCGGAATGATAGCGGCGAAGAGAATATACCCGCAGGCCCAAATTGTATTACCTACTGCTATAAATCAAAATGTAAGAAAATTTATTACTCTTTATGAGGACGAACTTCCGTTGCTTATGGATCCGAAGGGAATTGATTTTTCAAGAGTAAAAAGAGTTATTATAATAGATACTAAAATTGCCTCAAGGCTCGGCCCGGCAAAAGAAGCATTAAATAATAAAAATGTTGAAGTTATAGTCTATGATCACCATCATAGATCATCTGAAGATATGAAAGCAACTTATGATTATTCCCGGGAAGTTGGGGCTACTACAACCATTCTGGTAAATATCATAAAAAGAAAAAAAATTCCTATTTCTCCGCTTGATGCTACCCTGTTTACCCTTGGAATTTATGAGGACACAGGCTCATTTACTTATCCCGGTACCACCCCTAAGGATCTGGAGGCAGCCTCTTTTCTTATGAAGAAAGAATCCAACCTGTTTGTGGTATTAAAATTTTTAAATCTTTCTCTTTCGGAAGAACAGCACAAGCTTTTGGAAAATCTGATAATGAACTGCAAAAAGATAAAGATCAATGAAACAGAAATCTTGCTTTCCCAGGCAGAGATGCCAAACTTTATTGAGGGGCTCTCAGTACTGACCAGGAAGTTATCCCAGATTGAAGATGTAAGTATAGCAATATGCTGGGCTAAAATGAAGGAGAAAATATATCTGGTTGCCAGAAGTGATGATAAAGATGTGGATGTATCTGAAATACTTAAAATTGTCGGAGGCGGGGGTCATCCCCAGGCAGCTTCTGCTGTGATAAGTGATATGAGTTTCGAGGATATAGAAAGCAAGTTGCTCTGTTCTCTCAAGAAAAATATAAGAAAACCAATACTGGCAAAAGATATAATGTCTTACCCGGTAAAGGTGGTAAAGGAAAATGTGAGCATATCCGGGGTTGATGAAATTTTAAAAAAATATGGTCATTCAGGGATACCTATTGTAGATAAAGATAATAATCTTGTGGGAATAATAACCAGAAAAGATATAGATAAGGCCATAGGGCACGGCTTATCTCATGCTCCGGTAAAAGGTTTCCGCTCACACAGCATTGTTAGAGCCGGTCCTAATACCGGTATTGGCGAAATACAGGATCTAATGATAGAAAATGGTATTGGCAGGATACCTATTACAGACAAGAAAAAAATTATAGGTATAGTTACCAGAAAAGATATATTAAGATTTCTGCATGGCCGCAGTTATGAGAATTTATTAGAGCTTTTCCCGGGTAAAGTAAAAAAGATACTGGAGGTCATTTCCGGTGTAGCGAGAGTTTTAAAATATAATACCTATCTTGTAGGAGGGATAGTAAGGGATGCGCTGCTCAGGATACCGGATTTTGATATAGATATTGTGGTGGAGGGTGATGGAATAAGATTTGGCAGAGAACTTTCCAAAAAATTTGATTGCAGACTTGAATCCCATCAAAAATTCGGAACTTCTATTCTTGTGCTTAAGGACGGACAGCATATAGATATAGCCACAGCAAGAGTAGAATATTACAAAAGTCCGGCAGCTCTTCCCACTGTGGAACTGGGAAATATAAAACAGGACCTTTCCAGAAGGGATTTTACCATAAATACTATGGCTATATCTTTGAATAGGAAAAATTTTGGTGAAATTCTTGATTTCTTTGGCGGCAGGGAAGATTTGAAGAATAAAAAAATAAAAGTTCTGCATAAAATGAGTTTTATAGAAGATCCTACCAGAATTTTCAGGGCGGTGAGGTTTGAGAAGAGACTCGGGTTTAAAATGGATGACCAGACTGAAAAATTAGCCAGAACCACTATAGATATGGATATAGTTTCAAAGCTGAATGGAGTCAGGATACGAGATGAGCTTATCTACATTTTTAATGAGAAAAACCCGCTGGAAGCAATCAGGAGGCTGGGCCAATTAGGCGCATTAAAGAAAATAGGGATAAAAGTGAATACAGATGCAGAATTTATAAAGCAGCTAAGGAAGATTTTAAAGTATTATGGGGAGCTAAAAGATTTTTATAAGAAAAATGGTGAAGAAATAAAAAAAGAGAGACTGCTTTTAACTCTTTTGCTGCGAGGAATTAAACCCGGTGAAATTAAAAGATGGTGCTTTGAGATGAAGGTCAGAAAAAAGGATGTAAATATTATACTGGAAACACATAATAAGTGGAACGAGGTCAAAAAAAATCTTAAAAACACTGTCAAAAGGAATTCCACTCTTTATTATATGGTAAGCAGGATTCCTCCGGAACTTCAGGTTATTGCATGCAGCTGGGGTAGTGTATATTATAAAAATATTAAAAAATACCTGACCGATCTTTCCGGATTGCGTCTGGAGATTAATGGTGAGACATTAAAAGATATGGGCTACAGACCATCAGAGAAATTTAGAGATGTTCTGGGAAAGCTTTTTGAAATGAAGCTGGATGGTAAAATCTCAAGCAGGGAAGATGAAATTTACAACTTAAAAAAATTAATGAAGGTTTTGAGCTAGATATGCTGTTCCCAGTTCTCCTGTTATTTGAGGCTCGTCCGGGCTGCGTGAATCTAGAAGCAAATACTGCTTTTATGCTTATTAATGTCAATTATAAACCCTTATGATTTATAATAGTTTAAAAACTCTTTTGGGCTTAGAATTTTTATATTCTCATACTCTCTTAAACTCAGCAAATGATTGTCACCTGAAATAATATAATCTGCTTTATTGGTAACAGCGCATTCTATGAATTTATTGTCATCTGGATCATTTTTTACCAGTGCAATTTTTATTGTGATTGGTTTATATAAAATATTAACCTTTCTTTTAAAGAGGTTTAAAAGTTCTTTAAGTTCCGGTTCACCGGCAAGTACAAATCTGGATAAGACTCCAAGATATTCCTCGAGTATTTCACTGGAAATACATAATTGTATTTTTTCTTCTTTCCATAGGTTTATTATCTTCCTGGGATTGCCTTTCTTATTAAAAAAAGATGATATAAATATATTGGTGTCTATTACTACTTTTATTTTTTCCCGCTCCTGGTTTCCTTTATTTTTCTATCAATATCTTCCAGTTTAAACCCGCTGCTTTCAATTTTTTCTGAAATCCTGTCCCAGAGGCTGTCAACTATAGTTGCAAAGTCATTCTCTGCAGTATAATTACTTACAAGTTCCCTAATCTTTTCACTTGTTGTTTTGCCTTCAATTCTTGCAATTTTAGAAAACTTACTTTTTAATTCTTCATCTATTCTTATAATTAATTGCTTTTTCATAATTTTTGAGTTAATTTTTATTATGGTTTTCTGTTAGATTAATTACATAATTAGTATATATTGTATAAATTGTATAAATCATATACACATTATATAATTATTATTTTTTTTTACAAGTGGAAGATGTGTTTTTATTTAAAAAGTGTTCAAAATTTTGCTAATTTCTTGAGAACATTTCACTTAAACTATTTTTACTTTATTTTAAAAAGTACCATTACCTGTATTGATGGGATTAATCATCAAAATTGGCTCCCCGGACTGGACGGTGTTAGTAACAAATAATAAATGACAAGAATTTTAATTTATTTGACAGCATATATAAATATTTATATATCATTAATGGATCGTGGATCACAATCGGCAAGTCCCTGAGAGGGTTTGTTTCATCTATGGAAATATTTTTAAACCATAACCTAAATAATCCGTTGATTGCTGGTTCAAATCCGGTCTGGTCCATTACTTTGCTTTAGTGTTAAAACCTTCTTCCCTGCATTTTTTCTTGAAAACCTCATACTTTTCTATTTGGCCTTGCTTTTCAGCCCATTCTTTTATTTCAGGTAAATGGATTTTGTTCCTTTTTGCTACCATAACTGCCTGGTCTAAAGATTGCTGGTCGTTCCAGAAAAAATAAGCAGCCAGCCTGTCTTTAATACAATCTGTCGGGGTTAATAAACAGATTGTTCCAAAGCGTGTTTTTAAATTATTAAACTTAGAGATAGGTTCATCTCCTATTGATACAGGAGGGGCAGGAAAATCTATCAAAAATTTACACTGAGAATTTTCAAATAAACGACCTCCGGTATTTTTGAATCCTAATTCCTCAAGCACCGGAATTATTTTTCTGATAGGACTTTCAGTAATCAAGTCAATATCATATGACATATATTGATTATCTGAGTAGAGTGAAACACAGGCTCCGCCGACCAGAACAACTTCAATGCCGTTCTTTTGCAAATGAGCAGAAATTATTGCTACCAGTTTTTTAATCCCAGCCTTTTGCCAATCTATATTCATAGTGGCTTACCTTTCTTCCTCGGTCTTGTTCTTCTCCTGTAATACTGTTGCATTTCTTTTTCAGACAGAAATTCCATTGCTCTTTGAATCAATGCTCTCAGTTCTTTCAAAAAGGGATATCTCGGATTAAACTGATAAAGCCTGGTCCTGCCAACCATCGAACTAACTACTACTCCACCGTTCTCCAGACGTTCCAGTTGTTGCTGAATTCCATTCACCGGAATATTAAACATCTTTGATAGCCCTGTAGGATATGCCTGTCCATAAGATTCAAGGGTAAACAAAATTCTTTCTATGGTACCGTTGCCCAGTACAGGTTCCAGCATAGTTTTGCTCCTTAACCATAATTTATGATTATAATACCATAAAATATGGTAAATGTTAAGCCCGGGCGATTCGAACATGGTTCGATTTAAATTTATAGGATGTCTTCAAGATCACCAGACTATCAAACACCAACGAGAGTATTGATTCTATTATCCTTTCTGAAATAAGGCCCTTTTTTAGAAGCATCTTAAATATTTTGTGTATGAAGAGTTTTTCAAGGGATTCAGTATCTATATTAATGGGAGAAGCATAAAAGTAGCCGTCAGCTGTCAGTATATGCATGTGGGGATTAATGCTGGCTCCCCGAGTAGGACTTGAACCTTCAAAGATATTAAATTAATAATAACTTGCTTTTGGCGTCTGCAAGTATAAAGCAGGTATTTACCTGTATTTTTATTGATATTGCTGTTGTTGTTGATAGTTTCGGGTGAGATATTATGGATATTTTTTCTTTACTATTAAAGCTTAGAAGAAATATTGATATCAGAATTGAGCCACATCCTTTTGAAGTTAAAGACTTCAACGATTCCAACCCCTTTGCTTGTGAAATTATTAGGACAGGTAAAAAAATTTCATAAAACACAAAGTGTCTATAGGGTATATTCTTCAGTACATTAGAACATAGCCATTCTCTAAATTCCATTACACTTTTCTGATGAATTGATTGGCAGGCGACCATTGCTGCCCAATAACTGATATGCTATGATTCAAATAGGAGATACAGAAAAATGCACTTAAAAATTATCTTAGAGCCAAGCGAAGAAGGTGGCTATACTGCTATCGTCCCTGCTCTTCCCGGGTGTATAAGTGAAGGCGATTCTCGGAAAGAAGCAATAAAAAATATTCGTGAAGCGATCAAACTATATTTAGAGCCTGTAGAAGATGATTCTATCTTCGCCCCAACTCTGAACAAGTAGAAATTACACTATGAGTAAAGTTCCAAGCGTAAATTATCCGCAGGTCATCAACGCTCTGCAGCGAGATGGATGATAGTAGTTCGCTAGAAAGGTAGCCATATCAGATTGCAAAAACGCCTCCCTGAGGAAATGCTTAAAATAGTTGTCCCTGCTCACCGCCCAATCAAGAGGTCAACACTTTCACATATATTGAAACAAGCACATTTATCTGTAGAAAAATTTATTGAATTGTTATAAATGGTTCTAACAACTCACTTCAGCGGACTTTACTTCACGACTTTGTCGCTTCATAAAACCGCTGAGCTCTGCGTTAGACGAAATCAATAACAAAATGAAAGTGAGGGCACGGCTAATGTGAAAGATATTTTGAAAAAAAGAAAAGCCACAGGGATCGTTTGGAAAAGGGATTAGAATATTATCATCACAAGTTAGGATTACAAATTGCCTGAAAAACTGATAATACAATTGGTTTATTGATGAATGATGGTAAAATTGAAATTGTAATCCAAAATTAAGATAACAGAGAAGAGACCGACATTAAAAGATATGGGCTACAGACCATCAGAGAAATTTAGAGATGTTCTGGGAAAGCTTTTTGAAATGAAGCTGGATGCAAAATCTCAAGCAGGGAAGATGAAATTTACAACTTATGATATAATTTGACATGTCTATATTTTAGCTATGAATAATACGTTTTAAATTCTTTTTTAAAGCAGGGATTTTCCATGAAAGCAACAGCGGTATATAAAAAAAGGGAAGAAGAGATTCTTGATAAAATAGTTTCCCTATTAAAGGAAGATATAAAACCAAATCGAATTCTTCTTTTTGGTTCCAGGGCTGTAGGAAAATACAATCCGGGTTCAGACTTTGATATCGCGGTAGATGGTAAAAAAATTGATGTAAGAAGGATGAGAGAATTAAAGGAAAAACTGGAAGAAGTTTCAGGTCTTCATAAAGTGGATATAATATTTTTGGAATCTGTTGATAAAGAATTCGAGAATATAATTTTAAGAAGAGGTAAAATTCTATATGAAAGATGTACTTGAATATTCTTTAAAAAAATTGAAAGATGCCTGTAAAAAATTAGAAGAAGGTGTAAAACAAGCCAAAGACGAATTGGATAAAGATGGTGTTATTCAGAGATTTGAATTTACATTTGAACTTTTATGGAAAGCCCTAAAGATTTATCTTGAACACCAGGGAATAATCGTAAAAACGCCGCGGGATAGTTTTATAGAGGCTTTCAGAACTAATTTAATCAGTGATGAAAAAATATTTCTCGATATGCTGGAAGATAGAAATAATGCTGCGCATATTTATGATAAAGTGACCTCAGAAAAGATCTTTAATCGTGTAAAAAAAACTTACACACCCGAAATTATAAAAATAGTAGATAAATTGAAGACGGAGATTAAGATTTATTAATAATCCTGTCAAATTCTCCTATTGCCTGATATGTATTTCGGGACCAATTATTTAATTTTTTTCCATAAATTAAAAATTCCAGGGTGTGCACTTTTAAATTTTAAATATTAATAAAGTATATATTTTAAAACTCTAAATTCAGAAATTAATGTGTATGAAAACTTTGTTAAGGTTTATGTGGTAGACCGGGTTCAATTTGACAACGCAATATTAGACTGTAAATTGATATTACCCGAGTGCGTTGATGTAATAACGGTCGAGTCACTGGGGGAACTTGAAACCGAAATTTAGTTGGTGTGATTAACTGATATAACCATTTTCTGCCAGCGTTTTCCTCCGCCCGGCAGCTGGTAAAAATTCAGTTATGGTTAATCTTAAAAAAAATTTATTTATCCCAGAAAATAGTTTGAGAAGTGAAAAGTGGCTCCCCGGACTGGACGATGTTGATGACAATTAAATAGAGATTTTTCGAATACATAAAATTTATAATTTCTATCTACTACAACATTTCTTATATTTCTTTCCGCTGCCGCAGGGACAGGGGTCATTTCTCCCTACCTTTTTAAAGATCGCGTCATCTAGCTGTTCAATGGGCATATCTTTTATAAGTGGGGTATCCTCTCCAAAAAGTTCGTTCATCTCATTTGCCGTATAGCCCCTATTGTTCCAGGTTCTTGTATTATTATAAACATCTACTATAAGCGGCATAAGAGTGTTTAGCTGCCTGGTGCTCTCAAATAGTATGTCATTTCTCTTAAACTCATAAATAACCTCATGAAAGGGCTGCTCAAAAAAACAGAGAAGTTCAATGTCCTTTATTAGAGATCCGATGATCTTTTCATCCCTGCATATATTGCCAATAATGTAATCCCTTAAAACTTTAAGCTGGGGAGTCATCTCAAAATAGAAATCATCTGCTTTTTTGAGAAGTTCTTCCTTGCCGGGAATATAATAGGGCTTATCTTCTATCTTCTCTATAAATGAGTCCACCTCATCATAGCTGGCATGCAAAAAATATTCCTCTACAATGTGCTGGCCGTGATTGAAAAAGCTCTGGGGTCTGGAAACGAGCTTATCAGAGATGGCTTTAAATCCGGCAATATTTAGATGGTCCTGATTTATAGAATTATAAATATCAATAAACTGCTCCTGGTCAAATGCACCATAGAAATTGCATAATGCTTTTATGTATTTATATATCAGAAGATATTTTTCCAGGTGTGCATTAAATAGAGGTGTGTTTATTTTGCGGTAAATACTTTTTATTTCTTCAGAAATCAAAAGATAGCGTCTTTCCCTGTAATAAAAAGAAAATACCATCCCGTACTCCATAAGATATGCATAGCTTTCATACGGCATCTCATCGATATCCTTAAAATCCACATCCAGAAGTTCTATAAAGAGGTCAAACTCATCAGGCCTGGCGATCATAAGTATTTCTTCTATCTTCTTACTATCTGCCATCAGCTCAAGAAGTCTGGCAATAATCTCTTTATCGCTTTTTTTATCGGGTTGATCGATACCATGGTCCCTTGCAAGAGAATGAAGATCTACCTGGATAAGCCTTTTTAATATATCCGGAAGGCTGCTGGTGATCTCACCCTGTATTGCAAACGACTCCCAGACCTGTTTTAACATCTTATTCATATCTATATCTTTCAAAAACTTAGGAATATTATTACTCATTTTCCAAAGACCTTTCTTTATTTCTTTTAATTACCGCAAGGACAGTTTTTAACATTTTATAAAAATCGTAAATATCTTAAAAGTCATTTATATATTTGTTTTCCCTGCAGCCGGGACATCTTTTAGGACTACTGTAACCTCTGCCCTTATACCATTTTTGTTCACCGGTAGCAAAAATAAAAATCCTGCCGCAGATTACGCACTTGATCTTTACATCTTCAAATACAGGGTATTTTCTGGACCCAGTAATTCCCAGCTCATCTTTGCGGGCAAGCCATACGGTCTTCTTTAAATGATGTATATAGAATATCAAATGGTGAGGATAAAAAAATCTTCTCATCATATTTAAATCCAGAATGTATCCTAAGGTAAGGCGGATCCCCGCATCCTGGCACACAACAATCAACCGATCGGGATGGGCACTCTTTACGATGACACACTCTTCCCAAATGCGATAGATTTTTATCAAAAAGAAAGACTTCCCAGCCGTGATAGTACTTACTCATCTGTCTGGCATATTTAGATATTTGAGCTAACTCCTCAATATTATTTACAATAAGGCTTATATCAAGGTCATTGGGATAGAGGTCTCCACCGGCCACAGATCCTGCAATAGCTATTTCAAGAACACTTGAGAGCATGCTTGCTTTTTTAGTAAAATCACCAGCAGCTTCTCTTAAAATTTGATTTTTATTTTCTTTTACCACTACACTTATAAAAATATATACAAGATGCTTTAAAAGTTATTCTCTATATTTTTCTTATCGGTTTTTTCAGATGTTTTTATACTATCACCATAGCGTTCTTCATACATTTCCCGTATCCATAAATATACAGGTTTCTTCCAGCCCTGACTCTTGTTTGGAATGTTTTTTATAAGACTTTTTGGGTTTAAGCCAAGCTTTTTAGCCATTTGCACAGTTTCTGCATTTAAGCGGCATCTTTTTTTAGCTTCTTTCCATTCGGTATATCTTTTATTTTTGTTTTTACCGGTCATGATAACTTATAATCAAATTAATTTGTTAATAAGGGCAATAAGATCTCCCGCCAGTCCTCTATTGAACCATTTACCCCATTGATCTCAAGCCCTTCTTTGTCATAATAAATTTCAAGCTTTTCATTGCAGCAACCGCACTTTAAAAGATACCGGGGCGATTTCTTTCCATAACCCTTTTTATGATATACTCTTATTTCAGGCTGCCCAAACCTTTCGGTATTGTAAAATTTATTTTTTCTCTTTGATATTTTCATATTATCTAATAGTCTTCCCTCCAGGGTTTTTTATCTTTTACCAGATAAATATTAAAACGGGCACCCTGATTATCCGGTGGATTTAACCAGAGCATTCGCTCAAATACTTTTTCAGCCTCTTTGAAACGTCCAAGTCTCCAGAGGCACAGCCCATATCCATGCAGACATCTAAAAAAGGGCCTATTATCAAGATGTGCCCAGAGGAGTACTTCATTAAAGTCTTCAGGTAGGGACAATTCTCCTATTTTCATACCTACATTGTAATGAAGAATTGCTTTTTCGGGCCAGCTATCAAATACGAAGTTACCCAGATGTGCGTGCGCATCAAGACATCTTAAATCCATGATGATCTCATCCATTAATATATCTTGACCTGCACCTACTTCACCAATATCTTTATAGTATATTGCATCAAGTATCGGTCCGTCTGCATCCAGGTCTGTATCACCTGGGACAACTTGCTCCATCTCATAACAGGGTCTTTTGCCTGCTTCAATAATAGCTTTATAATATTCATCTGTCTCTTCAATGATTTCATCATATTCATCCCGTTCTTCTTCGAATGCTTCCCGGGGATCCCAATAATCAAATTTCTCCAGCTTAAGCGGGGTCAAATTCAGAGCAGGTATATCAATACGGTGGTTGATGAGCTTGCCGGATATATATTTATTATTACCAAATATCCATTGTTTCTTCAGATCAATAGTTGCAATTTCCCCTGGCGCTATTTTAAAAAGTTGATATGAGGATAATCTCAATATTATTTTTTCATTTGTCTTTATTATTTTACAGTTAGCTGCACCATCTCTTACAGCAAGAACTGCTAGCTCTATATGATTTTTGCTCATTTACATCTTCCATATAATTAGTCTGGCCCTTTAATTTACATATATATTTATTTATAAGAGATCCTGTAGTACCTGCTGGGAGTTTGAATCATCAAAGTTGACTCCCCGGACTGGTCGATGTTGATAACATCATATTTGAATTGGAGCAAAAGCTTT
>SOKC01000116.1 GCA_004376325.1 Actinomycetota bacterium | reverse complement strand
GAATATACAATTATATCTACATTTTTAGGAGGAAAGATGGAGAATTTTACGTTCAAAAATGCTACTAAAATAATTTTTGGAAAAGATACCGAAAATCAGGTGGGAATTGAAACGGCTAGTTACGGCGGTAAAGTTTTATTACACTATGGCGGGGGAAGTATTAAAAAGTACGGACTCTACGGCCGGATTTTAAAGTCATTAAGAGATGCTGGCCTGAAAATAATTGAACTGGGCGGCGTTCAGCCTAATCCCAGGTTAAGCCTGGTAAAAAAAGGAATTGATATCTGCCGTAAGGAGAAGGTTGATTTTATTCTTGCGGTAGGTGGGGGAAGTGCAATTGATTCAGCCAAGGCGGTCGCATCAGGAGTTTCTTATAATGGGGATGTCTGGGATTTTTATACCGGTAAAGCTGTTGTAGATAAAGTTATCCCGGTGGGAGTGGTCCTTACCATACCTGCGGCCGGTAGCGAAGCCAGCAATGGTTCCGTAATTACAAATGAGGAAGGACTTTATAAAAGAGCGTTTACCAGTGAAAAGTTACGCCCGAGGTTTGCCATATTAAACCCTGAGATTTCTTATACTCTTCCTTCTTATCAAACTGCCTGTGGGGTTTCGGATATAATGGCACACATAATGGAGAGATACTTCACAAAAGTTAAGAATGTGGACCTCACTGATAGGTTGTGTGAAGCTACACTAAAGACAGTAATCAGCAATATACCCATAATACTCAAGGAACCGGAAAATTATGAAGCTCGTGCTGAAATTATGTGGGCAGGCACTATTGCGCACAATGACATACTTGGCACCGGAAGAATAGGGGATTGGGGTTCACATGGTATGGAACACGAACTTAGCGGAATTTATGATATTGCTCATGGAGCAGGACTGTCTATTATTTTCCCGGCATGGATGAAATATGTATACAAACAGGATGTGGAAAAGTTTGCACAATTTGCTGTAAGAGTGTGGAATGTGGAACCTGATTTTAAGGATATTGAAAAAACAGCATTGGAAGGGATAGAGACACTGAAAGATTTCTATGAAAAGATAGGACTGCCCATCACCTTGAAGGAAGCAAATATTCCTTTCGATAGATTGGAAGAGATGGCAGAGAAATGTACAGAAGGTGGACCGGTGGGCAATTTCGTAAGACTGGATAAAAGTGATGTTCTGGAAATATTAAAACTAGCAAGATAGAAGTAATGCATACTCTATTGAGGGTGTTTTCCGGATTTTTTATAAACGTCCTTTACAGGGTTTATTTTAACTTACTTACGGATTGTTTTTCTCATCTCTTAAACTCCTTTCAGCTAAGGGAAAGCTAAAAAGCATAAGAATGGTAAATATAATAAGAATTATTTCATAGTTTATAAGGGCTACGATTCCAATAATATCCGCAGCTTTTCCCAGAAAAATCATTGTAATAGCAGCAATTCCAGGACTGAATCCCAGAATCAAAGAAGATGCCAGGCTCATATTTCCAGGCAGGAGGTCCTGAGTCATTCTGATACATACCGGCTGAATTGAAATCAGAAAAAATCCGCCGGTAACAAAAAGTATTATAGAGATAAGGCCTGTGGTTCTGAAAGTAAAAAAGAGTATAGGTGCGGCCAGAACAAAGCCAATCTGGATAATTAAGCTGCCTTTTTTAAAACGGTCGAATAAGAATCCGGAAAAGAGACCGCCTGCTCCACCCAGCATTCCGAAAAAGAGCATAATTGTTCCTACATTGATAAGGGTTATATTTGCCCCGGTATAGTATAAGGGCATATAGGTTATAAGGGTGATCCACATAATATATAGGGAATAAATAGTAAACATAATCAAAAATAAAAGATACATCTTTCTTTTATTTACTTTTTTAATTTTTGCAAAGAAATTAAGAGTATTTTCTGCCTTGTTCCTAAATGATGTATTAGGGACGAATTTAAACAGAACAATTACCATAATTATTCCCGGGATCATAGCAATGGGAGTAAGGTTTATGTTGAGTTTTTCAACAATTAATATTATCAGGAGTACACCAAGCGCATTTCCAAAATTTCCTCCAAAATTGATAATAGAGCTTCCAAGTCCTTTCTTGCTGCCGCCAAAATGTCCAGCGATAGCAGCACTTGCGGGATGGTAAGCAGCAATACTTAAATTTCCTAAAAATAAAAAAGCCAGTATAAAATAGTAGTTAGGCAGTATTCCAATTAGGCTTAAAAAAATAGAAGTAAAAAGCGGACCGGCAATTATATAATATTTTAGCCCGTGACGGTCTGAGAAATATCCAAAGATGGGGGAGAAAAGACTGTTTGCAATTACACTGGTAGCAGTAAGAAGTCCAACTTTAAAAAGGGATAGGTCGAATTTTAAGGCAAGTACCGGTATGAGACCTATTATGAAGCTCTGGTATATATCAGTAATAAAATGGCTTCCCGCTGAAAGTGAAATCTGCAATTTATTAAAGCTGCTGCTTTTTCTATTCATTTTCTTTTCACTTGCGTATTTTTTTAGAAATATTTATCCTATTTTAAAAATGGCAGGCATTTCAAATTTCAATTTTAACTTTAAATCAAATATCAGTCCAGACAAGATTTTAATTTACTACCTGTACTTTGATCTTACGAGTGGAAATAAGAATAATAGCAGAGATGCTAAAATTGGTATTACCAGGACATAGTTTATAGCCTTTATAATTCCGGTATAATCTGCAATTTTACCAACAAGAATAACAGTAGCTGCCGCAGTTCCCCCGCTTACGCCCATGACCATGGAAGAGGCAAGGCTTACGTTGCCAGGAAATATATCCTGTACCACCCTAATACATAAAGGCAGGGTTGAGGTGGCAAAAAATCCTGCCAGAATAAACAAAATTATTGATATACTCAGGGGCATTTTAAACATTAAAAAGAAAAGAGGAATAGAAATTGACAGCCCGGCCTGGATTACAGCAGTTCTTTTTCTAATTCTATCTGAATAATAGCCTGCAAAAAGGCCACCAATTCCTCCTATTAAAATAAAGACCATGATTATATATCCGAAATTTATTAGTTGTACTCCCTGACCTGTGAAATACAAAGGCATAAAGGTGAGCATTGATAGAACAGTTAAATCTCTGGAGTAGGCAGCGAACATTACGAGCAGGAGCAAAATAAGTTTTGTTTTTTTCAGGCTTTTAATTTTTCTGATAAAGCTAATTTTAACTTTTTGAGTTTCAGTTAAGAAAATGGATGAGTCAAATTTTATAAGAACCAGAGCCATAATTATTCCCGGGATAGCAGCCAGAGGGGTAAATTTAAGACCAAGTTTGCTTACAATGAAAATAACGAATAATGAACCTAGTGAAAAACCGACAGCGCCCCCAAAAGATATTATGGAATTTACCAGTCCCTTTCTGCTTCCTCCCACATGACTGGCTGTGGCTGCAGTAGGAGGATGAATGGCGGCAACTCCAAGGTTTCCTAAAAATAAAAATACCAGGATAAACCAGTAGCCCGGAGATACCCCCAGAAGACTTATAAATATAGAGGCAGCCAGTGGACCTGCAATAAGAAAATATCTTATGCCGTATTTATCCGAAAGGTACCCGAATGCAGGTTGTGTGAGGCTGTTGGAGATAAAGTTTACCGAAGTTAAGATACTCACCAGAAAAAGAGAAAGTTCCAGCTTAACGGCCAGTATGGGGATAAGCCCTATTATAAAGCTGGCATAAGTATCTGTTACCATGTGAGTACTGAAACTTAAAAAAATTTTAGTTTTGTTAAGACCTTTCTTAAATTTAATCATTTAAATGGTATCGGATAAGTGTTTTTTTATTTTACCTTAATTGTTTATTTATCAGTTCGAATAAATGTCTGAGTAAGAATTCTACTATTTTAAATTAAATGGTCAACAATTATTTTCAGATAAACTATCTAATAGCCAGTTTTATTTTTTTAATTAATCTTATATAATCAAATTGGCCGTGCTAGGTGGGGAGCTAGCGGTGCCCTGTAACTCACAATCCGCTATAGTGAGGCTGATCAACAGATATGAGGTTTATGATAGTGAGGTTTAGCGCTTATATAAGTGATGTTGAAGGTTGGGTCTTGTGCGGCGGAGGGTTACAAACCCCGTCAGATCCGAGAGGAAGCAGCGGTAAGTAATATTCTCCGGGTGCCACAAGGAAACCTGGCTGGAGTTAACTGTATGAGATGCACTTGTTATTATAAATCGAGATCTGGGGCACGGTCATTTATTACTAATTAAAATAGCTATATATTTTTATGGGTTACATTTCATTTTATAGAAAATGGAGACCGCAGGACTTTGGAGAAATAATCGGTCAAGAGTACAATGTTAGAACTATTAAAAATGCTATATCCAATAATAGATTATCACATTGTTATATATTTTGCGGTCCCAGAGGGACAGGCAAAACATCAACTGCGCGCATACTGGCAAAGGCTTTAAATTGCAGGAAAGGTACTACCCCGGAGCCATGCAATAAATGTGAAAATTGTGTAAGTATATCCAATGGCTCCAGTATGGATGTTGTAGAAATCGATGCTGCTTCCAATAGAGGAATAAATGAAATAAGAGAGCTCAGGGAAAAAGTAAAATATCTGCCTAATATACTGAGAAAAAAAGTCTATATTATTGATGAAGTCCATATGTTAACCACGGAAGCTTTTAATGCGCTGCTCAAGGTTCTGGAAGAGCCTCCCGAACATGTAATATTTATAATGGCCACTACTGAACCAAATAAAGTAATTCCTACTGTAATGTCAAGATGCCAGAGATTTGATTTCTTTCCAATACCAATGGATAAAATCAAAGAGAGGCTGCAGAAAATAGCCAGAAGTGAAAAAATAACCATAAGTGATTCAGCTATGAGCTTAATTTCTAAATATGTAGATGGCAGCCTGAGAGATGCCGATGGCATATTGGAACAACTGGCAGCATTTGGTGAGGATAAAATTGAAGTTGCCGATGTTATTTCTCTTCTCGGGGTCACAGATCTTGAGATGCTTTTTGAATTTACAGATATTTTGATTGAAAAGAACTTGGTAAGGGGCTTGCTTCTGGTAAATAAAATTACTGGCAGTAATCAAAACCTTAAAGTATTCGTATCCGAGTTTCTGGATCATCTGTATGATTTGTATGTTATTAAAAATTACAATAATCCTTTTGAAATTGTAAATATAAGTGAAGATTATAAAGATAAGTGTCTGGGTCAGGCTAAAAGACTGCAAAAGGAAGAAATAGAGTTTTATATGGAACTGTTTACAGATTTGCTCAAGCAAATCAAATGGGGTGAAGGCTCAAAAGTCTTTTTCAAGTCAGCGGTAGTCAGAGCCATTAATTTTATTGTATTGGATGAAAAAGAAATAGGAAAGAAAACCAGGCTTATGGAGACGCAGATAGAATCTTTAAGGAAAGAAATTGATAAAATTAATTCAATACAAGAAGGTTATAAGAATTCTCATAATCATAAAGCTGATGTTGATACCAGTGTTTATAAAAATGGAGAAGATGATTTTGATATTATAAATATCAATGAAATTGATAAGATTGTAAGCGAGGTCGGAATTCAGAGTAAGCATGCAGTAAGTGGGGGTAAGGCTCATAAATTAGAGATGACCGATGATGGAGTAGAAAAAAAAGATGAGGAAATTGGTTTGATTAATAATAATCTGGATAAAATCTCGCAGAGTTTAAAAAAGAAGAAAATTTCGGTTCACGCTATGTTTACAGAAGCTGTACCTTATAAAATAGAAAACGGCACATTGTATTTCTACCTGGATAAAGAAAAAGAATGGCACAGGGACCATTTAAATAAAAGCAAAAATATCGAGTTGATATCCAGTGTGATAAAAGAAGTTACAGGTAAGGACTTAAGGATTAAATTCGAGCTTGGTAAAAAAGTGGATAAAACTAATGTGATAAGTGGCGTAGAAAGTAAAGTGAGCAGCAAAGTAAGCGGAAAAAGCAGGGCTGAAAATGCAGAAAATAAAGCCAGTAATAGTTCAAATTCAAAAGATAGGAGTAGTAAAAATAGCCGTACAGAAGAGGATGTATTAGATTATTTTGAAAAAAAATTTGATATAAAGGAGTAAAAATTGAGTCTAAACTATGGGAATATGATGAAGCAGGCAAAGATTATGCAGCAAAAATTACTAGAAATCCAGAAAGAATTGAAAAAAATGGAGTTTGAAGCTTCTGCGGGCGGGGGTGCGGTAAAGGTGAGAGTGAACGGTGATCAGGAAATTGTAGGAGTAAAAATTGATAAGGATATGGTTAATTCAGATGACATGGAAATGATTGAAGATATGGTAATGGTTGCTATAAATGATGCTATAAAACAATCAAAAGATGAAGCTAAAAATAAAATGGCAGGCCTTACCGGCGGTATGAATATACCCGGGCTCTTCTAACAGAAATTATAGATTACCAGTATACTGTAATAGATTTATTTACAATTATTAAACCAGTTGTAAATTATAAATGGCTTTATATATAAAAAGTATAGAAAATTTAATAAACGAATTCAGGAAACTTCCGGGAATAGGCCCCAAATCTGCCAAAAGAATTGTATTCTTTTTGCTCAAGCTTTCTCATAGCGATATTGTAAAATTCTCCAGGAACCTGATTGAGATGAAGGAAAAGGTTAAATTTTGCAGTAAATGTTACAGTCTGACCGAAGAAGATATCTGCCATATTTGCAGAGACCAGTTCAGGGATAGAAAAAAAATATGTATAGTAGAGGAAGTAAGTGATGCAATAATTATTGAAAAAACTGGTGAATACAAGGGGTTGTATCATATCCTTGGCGGACTGCTGTCTCCCATAGAAAATGTCGGGCCTGACGAGATAAGAGTACCCAGACTGCTGGAGCGCGTGAAGGCTAATAATATTGAAGAGGTAATAATTGCATTAAATCCCACTGTTGAGGGTGAAAGTACTGCTATGTATTTAAAAAAGATATTAACCCCCTTTGGAGTTAAAGTTACTAAACTGGCAAGCGGACTTCCTGTTGGTGGTGACCTGGAATATGCAGATGAGATAACTATAGGCAGGGCAATTTCTGATAGAAGAGAACTTTAATCCGCAAGTAACCAAAAGCTACCCAGCTGTGTGCACTAGTTTATTAAAAAAATAAATTAAATGTGTTATAATTCAATGATTTTGTGTTTGCTTGAAAGCTTGTTTATACTTAAAAATTTTTCCAGTTAGTTATTAGAAAAATTTTCAAAGCAATAGTAATTTCTGGTATAAGTAAGTTATTTTTATCTATTAACTTAAAAATTTGAATCCGCAAATTTATATATAAAGGAGTAGATTATTTATGAAAACCATGGATGGAAATATGGCTGCAGCATATGTGGCATACGCTTTCACTGAAGTAGCAGCTATTTATCCTATCACCCCTTCTTCCACAATGGGTGAATATATTGATGAGTGGGCTGCTCATGGCAGGAAGAACATATTTGGACAGGTAGTCAGTGTGAGAGAACTCCAGTCTGAAGGAGGCGCATCAGGCGCGGTACATGGCTCACTTGCAGCAGGTTCCCTTGCTTCAACTTTTACTGCATCGCAGGGGCTTCTTCTAATGATTCCAAATATGTATAAGATTTCAGGAGAACTTCTGCCAGGGGTATTTCATGTAAGTGCCCGTACTGTAGCAACTCATGCTCTTTCGATATTTGGTGATCATTCGGATGTTATGGCAGTAAGACAAACTGGCTTTGGACTTTTGGCTTCTGGTTCAATACAGGAAATTATGGATCTTGCAGGGGTGGCACATCTATCTGCGATTAAGTCAAGAGTACCTTTCCTGCACTTCTTTGACGGTTTTAGAAGTTCGCATGAAATTCAAAAAATTGAGGTTATTGAGTATGAAGATTTTAAAAAGTTAATTGATGAGGATGCATTAAGGCAGTTCAGGGAAAGGGCTTTGAATCCGGAACACCCGGTTACCAGAGGTACGGCCCAGAATCCTGACATATTTTTCCAGGCAAGGGAATCATCAAATAGTTTTTACAGTAAAGTTCCGGAAATAGTTTTAGATTATATGAGTAAGATCAGTAAATTAACCGGAAGAGAATATAAGCCATTTAATTACGTAGGGGCAAAAGATGCGGAATACGTAATTGTGGCAATGGGTTCAGTTACGGACACTATAGATGAAACTGTGCAGTATTTAAATAAATCAGGTGAAAAGGTAGGAGTGGTAAAGGTTCATCTCTACAGGCCTTTTTCTACTGAATTTTTCCTCCAGTCAATACCAAAAACTGCCAGGAAAATTGCTGTTCTGGACAGGACAAAGGAGCCGGGCGCAATAGGTGAACCGTTATACCTGGATGTCAAAACTGTATTTTATGAAGTGGAAGACAAACCGGTTATTGTTGGCGGAAGATATGGGCTTGGTTCTAAGGATACCACTCCAGGCCAGATAAAAGCTGTATTTGATAATTTAAAGCTTTCCAGTCCTAAAAATGGATTTACTATAGGCATAAATGATGATGTTACTCACACATCTCTTGAAGTCAGGGAGGAAATTAAAACTGCTCCTGAAGGGACTATAAGATGCAAATTCTGGGGTCTTGGCTCTGATGGTACGGTTGGAGCAAATAAAAATGCTATTAAGATAATTGGTGATAATACTGATCTTTATGCTCAGGGTTACTTTGCCTATGATTCTAAAAAATCCGGTGGCCTTACCATATCTCATTTGAGATTTGGGAAGAATCCAATCAGGTCAACTTACCTGATCAGCGATGCTGATTTTGTGGCCTGTCATAATCAGGCTTACATAGGACAATATGATTTACTTAAAGGATTAAAAGACGGTGGGATCTTTCTTTTAAACTGTCAGTGGAGCGCCCGCGACCTGGACGAGAAACTGCCTGCAAGCATCAAGAAGTATCTTTGCGGGCATAATATAAATTTTTATATAATTGATGCCACTGATATAGCGGCTGAAATTGGATTGGGCAGCAGGATAAATATGATTATGCAGTCTGCCTTCTTTAAACTGGCAAAAGTTATACCTTTAGATGATGCAGTAAAATATATGAAGGAAGCAATAAAGAAAACCTACGGGAAAAAAGGTGAGAAGATTGTACAGATGAACTACCAGGCAGTGGATAAGGGTATAGAGTCACTCAGGAAAGTAAAAATTCCTGACAGCTGGAAAGATGCAGTAGAAGTGGAGGATGTTGCAGGAGCTCAGGAACCGGAATTTATAAAAAATATCTTAAGAGTAATAAACAGGCAGGAAGGCGATAGTATCCCTGTTAGCGCATTTATAGGGGTTGAGGATGGAACATTTCCTCAAGGAACCGCAGCTTATGAGAAAAGGGGCATAGCAGTAAATGTACCGGAATGGCAGAAGGATAATTGCATACAATGTAACCAATGCTCGTATGTATGTCCCCATGCGGTTATAAGGCCGGTGCTGCTCACCGGTGAAGAAGTAAAGAATGCTCCCGAGAAATTTGAAACTGTTGGGGCAAAAGGGAAAGGCCTTGAGCAGTTTGCATATAGAATACAGGTCAGTACACTTGATTGTACCGGATGCGGGAACTGCGCAAATATCTGCCCTGCTAAAAATAAAGCCCTGGTTATGAAACCACTGGATACGCAGGAAGTTCAAATTAGAAACTGGGATTTTGCTTCAAAGATTCCTGTAAAAGAGAATGTTGTTCCTGCTGATACAGTCAAGGGAAGCCAGTTTAGGATACCACTATTTGAATTCTCAGGTGCGTGTGGAGGGTGTGGTGAAACTCCATATGCAAAACTGGTTACCCAGCTGTTTGGAGACAGAATGCTGATAACGAATGCCACAGGATGCTCATCTATCTGGGGTGGTTCGGCTCCTTCGGCTCCATATACTACCAATGCAAAAGGCAAGGGGCCGGCATGGGCAAATTCCTTATTTGAGGATAATGCTGAATATGGATATGGAATGGTTTTAGCCATAAAACAGTTGCGCAATAAAATTGAAGATTATATGAGAGAACTGTCAGAAATGAATATAGACCCTCTGGCAAGAAAGGCCATAAGTGAATGGATTACAGGAAAAGAAGATGACGAGGCAAACAGGGAATCTACCGCAAGAATTTTAAAACTACTGGGAGGAGATCTTGGTGATAAGAAAGCTAATGAGCTTGGGGAAAAAATACTGGAACTTAAGGATTATTTGATTAAAAAATCAGTGTGGGCATTTGGCGGTGATGGCTGGGCTTACGATATAGGATATGGCGGGCTAGATCATGTGCTGGCATCCGGAGAAAACATAAATGTACTTGTATTTGATACGGAAGTGTATTCCAATACGGGAGGTCAGGCTTCAAAAGCAACCCCGCTTGGGGCGGTAGCAAAATTTGCCGCTTCAGGTAAAAAAGTTAAGAAAAAAGATCTGGGACTAATGGTAATGTCCTATGGGTATGTATATGTTGCACAAATTGCAATGGGCGCCAGTCAGAAGCAGACAATAAGGACATTTATTGAAGCTGAAAGATACAATGGTCCGTCACTTGTAATAGCTTACTCCCCATGTATTAATCATGGGATTTATGCCGGAATGGGCTGTACGCAGCTAAGAGAAAAACAAGCGGTAGATGCAGGATACTGGCACCTGTACAGGTATAACCCGGAACTGAAAAAAGAAGGCAAGAATCCGTTTATCCTGGACTCAAAGGAGCCTACGGAATCATTCAAGGAATTCCTGATGGGTGAAGTAAGATATGCATCGCTTACCAAGACTTTCCCCGAAATAGCCAGGGATCTGTTTGGCAAGGCGGAAGAGGAAGCTAAAGCCAAGTATGAAAGCTACAGGGCAATGGCTGAAGTAAAATAAAAAAAGATTTACCGGAAATTTAAATAAAAAAAATAACTGGTTCAAAGATGGGATATAAAAAAAATATAATAGTCTTAAAGTTTGGCGGCACTTCTGTTAGTGACAAAGATAAAATAAAAAGGGTTGCAGATAGGATTATTAAGGCCAGACTGGAAGGAAATAGGGTAGTAGTTGCCGTTTCAGCAATGGGTGATACCACTGACAGATTGATTGAACTTGCGGGTAAAATTACTTCCAGTCCCTCCCGCCGGGAGATGGATATGCTCATGTCAACAGGAGAGCAGGTGTCAAGCGCGCTGCTGGCTATGGCAATTCAGGAAAAAGGCTATGATTGTATATCTCTTTCAGGCCAGCAGGCAGGAATTTTAACTGATGATGTTTATTCAAATGCCAAAATTTTAAATATCAAGGTAGATAGAATAAACAGGGAATTAAAAAAAGATAGGGTAGTTGTTGTAGCAGGCTTTCAAGGTGTTAATACAGATGGCGATATTACAACGCTGGGCAGGGGAGGCTCTGACATAACTGCAGTTGCTCTGGCTTCGGCACTAAAAGCGAGATATTGCGAGGTATATACGGATGTTGATGGGGTTTATTCGACTGATCCCAACCTGGTAGATGAAGCTATTAAACTAGAAGCGCTTTCATATGATGAGATGCTGGAGCTTGCATCTTCCGGAGCCAAAGTGGTTCACTTAAGAGCTGTAGAATTTGCCAGGAAACATAATGTAATATTACATATCAGGTCAAGTTTTAATGATATTGAAGGGACATGGGTTATGGATGATTATAAGAAAGATAAGAGAATGGAAAGACCACTGATTACCGGAGTAACTTATGACGTAGGTGAGGCAAAAGTATCCATTTTTGGTCTGGAAGATAAGCCAGGTGTCGCTGCCAAACTTTTTGGCAAATTAGCAGATGAGAATATAAATGTTGATCTTATTGTGCAGAATGTCAGTGAGAAGAAATTTGCTGCTATTTCGTTTACAGTAAGAAATGAGGATTTGTCTCTGGCAAAGGAAGTTCTAAATAAACTGAAGAGTATACGCGTAGAAGTGGATACCGATATTGCTAAAGTAGCCATTGTCGGTGCTGGAATGCAAACACATCCTGGCGTAGCGGCAAAAATGTTTAAAGTTCTGGCAGACAAGGATATAAATATTGAAATGATTTCAACCTCTCCTATAAGAATTTCCTGTGTTGTCAAGAAGAGCAGGATAAAAGAAGCTGTAAAAGCACTGCACAGCGGTTTTGGTCTG
>SOKC01000089.1 GCA_004376325.1 Actinomycetota bacterium | reverse complement strand
GGTGAAAGGGTTCTAGTAACTACTCTCACTAAAAGAATGGCAGAAGATCTGACTGATTATCTGTCGGGTAGAAAAATTAAGGTCAGGTATTTACATTCCACTATAGATACGTTGGAAAGAGTGGAAATATTAAGGGGGCTACGGACTGGAGAATTCGATGTGCTGGTGGGAATAAATTTACTGAGAGAAGGATTAGATCTCCCGGAAGTATCATTGGTGGCTATATTAGATGCGGACAAAGAGGGGTTTCTAAGGTCAGAAATATCACTTATACAGACTATTGGAAGGGCATCGAGAAATGTTAACGGAAAAGTTATAATGTACGCTGATTATATAACTAATGCCATAAAAAATGCATTATCTGAAACCAATAGGAGAAGAGACTTGCAAATTGAATATAATAAGAAGCATAATATTACACCTAAAACTATAAATAAAACCATATCTGACATATTATATAAAAGAGGAATAAAGACCAAAAAGGAAGTGAGAGCTGATTTTAAAGTTGGTGAACAGAAAAAAAGATTTAGCGAAGATAAATTGCTGGATATGGACCCTTCTAAAGCAGCTACTATAATAAGTGGCCTGGAAGAGGAAATGTACCTGGAAGCGAGGGAATTGAATTTTGAAAAGGCTGCTGCTATAAGGGATGAAATAAAGAGGATAAAAAAAATAACTAATATAGAGGTTAAAAAATAATACTTATGAAAGAAGAAATAATAATAAAGGGCGCCAGGGAGCATAATCTTAAGAATATAAATTTAAGAATCCCTAGAAACAAGTTTATAGTTTTCACCGGCGTAAGCGGGTCAGGGAAATCATCACTGGCATTTGATACTATTTATGCTGAAGGACAGAGAAGATATGTAGAATCACTTTCTTCTTATGCAAGACAGTTTCTGGGACAGATGGAAAAACCCGATGTTGATCTAATAGAGGGCTTATCACCGGCGGTATCCATAAATCAGAAAGGTGTTTCTAAAAATCCCAGGTCTACAGTAGGAACAATAACCGAGATATATGATTATCTCAGGGTTCTATTTGCTCAAATCGGTATACCTTATTGTTATAAGTGCGGCAAGCTCATAACCAGACAGACAGTAGATCAAATAGTGGATAGAGTGATGGAATTACCTGGAGGGATGAAATTTCAGGTCCTTTCGCCTATTATAAGGGGCAGAAAGGGTGAATATATAAAGACTTTCGAAAATGTCAAGAATAACGGATATGCAAGAGTCAGAATAGATGGCAAGGTTTATGAACTAGGGGAAGACTTTGATTTTAAATTAGATAAAAATGTTAAACATAATGTTGAAATTATAGTTGACAGACTAAAAATAAAACCGGATATAAAAAAAAGGCTTTCTGAAGATATTGAAATATCGCTTATAGAAAGCAGCGGCGTTGTATATATTCAACTGCTGGATTCTGGAGAAATACATAGCTTCTCTGAAAATTTCTCCTGTGTAGATTGTGGAATAGATTTTGAGGAACTTACCCCCAGGATGTTTTCTTTTAATAGCCCTTATGGAGCCTGCAGGGAGTGTGGCGGTCTGGGTATAAGTAAGGATATAGATCCTGATTTAATTGTAGAGCATCCTGAGTTAAGTATAATGGATGGCGCTATTCCTTTCTTTAATATGAGTTATTCAAATTATTATTCTCAGTTAATAAAAAGTCTGGCTGAAGAATATGAGTTTGATTTAAACACCCCTTTTAAAGATCTTGATGAATATGCAAAGAGGATAATCTTATATGGGACTGATGGAAGGCGGATAAAAATTAGTTATATAAGTCATAAGGGCAAAATAAGACATTATTACTTAAAATTTGAAGGTCTTGCCAATAATTTGAGTAGAAGATATCTGGAAACAGAATCTGAAAGTCAAAGAATTAAAATAGAGAAAATGATAAGCAGCAGACCATGCAGTGGGTGTAACGGTAAAAGACTCCGGCAGGAAAGCCTGGCAGTTAAAATTGGTTCCATATCTATAGCGGACTTTTGCGAAAAAACAATTGAAGAGGGTATTAAGTGGTTAAGATCACTTAAACTGACCGAAAGAGAAAAAATAATAGGTGAAAGACTGATTAAAGAAATTGTCGAACGGCTGAATTTTTTAAAAGATGTAGGTCTTAGTTACCTGACTCTGGATAGGAAATCCAGCACTTTATCCGCAGGTGAATCCCAGAGGATAAGATTAGCCACCCAGATTGGGTCAGGACTGGTGGGAGTTCTCTACATACTTGATGAACCAAGTATCGGTCTTCACCAGAGAGATAATAAAAAATTGATAAATGCCCTTAAGCGTCTAAGGGATCTGGGAAATACCATAATAGTAATAGAACATGACGAGGAAACCATAAGGAATTCAGATTTTGTAGTTGACATAGGACCAGGAGCTGGCATACATGGTGGAGAAATTGTATACAGCGGAAAACTGGATGACATATATAACTGCGATAAGTCCATAACCGGAAAATATTTAAGTGGAGAAAGATTTATACCAATACCCGAAATAAGGAGAAACGGAAACGGTAAATATATAATTATTAAAGGTGCCAGGGAACATAACTTAAAAAATATTGATGTACATATAGATCTGGGGAAAATAATTGCAGTAACCGGAGTTTCCGGGTCCGGTAAAAGCACCCTTGTAAATGAAATATTGTATCCGTCTCTTTCCAATTTGCTGATGAGAACAAACCGCAGTGCCGGTGCACATGACGGAATACTCAATTACCAGAATCTGGATAAGGTGATTGTTATTGATCAGTCTCCGATAGGAAGGACTCCCCGCTCAAATCCGGCAACATACACCGGTGTTTTCACCTATATCAGGGAGTTGTATTCGAGAACACATGACTCCAGAATTAAAGGCTACAAGCCTGGCAGATTTAGTTTTAATGTAAAAGGTGGAAGATGTGAAGCTTGTAGCGGGGATGGTCTCATAAAAATAGAGATGCATTTTTTGCCTGACATTTATATCCCCTGTGAGGTTTGTAAGGGAAAGAGATTTAAACGTGAAACTTTAGAAATAAGATATAAAGGGAAAAATATTGATGATGTTTTAAATATGACTGTTGAAGAAGCTATGAATTTTTTTAAAAACATTCCAAGAATCAATAAAAAACTGGAATTAATTAATGATGTAGGTTTAGGGTATATTAAATTAGGACAGTCTTCCACAACCTTATCCGGTGGAGAGGCGCAAAGGGTCAAACTTTCTACAGAACTTTCTAAAAAAAGCACAGGCAATACTTTATATCTGCTGGACGAGCCTACTACCGGACTGCATTTTGACGATATAAGTAAGTTACTGGCAATATTGAAAAGATTAGTGGACACAGGAAATACTATACTGGTAATCGAACATAATCTGGAAGTGATTAAGACTGCTGATTATATTATAGACCTTGGACCGGAAGGGGGAAATAAAGGCGGAAGAATTATTGCTCAGGGGACTCCCGAAGAAGTGGCAGAAAACAAAAATTCTTACACAGGAAATTTTCTAAAGATGTATATGGATAAAAATTTGGTTAAGGAACAACTATATGAATATGGCAGTAGTAGATAAAAAAATAAATGAAAATAATTATCAGGGGTATGAAATAAAGGGACTTTTAAAGATACTGCCGAAGAAGGCCGGGGTGTATATTTTTAAAAATTCTAAAGGCAAAATCATCTATATTGGTAAAGCAAAAGATCTTTACAGCCGGATAAAAAGCTATTTTCAAGATAGAAGTGACAACTTTTTATATGCTAAGCCTTTAGATTTTGCAAAAAAAATTAAATCTATAGATTATATAGTTACAGATAATGAAACAGAAGCGCTAATACTTGAAGGTAGTTTAATTAAGAAAAATAAACCAAAATATAATATAGATTTAAAAGATGACAAGTCATATCCATTTATTGCGGTTACGGTTGGCGAAAAATTCCCCAGGGTGTTTTTAACCAGAAATAGGAATATTAAAGGTGCAAAATATTTCGGGCCTTATACTGATGCGGGAGCTGTGAGAAAAACTCTGGAATATTTAAGAAAAATATTCCAAATAAGGGATTGCAAGAAAGCCAGGCCAGGTAAAAGTAAAAATATACCCTGTCTTAATTACCATATTAAATTATGTCCGGCTCCATGCACTGGCAATGTTTCTCAAGAAGAATATGGCAGGAATATTGACTTTACAATGTTATTTCTAAAGGGAAAAGATAGAACTATTATTGACCGGTTAAAAGCAAAAATGGAGCAGTATTCAAAGAATAGAGAATTTGAAAAAGCAGCAGAACTTAAGAATAAAATAGAGGATATTAATAAACTTCATAAGGACCAAAAAATATTCTTTACCGCTGAAAGTACATGGGATTTTATTTCTACTGCCAGAGATGCAGATGGCGCAGTTATAAGTCTATTTACTTATAGATCAGGAGTACTGGCAGTTGTTAATAATTTTATTATAAATAACACCAGATATTTTAAGGATGAAGAAATTTTATCCGGCTTTATTGAAAATTATTATTCAAACATAAACGATATTCCCTCTAAGATTTTTTGTCCTTTTGAGATTGAAAACACAGAATTGATATCAAAGTGGCTGACTGAAAAGAAAGGTAGAAATATAGAAATAAGAGTCCCAAAGATTGGTGAGAAGAAAAAAATAATGGAGATGGTAGTAAGAAATTCAAGGTTATACCTGGAGAAAAAAAGGTTTGAGAAAAGTACCGGGATGAGTCAAGTTTATAAAAACTTTGTCAAGTTAAAGAAAGTTCTTGGATTGGTGAATATTCCCAGAAGAATAGAATGTTTTGATATTTCCAATCTAAAAAATACATTCCCTGTGGGGTCAATGTCTGTTGCTCTGGATGGTAAACTACTAACAGATGATTATAGATATTTTAAAATAAAAACAGTAGCCAGTCAGGATGATTGCAAAATGATGGAAGAAATTGTTAGCAGAAGGTTAAGATATCTGAAAGAAAAGGAAATAAAAAAAGGAAACAGCTTCTATGAAAAACCTGATTTAATAATAATCGATGGCGGCAAGGCGCAATTTAATACTGCAAGTAAAATAATAAGTGAAAGACAAATACAGGGTGTTGATATCATCAGCATTGCAAAAAAAGAAGAAACAATATTCTGCAGGAAATATCCTGATGGAATTAAGCTTGATTTAAGTGATAATTGTATGCGCGTTCTTATAAAGGTCAGGGATGAAGCTCACAGGTTTGCTGTAAACTACCACCGGCGGTTAAGGGGTAGGAGTATGACCGATTCTCTGCTGGACGGGATAAAGGGTATAGGGGAAAAAAAGAAGAAATATATTTTTGAAAACATAAGCTCAATTGAAGAGTTAAAAAGCAAGACCATAAAGGATTTGATGAATATAAAGGGATTAAATTATAAAGATGCAACTAATATATACAGAAATATCCATAGATAAGGGATAAGATGGTCAATCTGCTAAAATGGTTTTTAAATTGGCTGATACTTACTTTTTCTATAGCAGTTGCTTCATATTTTTTACCATTTATATATATATCAGGAGATACCATCTGGGATAAATTTAAGCTCTCTTTTCTAGCTGGTTTACTTCTGGGTTTATTAAATCTACTGGTTAAGCCTATTGTTAAAATCTTATCTCTACCCATCAATATATTAACTCTGGGAATTTTCAATATTATTATAAATGCGGGTATGTTATGGATTGTAGATTCAATTATTAAAGGATTGGAAATAGAAGGTTTCTGGGGATATGTCTGGAGCTCTATAGTTATCAGCATTATCAGTATAGTAGTTTCTAAAATTATTTTCTTTAGAGAAAAAAAAGATTAAAAAGATTAAAATAGTATATATTTCAAGCGTATGTTCTGATATTCTAAAAAAAGAAATATGATCACAAAGAAAGAAAAAATAGAAAGTAAAATAAAAATAGTTATAATTACCGGATTATCTGGAGCTGGAAAGACAGAAGCCCTTAGGTACTTTGAGGATGCGGGCTATTATTGCATAGATAATTTACCAGCCTATCTTTTATTGAATCTTATTGATTATTTCTCTATGGAGGACAGGAATATTAACAAAGTAGCCTTTGCAATAGATTTAAGAAGCGGGTATTTTTTTAATGAAATATACAAGACCCTGGATAAACTTAATGAGAGAAAAATAGATTATAAAATCCTGTTTTTAGAAGCTTCCAGGAGCGCAATAGTAAAAAGATATTCTTTAACCAGAAGAAAGCATCCGTTAGTAGAGAATGGCGATCTTGGGAGTGGAATTGAAAGAGAAATTGAAAAAATGAACAGGCTTAGAGAAATAGCTGATGTTGTAATAGATACCTCCCTATTAAATTCAAAAGAGCTGCGGATGGCTATAACAGAACGCATGATGTCCGCTGTTGAAAAGAGTAAACTTCTGCAAATATCAATTACTTCATTTGGATATAAATACGGATTACCTGAGGGTGTGGATATGGTGATGGATGTAAGATTTCTGCCAAATCCATTTTATAATGAGGAATTAAAAGATGTGGATGGGAGAGATAAAAAAGTGATTGATTTTGTCTTATGCCGGGAAGAAACAAAGGAATTTCTGCGTATGTTTGAAAAGATGCTGGACTTTTTAATTCCCAATTATATTGCGGAGGGGAAAAGCTATTTAGGTATAGGCATAGGATGCACAGGCGGGAAACACCGGTCAGTAGTGCTATCAGATAAAATATATGAATATTTGAAGTTAAAAGGTTATTCTATAAAATTATTCCATAAAGATATTGGTAAGAACAATTAATCTTACCAGAAATAACTTACGTTTCTAAGACCAATCAGAGATATTTTTTTTATAAATATTTTTTTAAAGATTTGCTTTATTGATTTAGGTAAATTTGTTAAAATTACACGGTTTATACTTAGTTAGAAGTATTTTAAATTTGTATAAAATAGGTCTAATCTTTGATTATTATGTTTTAGTAAAGGGGGAATAGAAATGGCAATAAAAGTAGGAATCAATGGATTTGGAAGAATAGGGAGACAGTTTTTAAGGGCGAAATTAAAGTATGATAAGGATAATAATATGGATATTGTGGGTATAAATGATCTTTATGACTCAAAAACTCTTGCCCATCTCCTGAAATATGATTCAATATATAGAACTCTGGATGCTGAGATTAAAGCCGGGGATGATTACATAGAAGTTAATGGTGAAAAAATAAAGATTACATCTATCAAAGACCCCGGAATGCTCCCATGGAAGGACCTGGGGGTTGATGTTGCTCTGGAATCTACAGGAATATTCAGAACCAGAGAGGATGTTACCAGGCATTTGACTGCCGGAGCTAAAAAGGTGGTAGTCACTGCGCCCTGCAAAAAGGACGGAGCAGATATCACAATGGTGCTGGGGGTAAATCATAACAAGTATAATAAAGACGAGCATAATATAATTTCAAACGCTTCTTGCACCACAAATGCACTTGCGCCATTATGCAAGGTTCTGCATGATAATTTTGTTATAGAGAATGGTTTTATGACTACCATACACGCTTATACTAATGATCAGAGAATCCTGGATCTGCCTCATAAGGATTTAAGAAGAGCCAGAGCGGCAGCCTTATCGGCTATACCTACATCAACCGGTGCTGCAAGTGCAATAGGTTTAGTAATTCCTGAACTGAACGGTAAGCTTGATGGTATGGCAGTTAGAATCCCAATACCGGTAGGTTCAATAGTTGATTTAACGGTAAAAGTTGAAAAGGACTTCTCGGTTGAAGATGTAAATAGTGCTTTTAAAAAAGCTTCAAAAGATCCGGAATTTAAAGGTGTCTTAAGATATTGTGAAGATCCAATTGTATCTGCAGATATTATTGGTGATGCTCATTCTACAATTTTTGATGCTCTAAGTACTTTCAAGCAAGATAATTTGATTAAAGTTTTATCATGGTATGATAATGAGTGGGGATATTCAAGCAGACTATATGATGTAATTAATTTTATTATGGAATAATTAGTAAATAGATTTAAATAATAAATAACCGGGGTTTTGAAGCCTCGGTTATTTGTGAAATAAGGCTTTGGTGGTGAGAATGTTTAATAAAAAAACAATAGAAGATATTGATGTTAAAAATAAAAAAGTATTGGTCAGAGTGGATTACAATGTTCCTCTGGACAGTGAGTTGAATGTTGCTGATGATACAAGAATCAGACTATCCTTACCAACTATTAATTATCTGATTAAAAACAATTCTAAGGTTATTTTGATGTCACATCTGGGCAGGCCAAAAGGGGAGGCTGAAAATAAATTCAGGCTGGATCCAGCAGCAAAAAGGCTGGAGCAACTGACCGGTAAGAAAGTTAAGAAATTTGACCAGATTTATTCGGTGCAAATTAAAGAATATGTAGATACTGAAATGGATTATGGAGAAATTGTAATGCTTGAAAATCTGAGGTTTGATCCCGGAGAAAAGGCGAATAGTAATGAATTTTCCAAATCGCTTGCTTCTCTAGCAGACATATATGTCGATGATGCTTTCGGTGCAGCGCATAGAGTTCATGCATCTGTTGCGGGAGTAACCAAATACCTTCCAGCGGTAGCAGGATTTCTAATGAAGAAAGAAATTGAGATTTTAACATCTCTTCTGGAATCACCGCAGAGGCCTTTTCTAACTATCCTTGGAGGAAGCAAGGTTTCGGACAAAATAAAGGTTATAAAAAACTTGTTAGGTAAAGTGGATAGCTTAATATTAGGCGGGGGAATGACCTATACTTTCTTAAAAGCGCAGGGTTATGAGGTAGGTAAATCAATTTGTGAAGAAGATCAGATTAGTTTTGCAAAAGAAATGCTTGCCCTGGCCAAAAAAAATAATGTTAATTTAGTACTGCCTGTGGATATTGTTGTTGCAAAAGAATTTGATGGTGACGCAGAAAAAAAACTGGTATCCGTACAATCAATACCGGTAGATTGTATGGGTCTGGATATTGGAGATAAAAGTGTAGAATTATTTAAAAAAGAAATTTCAGGTGCCAGGACTATTTTCTGGAATGGTCCTGTAGGTGTTTTTGAATGGGATAATTTTTCATACGGAACCAGGAGTATCGCTTACGCAATTGCCGGAAGCACGGCAGTTACCGTGGCTGGTGGTGGAGATACACTGGCGGCATTAAAAAAATATAATCTATCCTCAAAATTTTCACATGTTTCAAGTGGTGGAGGAGCTGCTATGGAACTCATTGAGGGTAAGGAACTACCGGGTGTAATCTCTCTTTTAGATAAATAATTGAAAATAATGTAAATTATTTTGAAAGGAATTATAGAAATGAGGAAGCCTTTTATAGCTGGAAACTGGAAAATGAACATGACTCATTTGGAAGCTGTAAATTTTATGCAGGATCTAAGATATAAGTATAAGAATAAAAATAATTGTGAAGCAGCAGTCTGCCCGCCTGCAACAGCTTTAAAGAGCGTAAAAACCATAATTGACAGTGATAATCTTGAAGTTAAGCTTGGCGCACAGAATATGTATTACCAGTCTAGAGGTGCTTTTACAGGGGAGATTTCACCAGAAATGCTAAAAGCATTGGGTGTTGAATATGTAATAATCGGTCATAGTGAAAGAAGGCAGTATTTCGGTGAGACTAATGAGAGTGTTAACAGAAAAGTAAAAGCTGCTTTTAACACAGACTTGAAGTCCATTATGTGTATTGGCGAGTCGTTGAAAATAAGAGAAAGTGGTAAGGCTGAGGAGTTTGTTATGAACCAGCTGAAAGAATGTCTGGTGGGTATTGATGAAGAGTATATTGTTGATCTTACTATAGCCTATGAACCAATCTGGGCTATTGGTACCGGTAGAACTGCGACATCGGAAGATGCAAATGATATGTGCCTGGCTATAAGAAGGAAGATAGAAGAACTTTACAATAAAAAGATTTCTGAAATTATAAGAATTCAGTACGGTGGAAGTGTTAAACCCTCCAATATTTCAGAACTTATGAACATGTCAGATATTGACGGCGCATTGGTTGGCGGCGCGAGTTTGGAAGTTGATGATTTTATAGCAATAATTAATTATTAGGATAGCAGTGACACATAGAGCTAAAACAATAAAACCAATTTGTTTAATAATATTAGATGGCTGGGGTCTTTCCACCCAAATTGACGGCAATGCTATTAGACTTGCTAAAACTCCTAATATGGATAATAATTATAAAATTTATCCCAATACCAGACTGGATGCATCAGGAGAAGCGGTAGGACTTCCAGAAGGTCAAATGGGAAATTCAGAAGTAGGTCATCTAAATATTGGAGCGGGAAGAGTTGTATACCAGGAATTAACCCGAATAAGTAAAGAAATTAAAAACGGCGCTTTTTTTAAAAATAAAGTATTAATTAAAACCATCGAAAATGTAAAAAAAAATAATAGCAGTCTCCATCTGATGGGGCTGGTATCAGATGGTGGTGTGCATAGCCATATAGAACACCTTAAAGCATTAATTAATCTGGCCAATGACAATAAAATAAAAAATTTATTTATACATGCTTTTCTTGATGGAAGAGATGTTCCTCCCAGAAGTGCAATACCATATCTGAAGGAAATAGATTATTATTTAAAGAAAAAAGGAATTGGTGAGATTTCGTCGGTTAGTGGGAGATATTATAGCATGGACCGGGATAATAGATGGGACAGGGTTAAAAAAAGCTATGATACTCTGGTATACAGAATTGGGGAAAAATTTAAAACAGCCGCCGATATTGTTGAAAGATCTTACGGTAATGATATAGATGATGAATTTGTTGTCCCATCTATAGTTAGAAGCAGAGATGAAGAAAAGGCGAAGATTAAATCAGGAGATTCTGTAATATTCTTTAATTTCAGGTCTGATAGGGCAAGACAGTTTACAAGAGCATTTATAAGTGAAAGTTTTAATGAATTTGATAGAGGTGAAAAACCACCAGGAGTTCATTTTGTATGTATGACTCAATATGATAAAACATTTAACGTTCCTGTGGCCTTCCCTTCCCAGGAGATCAAAAATACTTTAGGAGAGGTTATATCAAATAATAATTTAAGACAATTAAGGATTGCTGAGACTGAAAAATATGCTCATGTCACTTTCTTCTTAAATGGTGGTATTGAAAAACCATTTAAAAGAGAGGATAGAATATTGATTCCTTCTCCGAAGGTTGCAACCTATGACTTAAAGCCGGAAATGAGCGCTTTTGAAGTTACTGATGTTGTAGTAGATAAGATTAAATTAAGGAAATATGATGTAATAATATTAAACTATGCAAACCCGGATATGGTAGGACATACTGGCTATATTGATGCCGCTATAAAAGCCATTGAAACAGTGGACAGGTGTGTGGGAAGAGTAGTTGAAGAATTAAATAAAAATGGTGCACTGGCGTTAATAACAGCGGATCATGGTAATGCAGAGGAAATGATATGCTCTATTGATAGGAAGACTATAACTGCGCACTCTACATCGCCAGTGCCTTTTATAATTGGTGATTCAAAAATAAAGCTAAAAAATTGCAGCCATAATTTTAAATTAAGTGATATTGCGCCCACAATATTGGATTTTTTAAAAATAGAAAAACCGGAGGAAATGACAGGGGAATCTCTTATATTTAATTAAATTCCTATTTTTTGAGGAGAAGTTTTATAATAACCTTTATAGTAAAAATGTATTTTTAATATATTAGTTTTTTGGTAAGATATAGGCTAAAAGCCAATTTGTGTTTATTATGATTTTGGAGGAAGTATAAATATGGGTTCTGTTTTTCTGAATATTTTGTTGACGATTCATATTATTGCCAGTGTGGGGCTAATATTGTTAATCCTGTTACATGCCGGGAGAGGTGGAGGTATCTCTGGTTTATTCTCTGGCATGGTAGAAACTTTTGACGGTGCAGGAATTGTTGAAAAAAATCTTGACAGGATTACAATTATACTAAGCCTGGTTTTTACCATCACAACTATAATGTTATTTATTTTTTTATAGATTAATAGAAATTGAAGGATTATTTAAGACGAAAGGAGGCTTTAAAATAAAAAATCTTGTAATGCAATAAGAATGGTAAAAAAGAAGGAGGCTTCAATGAAAATTAATAAAAAGCTG
>SOKC01000034.1 GCA_004376325.1 Actinomycetota bacterium | reverse complement strand
TTGAATGTAGTTCAAATCGCTGAAGAACTTATTCGAAGAAATATTTTAAAACCATGATTAATTTAGTTCAGGCAACAGTCGCACAACTATTAATTGGCTCACAGAAACCAGAGGAGCTTGTTAAAGCAATTAATTTGGCTATAGGGATAAATCAGAATAAGTATTGATTTAGTCACTTCAGCTAATAGAGCATATCTGGCTTCGTGCTTGAGTGCTTTCTCCAAAAATCCCTTTAGGGAACTTCAGATACGATCGGAACGTTATACAAAAGCCTGCCCCGACGATTATTAATAAAAGTCAAATTAAAATAATAAAGCCCCTATGGGAAAAGTTAAATAAAATCCACCTGAAGGACATGAATCTGTTTTTAATTTTTGTGCTGAATGTGGATTTTATCTAAGGTTAACATATTTACAATTTAATGATAATATTGCTTGAAACGGTATATAACTATGTGTAGACAGATTGTGGTTATCGCCCCTTTGCCCAAATTGCCTTGCGTTGCTCAGCAGCTTCGACAATCCGAGTAACGTTATTGGAAATTACGGGTTTAAGGAAAGGGTTAAGAAAGTGTAGTTTATTACTACTGTATTAACACATTTAATATGGAGAAAAGATAATGAGAATTGGGAAAAGTGATTGAGCATGAAAATTCCTGATATCGATACAGGGTTGGTTAAACAGGTAATAGTCAAATTCATCAGAAATGAAGTAGAAAAAAGTCCGTATGATAAATGTATCATGGGCTTGTCAGGCGGTATAGATTCTGCGGTGGTTGCTTATCTTGCATGTGAAGCAGTAGGGAATAAGAATCTTATCGGATTGCTGTTACCTTATAAAACATCTACTCCTGATATACTTGAAGATGCTAAATTAGTGGCAAAAAATTTAGGGATTAGAACAATAGAACTGGACATCACACCAATGATTGATAGTTTCATAAAGAATCATCCACACAAGGATCCACGGAGATTAGGGAGTAAGATGGTTCGCGAACGCACCGCCCTCCTTTACTATTACGCAGATATATATCAATCTGTTGTGTTGGGTACTTGCAACAAATCAGAAACATTGCTGGGTTATTTTACAAAGTTTGGCGATCCTGCTAGTGATATATTGCCACTTAAAAATCTCTACAAGACACATGTAATAGAATTAGCTAAAGCAACAGGTATACCTAAAAGTATCATTGACAAACCTCCAGGCGGGGGGATGTGGCCTGGCCAGAAAGATGAAGATGAGTTTGGATTTAGTTATGAGGATGCAGACCCTTTACTCTATTACATGGTTGATATAGGATATGCTGCCGATGAGTTAGAGGAAATGGGTTTTGATCCATATCTTATCACAAAAGTTGCAGAGCGGGTTGCAAAGTCTGAGTTTAAAAGAAGGCCGCCACTCGTACCAATATTACCTAAAGCAGCAATCAAACAGCATGGCAAAAAAAACTATTTAGGCCGAATGGCAATCGTATATGACAGAGCGCACCGTAAAAATACAGAGAAGAAGATATATAAGAAACGACCATGGATGAAAGGAAAAAGCCTGAGGGTAATCAAGGAGACTATTAAAAAACGAGGGTTTGAAGTTGTGACAATAGCGTCCAGTAAAAAACTTATCGACAACCTAATAAGTAAAAAAGTAGATATTGTGTTCAATCTTCTAGTGGGTGGGAGAGGCGAGTGTAGCCAGACATTCCTTCCGGCTACTCTCGACTTTTTAGGCATACCTTTAACAGGCTCTGGGGTGTACGGTCATGCATTAGCCCTGGATAAATCGATAACTAAACAAATACTAATGAGCAATGGAATCCCGACTCCTCCCTCTCAAGTATTCCACAAACCTACAGAAAAACTGTCATCTGCGCTAAAGTTTCCGCTGATTGTTAAGCCAGTAGCCGAAGGTTCGAGTCGTGGAATAGAGAAAGAGTGTGTTGTGGTCTCGAAACGAGAATTACAGGTCATGGTAAAGCAAACAATTGACAAGTTTAATCAACCGGCGATAGTAGAGCAATTCATAGGTGGTAGAGAATTCACGGTTGGCATAGTTGGCAATCTAAATCCTGAGTGCTTTGCTATTTTGGAGATTAATGGTGTGCCCAGTAGGATGAAGGATGAAAAGATATTTACTGGTGAGCTGAAAGTAAAAGAGGGTTATATTACGGCTAGAACCCATATTGCAAAACTGAGCAAAGAAGAGGCTAACAAGCATCGAGATTTAGCTTTAAAAACATTCAGGGCATTGCGATGCAGGGATTACGCAAGGGTTGATATTATAGTAGATAACACCGGTGCTCCATGGGTTATAGAGATAAACTCGATGCCGGGCTTATTTATGGATTACAGTGGTTACGTGGCTTCCGCGTCAAAAGCGGGGCTTTCCTATCCACAGTTAATAAACAAGATTTTGGATAGTGCAATTGAGAGATACCCGCTATTGTAGAAACAAATAATTAAGAAAACATAATCCCGTCAACCTTTATCCAGAATTAGAGCATGATTGCTGGACTGAAACCTATAATAATCCTGAGCTATATCAATGGTTTTTAGAACAAACTAAAGATAATCAGAAAAGATAAAAGTTTTTAGGTGGGATAGCAATAACAATAAAGCCTGCATTAAAATTTAAAAAGGTAAATTCTAATATTAAATTGACTAACAAGTATGATTAAAATTGGTATAATATATCCTATTTAAGATAAGAGTTTAGAAAATAAGAGGAAACTATGAAAAAATTTTTATTAGCACTAATTGTAATTATCATTACATCATCAATGATTTTAGTTGGGGTGAGCTGCACAATGACAACAGCAGCACTAACTACCAAAACTGAGTTCCTTGGAAGCGATTTTGAGTTATCTCTACCGGAAGGATGGGAGGGCGGAAATAAAGAGGAGCTCGACTCTGTAGTCGAAAAACTCAAAGATATAGGCCAGGATCAATTGGCTGATAAAGTGGAAGCAAGTAAATTTGATTTATTATTTTTTGGATATGATTCAGAAGCCGCTGCCCTGGGCGGCAGTGTAAATGATTTTACTATTACCGGTGAGCCTGCAGCTTTTCTATCACTTGATGAGTATATGGAACTCTCATATACAAGTGTTGAAGAAGTGTATGAGAAAGCAGGGTATAAGTTTAAGATTGTTGAACAAAATGTTGTCCATCTCGGTAACTATGAAGAAGTAGGCAGGGTTATATTTGAGCAGACAATTGAAGGTATTAAGACAAAAGTGGCTCAGTATATGATCAAGCATGATTCAGATTTTTGGGTTCTAACTTTTACTACAGGGTTGGAAGATTTTGACCAGAATATACAAGCTTTTGATAAAGCTGTTGAGACTTTTAAAATTATAGAGTAGCGGAAGGGTAAATAGTCACTGCGGTTTTAATGATTATGCAAATTCAATGAAAGCAGTTAAAATCAATTACAGCAGGGGAAAAGAACTAATTGCGGTTAAAGTAATAAAAGCAAATAATTTTTTTAGTAAATCATTTGGGCTTACAGTAAGAAAAAAGTTAAATGATAAAGAGGGATTTCTTATAGAAAACTGCAGCAGCATTCACACTTTTTGGATGAGATATAGCATAGATGTGATATTTCTGGATAAAAAGAATTTAGTTTTAGCCATTTACCATAATATTAAACCTTTTAGAGTAACTCCATTTATAAGAAATGCCTACTACGCATTAGAGTTAAAACCGGGAATCATAGAAAAGACTTCTTTAGAAGTTGGAGATTTAGTGCAATTTGAAGCCTGATGAAGTCAATCAAACCATACAATTTATGTAAATCTACCTAAAATCTCCTTATATTTTTCAGAATTGGGCTTCATAAAAAATGCAATTTTAAAGTGCCCTACTGCTTTGGTTAATTTTTTTTCTTTTACCAGGCACAAACCCAATCCGTAGTGCGCAAAATCGTTGGCCGCATCTATTTCCAGAGCCCTTATGAAGTTCTTTTTGGCAGAGCGGTAAAAACCACAATTATAATATGCGCTGGCAAGAACTTCTCTTATAGAACCTTTTTCCGGTTCATAATTTTTAGCTTTCTCCAGGAGCATTATTGCTTCTAAAAATTTACCGCTTTCTGATAATTTTTTACCTTCTTTAAATAAATGATAGGCGCTGCTCATAATTTAAACCTTTATATCAATATAAAATGAATTATTACTATACCCGATAATTATAGCACTGTCGGGCTGCATTGCCAGGAGATCCAGGCATTCCAGATTTTTTAATTTTATATATTTACACATTTACATAAAAGTGTTATTATGTCTATATTCAAAATCTATTATACTGGCATAGTGAAGTCCAGTTGAAAAGATAATTATAAATTATAAAAGAATGAATAGAATATCCTTAATTATTAAACAAAGAATGCTAAGCATTATTTTTATAATCATTGCTGTTATAGGCGGGATTTTTATTTTCTGGTATGTAAGCAATTTAAAGACGAAGATTTCAGAGGATGCCAGTTATAATCAGATATTCATAGCTAAAACTGATATTAAGAAAGATGAGGAAATTACTGGAGAATTAATAGAAGCGCAAAAAATACCAGGGAATATATTCAGTGAAAAATTTATTATGGATGAGGATAAAATTTTAGGCAAGAAGGCTGCAAGTGACATTTTAGAAGGTGAAATTATCAGAAAAGATAAGCTTGGAGGTGTAAATTCCAATAACTATTTTGGTCTCAGCTTCTCATCATATATTCCTTATGATTTAAGAGCAGTCAGCATTCCCGTAAACTTTTATGGAGATAAGTCATTGCTGGAAGAAGGAGATAGAGTTGATTTGATATCGACTTATTATGAACAAGAAAATAGCATTCTTTGTTCAGAAACAGTCCTGTCTGAAAAGGAAATAATATTAATCGGTAGCAATGTGGAAGAAAGTTATTCCAGTGGTGAAAATTATAGTGAAGATTTCCTGTTAGACTCAATTTTTATCGGCAGTCAGGTTAATTCCAATTACGGAAAGCTGCTTATTATAACTTTTTATTTAAGTAAATCTGAAGTGGAAAAAGTATTTTTGGCGTTGGAGAGGGGAGTTTTAAATTTATCAATTTGTCCCAAAAAATAACTCATAAACCATCAGTTAAAACTTATTTACGAAGTTTTTATATTTTAATTTTAGAATTTAAATGAAAGGAGCCAGGAGGTAAAATGAATGAATAAAATAAATGGAGATGAATCGAAAATTGTATTATTTTCAGGAAGTAAAGGGGGTTGCGGCTGCAGCTTTATAACTTATTGTGTTTCAACTTATCTTGCCAGGGAAACCACAAAGAATATACTTCTACTGGATTTAAATATTGGAAAAAAGGACAGCAGGCTGGTTTTTAACCTGATGAATGATAGCTATAGAGATCTGGGGGATATTGAAGAAGTTATAGATGAACTGGATATTTCAATTTTAAAAAGACTTGTAATCAACTTTAAAAACAGTTTAAATTTAATATTGCCTCCCATAAAAATCGAAAAAAATAAAATTGTTTACAAAGATTATTTAGAGAAATTTTTAGACGTGCTCAAAGAGCATTTTGATATTATCTGCATAGACTTTCCGAATTATCTACTTACCCAGAATAAAATGTGTTTAAGAGATTTTGTTGATAAAATTATTTTTATTTCTTTGCCTGATCTGATTTCAGTAAATAATTTAAATGTGCTTGCAAATAATATAATTTATGATGAATGTTCTTATGATTTTGATATATTGATAAATAAATTCAACACCAGACCCGCTATTTCACCAGCAAGTCTAAATACTATCTTAAATTATCCCATAAATGCTTTTATTCCTTATGATAGGGATATTGAGTTTTTAATATTGAACAGGGGGCCTGATTCCATTTTTAATTATAATCTTAGAATTGTAAATAATATCTCCGCTTTTTCTAAAAAGATATATGAGGATCTATGTATATGAACTCAATCGATGGCGATATTGACATATCAAATTATTTAAGCAAGAAAATATTAAAAAAGATTAAAGCAGTTGATCTCAGTAAGCTTTTACCTGAGGCAAGGCTAAAAAGAATTGATAAGTATTTAAGGGAAATAGTAGAAGACGAAAAAATTATAATCAGTCAAAAAGAAATTTGCAAACTGGTAAGAGAGATCTATGAAGATAGTTTTAGTTTCGGGCCGGTTAGCTTCCTTATAAATGATGACAGAATAACTGAGATTATGATAAACAATTTTGACGAAGTTTATATTGAAGAAGATGATGCTATCAGGAAAACGGAAATTATTTTTAGAGATAATAATCATATCAGAAACCTGGTTGATAAAATATTGAGTCCTCTGGGCTTAAGGGTGGATGAGAGTTCTCCAATGGTGGATGCAAGACTTAAGAATGGGTCAAGAATTAATGTGGTTTTAAATCCCATAACCATAAATGATGTGGTAGTTACTATAAGAAGATTTAAAAAAAACATTATGGATATAGAAAGTTTAAAAAAGGAAGGCACCATAAATAAAAAAGTTGCTGATTTTATTAAAATTTGTGTGAAAAGTAAATTGAATATAATAGTAAGTGGAGCTACTTCTACCGGTAAGACAACTTTTTTGAATATTATTTCTAATTTTATACAGCCGGATGAGAGAATTGTAACTATTGAAGAAACACTGGAATTAAATTTAAATTTACCCCATGTAATTAAACTTGAAAGCAGACCTCCAAATCTTGAGGGGAAGGGAGAGATAACCATCAGGGATCTGGTCAGAAATTCCCTGAGAATGAGGCCGGATAGAATTGTAGTAGGCGAGATCAGGGGAGCAGAAGCTGTGGATGTTCTCCAGGCTATGAATACAGGTCATAGCGGTTCTATGACTACAGTTCATTCTAATTCACCAAAAGATCTGGTAACAAGATTGGAGACAATGATACTGATGTCAGGGCTGAACTCAAATCCTTCCACTGCCAGGAGAATGATTGCATCTTCGATAGATATGATTATTCATTTAGGAAAACTAAAAAATGGCAGGAGGATTTTATTGAGGGTAAGTGAGTTGCTAAACAAAAATGAATTTATTGGAAACAACACGGTTTTAGGGGTAAAGGATATTTTTAAATATAGGGCAGAAGATGCCGGGATAAATGATAATGAGAATAATGAGAATAATGAGTCCTGCAGAGGTGATATTGTTTATACCGGCTACACGCCAACATTTATGGATAAAATAAAAAGCCGGGGACTTAATTTTAATTTTAAAAATGAAAATCTTGGATGAAATATTAATTTCTACTGTTTTAGTTCTGACAATAATATTCTTGCTTTATGGGTTGAAAAAAGCAGTTTCTGTATTTAGCTTAAAAACAAAAATCTCATATGGAAATAGGAATTACAGAGAGTCTAAAGTAATAAAATTTCTTATTAATATATATGGGACTGGTAGAAGGATACTGTCAGTATTTATATTTATTGTTCTAATTCTGTTTTTTTATTTATTATCTAGAAATATTATTTTTAGTTTGTTTGTTAGTTTATGTCTGGAAATTTATATTCTGGATCTGCTAAACGGACTTGAAGAGAAAAGAAAGGAACTTATTCACAGTCAACTGATTGAATTTATAAGTAATATGACAGTGCTACTGAAAGCAGGGAAGACAGTGAGAAGTATATTTAAAGAATCTGCTAATTGGTTTAAAGATCCTCTCAGCACCTATTTGCTGGAAGTTGCAAATGAACTGGAGCTTAATTCTACTCTTGATGAGGCCCTGGATAGATTTTCTCAAAAATGCAGGAGCAGGGAAGCTAACCTCCTTGTAAGTTCTTTAAAGATTAATAACAGAATAGGAGGGGATTTGATATCTATACTTGATAATATAGCTGACAGTATGCGCCATAACCTGAAATTAAAGTCACAAATAAAGACAATGAGCCTGCAAAGCAGATATTCTGGGAATATTATCTCCATATTTCCTATTATAGTTCTGGTTTTATTATATATTTTTATGAATAAAACTGTAGTGGATTTTTTTTCTACCAGTCCTGGAGTTATTTTACTTTTTATAGGAGGAGTTCTGGAAATTGCAGGAGTGATAGTAATGAAGAAAATCACCAGTATCGGAAAGTGATCAGGTTTAAGACATGCTTATATATTTAATCGTATTCTCATATTACTTGTTTCTATGTTCAGGCATATTTTATCTTATTAAAATTAAAGGTCATTACCAGGCCGGAAAAATTAGAAATCATCCCAGAAGGAAAAAGATTGTTAGTGGATTTGTAAATAAAATGAATTCCATTTCTCATAAAATTGGAAGGCTCCTAATTGGGAAGTACTGGTTTGAAGTTAAAAAAGAAAATACAGAGCTTTTAAAGTTATTGGAATTTGAAAATAAAATATCTCTTACCTTGGAATCTCTTATAGGATACAAGGTAATTTTATTTGGTTTATTTATGATTGCAGGCGGTCTTGTTGGTAATAACCCCGCAAACTCAGGTATTTTAAGTATCACAGGAGGAGCGGCAGGCTATTTTATTCCGAATCTACTGCTGCGAAGTTTTAGGTATAGAAGACAAAAAGAAATAGATAAAGATTTACCCTATGTTATTGATCTATTGTCGGTAGCTACATTATCAGGGCAAAATATTTATAATGCCATAAAAATTGTAATTGAGAAATATAAGGGGAGCATTTGCGCAGAGCTTTCAAATTTTATAAAAGATGTAGATATTGGAATAGGGAAGTTTGAAGCTTACAGAAATTTAATAGATAAAAGCAGTTCAGAGGATTTTAAAAGTTTTATTTTTCTTTTAATTCAGGCGGAAAGGTATGGTTCTTCAATAAATGAAATATTAAAACAGAAATCAAAACATATGAAGTTTGAGGCGTATCAGGATATCGAAAGAAAAACCAGGAGGATAACCATACTAACACTGTTCCCGCTGGTCTTTCTAATTCTGCCATCTTTTATAATACTGGTGGGAGGACCGCTTATATTTTCAATAGGAGGAAATATCCTGCAGTTCTGATTTTTTTAGCCTTAACCTTAAACACCCCAGATATATTATGTGGGGTGTTTTTTTATGTGGGGGTGTTTGTTCAGGTGTAAGTAAAACTATATAAACTTAAGCAGCTAGTTCATGGATACCGTGACTATACCACTCTTCTACCTCCAACATCAACTACCCCATTAATTAATAAAATGTCTTAAAACACGGAATTTTTAAGTAAACTCAATAAAAATAAATTTATGTATTTACACATTTGATTAAATATGTTAAATTAGTAATATAGTTAAATAAGCATAAGCACAAATGCGTATATAATTTTAGAAAGGAGGTGGGCAGTCTTATATTTAATTCTAATTTTTACTGGAGGAGGTGAATAAAATAAAAATAAAAAAGAAAGGTGCTAGAATTAAATTCTGGTGCCAGAAAGGTCAATCTACTCTTGAGTATGCGTTAGTTACAATAGTTGCAGTGGTAATAAGCACAATTTTAATTGCAGTTGGAAAGCCTTATATAATAGATATTATTGCAAAGGTATTCGATAAGATAGCTTCTATGGTTTAAAAAATCTTTGAAACGCGAGTTATTCAAGAGTTGCCGAGAACCCCCGTCTGCTTGCAGCGGGGATGAATCGGTAAAAAATACGCTGGGGCACAGCGGAATTGACGCCTGTGGAGTTGAAGGGTTGTCTTCGACATTGAAGCAGGAAAAAGAATGCTTAGTAAACTAAGCAGAAGCCGCAGGGCTTGCTCTGTGGAGTGTCACTTTCTACAAATAGAAAAATGGGAAACAGTTTTATTTTAAAAATTATGTCAGGAATAAATAAAGATAAAAAAACTTTAAGAATATTAACTGGTAGATCAAAAGGCCAGGCATCACTGGAATTTACTCTTATTATTCCTTTCCTGGTTTTAATAATTTTAACTGTTTCCCATTTTGGTTTACTGGTTTACCAGAAAAATATATTGGAGCAGGCAGCCCGTGAGGGAGCAAGAGTAGTTGCCACTACCAATTCCAGCCAGGAAGCTTACAGATGCATAAGGGAAGTCTGTTCAAGCCTTGACCAGGATAGGCTTGATATACAAATTACCCCGGGCAACAGTTCTTCCAGAAGAGTTGGAGATATGGTTGAAGTGGCTCTTTCTTATAAATGTACAGGTATCGCCCGCTTGCTGGAAATATTTATGGGCAGGGATATTTTAATAAAAGTCAAAAGTAATATGAGGATGGAATGTTACTAGAGAATTTAAAAGCGAAAAATAAAGGGAATATTTCTTTTTTAACGTTAGCTGTGGTAGTAATATTTACGGTTTTATTCTTGCTTATTTTTGATCTCTGCCGGATTTTTATAGCAAGAGAGGAAACAAAGAATGCTTCAGATGCTGCTTCACTGGCTGTTGCGCAAAATTTGTTGTTTTTTGAAAGTCTGAATTGCAATAAAATTGCCGAAGAGGTGGTCCGTAAAAATAACTGTATTCTTGTTGAATGCAGATATGACTATGATGAGGTGCTGGTTACTGCGGAAAGGAAACTTGATTTTGTTCTGGTAGATAAATTTATTTCAAAATACTGCAGCGTCAGGTCAACCTCTAAAGCTAAAGTCGTATATCCATGGGACGGGCAATTTAACTACTGCAATAGGTATAAGTTCAGTTACTAAAATTCTTGAAGAAATTTTTTTACCAATAGTTTATAAAGATAGGAGGATTTATGAATTATGTAAACAACATGTACTTACTTGGAAATCTAACCCGCGATCCTGAAATAAAATATACCAATGAAGGAATAGCCATTACTGAGATGGGAATTGCTGTAAATAAGAAGTGGACTGATAAAAATGGTAAAGAGTCCGAGACGGTAGATTTTTTTAATGTCACCACCTGGAACAATCTTGCTGAAAATTGTGCTGCTGCATTGAAAAAAGGAGACCGGGTCCTGCTGAGCGGTCACCTTAACTTAAGGAGCTGGGAAAGCAAAGAAGGAAAGAAATACAATATTACCAATATCACTGCCGATGTGGTAGCAGCAAGCCTGGAATTTAACCAGATAAAAATTCTGGAAAAAGATGTCATAGAAACAGACGAAGGTGGTAGTTTAAAAAAAGATAAGGCCACATCAAAGACTGCATAGGGTTTTAAGAAAGTAAGAGCTTAAGTTAGGATTAGCTTGAGTGATTTAAAGCTTAGAAAGCCTCTAATATATTAGAGGCTTTCTTTTATGGCTATAATTATTTCATATTAATTATAGTATAATTAATCAGATTATGTCTGGAAAGATAGAGGGGTATCGGAGAATGGGATTTAGAAAATCAGATTACGAAAGTTATGATTACAGCCAGTTCTGGGAAGATAATAAAAGACTATACGAAGATAGAGCTGAAAGACTGGCTTTAAGAAGACTGCTTGCCGGAGTTGATAGGGATAATAAGTTATTTTTTGATATCGGCTGCGGTTACGGCAGGCTGTTTAATGAATATAAAGATTTCGGGACTATAGTGTTGATTGACTATTCGATTAAGAATTTAAGGAATGCTAAAAACAAAATAGAAAACTTTTTAAAAAATGACCCGGAAAAGCTTTCAACCATACATTTTATTGCTGCTGATGCGACTTCTCTTCCGGTAAAATCTAATTGTGCAGATGTAATACTTACTGTCAGGATGGTACATCATCTTGATAATCCTGAAAAGTATTTTACCGAAGTCGAAAGAATACTACGGAATAGGGGACTTTATTTTCTGGAGTTTGCCAATAAAAGAAACCTTAAAAATATATTGAGGTTTACTACTGGCAGGATGGATACATCTCCGTTTAATTTAATACCTTCTCAGATAGGAGAGACCATACTGAATTTTCACCCGAAGTATATAGTGAACTTACTAAAAAGAAGGAACTTTACAGTAAAAAAAATAATAAGTGTATCTAACTTCAGGCTCAGTCTTTTAAAAAAATTTCCGGGTACAAAAACCCTTATATTCCTTGAAAAAATTTATCAGAAATTATTTTCCTTCGCCCTTTTTGGACCAAGTGTTTTTCTAAAGAGTGTTTTAAGTGGACCGGAGCCTGAAGGTACTACCGGTAACAAGAAAATGGTTTTGGAAGATATCTTAATCTGCACCTCCTGCAGAAAGGATTCCCTTCTTTTTAATAAAAATAAAATTACGTGCAGAAATTGCGGCAGCATCTTCATAAATGAAAATGGGATCTATAATTTCAAAATAAAATAAGTGTTTAGCTATCCTCTCTATACTAATTATGCAGGTTATTGTAAAAGGTTGAGTATCCTGTTACAATTATGATACAAAGTTTT
>SOKC01000134.1 GCA_004376325.1 Actinomycetota bacterium | reverse complement strand
TAGAAACAGCTGGGATAATTTATGAAAAATATATTAATAGACATATCAGGGAAACTTGATAGTTCATATATTGCCGCAATTAAAGAAATAAAAAAAGTAGCTGATTCCCTTAAAATATCTTTTTTTATAATTGGTGCATTAGCAAGGGATATTATAATGGAATATTTTTATGAAATTAAAGCGCCCAGAATGACCATGGATATTGATCTGGGAATTAAAGTCTCGAGCTGGAAGCAATTTGACAAACTAATTAATACCTTAGAAAAGTCTGGAGAGTTTAAAAAATTAAAAGAAAAACGTAGAGTTCTTTATAATGATATTTTAATTGATATAGTTCCCTTTGGAGATATATCCGATAAAAATGAAAGAATAAGTTGGCCGCCTGAAAATGAAGTTGTTATGTCCGTTATGGGATTTAATGAAGTTTATAATTATTCAACTTTAGTTAGGTTGCAAAATAATCCGACATTGGAAGTTAAAATACCAACACTTCCAGGCTTAGCAATCTTAAAGTTATTTGCGTGGAAAGATAACTTTCCTAATAGATCAAAAGATGCAGAAGACTTATTATTCATTATGAAGAATTATGAAAATGCAGGGATTTTTGATAAATTATATAAATCAGAATTACAATTATTAGAGAGTGAAGATTTTGATAATCAAGTTGCTGGAATTGTATTATTAGGAAAAGAAATGAGTAAGATATGTACAAATCAAACCATTGAATATTTAAGAAAAATTATAGATGAAGAAACTTCTAAGAATTCTGATTTTAATTTAATTAGAGACATGTTGCTTCCTAAAAGAGATGATTTTAATAGAATTTTATATTTATTAAAAAAATTAAAAGAGGGTATTTACTACCAAAGAAAATAAAATATTTAAAGGCAATTTTGCTTTTAGTTTCCATTTTGATAAATAGAATTTTTTTAAAGCAATTTTAATGGTCTTATTATACTAATATTATATAAAAAAAGCACCTCCAGGATTTAATCATAATTTAGAATTTTTTCTATTTTTTTAAATAAAGTTTTAAAATCTTTTGTCCGGGAGTAATATTTATAATCTTTCTCAAAATCAAGCAGTATTTTTGATAGGAAATATTCTCTTTCTATGTCTTTACCCAATATAGTTTTAATAGACACTGATTTTTTACCAAAAGGGGCAAGGTCTTCTGTATCAAGGTTTACATTTATACCAATTCCAATAATTAAATAAATATCGCTGTTTATTTTTTCAACTTCAGTTAAAATACCGCCTAACTTTAATCTTTCATAATATATATCATTAGGCCATTTTATAATTGCTTTTATGCCGTATTCTGTATCCAGTACGGCAGCGATGGAATAAGCGGCAATCAGTGTAACTTCCGGAAGATTTTTTTCTTCAAGTCCGGTCTTAAGTATTATGGTAAACCATAGACCCCCTTCAGGAGATATCCACACTCTTTCCAGTCTGCCTTTGCCTTTCCCCTGAGTTTCAGCCAGCACCACAGTTCCTTCTAAAGGACTATTCTTCAAATCAGATCTTTTCTTTATAAGTTTTGAGGCAAAATTATTGGTGGAGTCTGTCTTTTTTAAATAAATAATATTTTTCCCGATATAATCGGTCTCAAGGGACTTTTTATACTTAGCTAAATTGAAATTTATCATTTAATATTTAAGGATTTGGTCAGTCAGCCCATTTTACATTGCTAAAATTATATTTAGTAGCAATTAAAATGACATCAATGATCCACCAGATTCCAAAACCGCCAAAGGTTATCAGTTTCAAAATCCCCAGACCTACATGTCCCATTATGAACCTGTCTACGCCAAGCTGGCCAAAAACAATAGACATTACCAGCGCTAAAACCCAGTTTACTTCTTTCAATGTTTACTCCTTTTTAAATTATTTTACAAAAAATAATACTATATATTATATAAAAAAAGAAAGAATAAATAACTAAAAAAATATGGAATTATGTATTGCAGCCGGCTGCAGAATCAGAGCAGCGGTTTTTCTATGAAACTATAAAAATATTGCAGCGTCTATCTAAAAAGCTGTGGGGGTTCCATTTTATATTTACCATAAAAGATTTTTTTATATAAAGGAAACAAGTTATGGAAGAAATGAGCAGGAAAGATATTGAAAATATTATTCCTCACAGAGATCCCTTTCTTTTAATCGATAAAATTGTTGAAGTTGAGCCAGGCAAGAGAATTAAAGCGGTAAAATATGTCAGGCAGGAAGAATATTATTTTAAAGGACATTTTCCCTCCAATCCCATTATGCCCGGAGTTCTCATAGTTGAGACTATTGCCCAGGCGGGCGCAGTTTCAGTTCTAATGCTGCCTGAAAATAAAGGAAAATTGGTACTATTTGCCGGTATAGATAAAGCCAGGTTCAGGAGAGTAGTAAAACCCGGAGATGAAATGACTGTAGAGGTTGAAATGGAAAGTTTTAAGAGAAATATTGGCAGGGCAAAGGGCAGGGCAATGGTTGGAAACGATATTGCCTGCACTGCGGATATAATGTTTGCTCTGCGCTAGAAAGGTTTTCTACAGTTGAATGGTAAAAACAAAAAAGATACTGGGGACTTTAAAAGGATTGCTCTTATGTTTCCGGGTCAGGGTTCACAGTATCCGGATATGGGTGAAGAATTTTTAGGCTCTAATGCCAAATATAGCAGGTACTTTGAAATTTCAAGTGAGCTTATAGGCAGTGATATATTAAAGATAATTAGCGGCAGAGATAGGAATAACTCACTTGATGATACACGGTTTAGCCAGATTTCAATTTACACATTAAGCTGCGCTCTAAATGATTATATAGTAAATGATCTTTCTATAAATAGAGAGTGCATTGATACTGTATTGGGACATAGCCTTGGAGAATACAGTGCGCTTTACAGCAGCGGTGCTTATAGTTTTGAGCAGGGGGTGAAGCTTGTTGGATACAGGGGGAAAATTATGAGTGAAGCTGACAGGAGTGTAAAAGGAATGATGGCTGCTGTTTTAGGGACAGGTATAAGTATAATTGAAGATGTTCTTGGTGGTTTAAAGGGCAGGGTATTTGTTGCCAATTATAATGACTACTTGCAGATAGTGATAAGTGGATATGAAGACGCAGTTGGGGAAGCAATAAAGGAATTAAAATTGAGAGGGGTAAGAAAGATAATACCGCTTAAAGTTGGCATTGCTTCGCATTGTCCACTGATGAAGGAAGTTTCAGATAAGCTTGGGAGATTTATTGAAGAAAATGTTAAACTTACAGATATGAAATTGCCTTTCTTTTCCACCACCGAGGTGGCTTACAGATATAGGAATGATATTAAAAAGACCTTGACCGGCCAGCTGACCGGTCCCATAAGGTGGGTTGACAGTATTGAGTATCTGCTTAAGAAAGGTGTCGGGATATTTGTAGAAGTTGGCCCCGGGAGAGTTTTATCCGGATTGGTTGGTAGAATTGCACAAAGGAGTGGCAAGGATATTATTATACTGAACACCAACAAAATGGAAGATATTGAGAATTTAAAAAATGCATTAAAAAAGGAAGGAATCATAAATGAGGCTTAAAGATAGGGTGGCTATAATAACCGGCGGCGCCAGGGGTATTGGAAAGAAGATCAGCCAGACTTTTTTAGAGGAAGGTGCATCCGTATATATTTTTGATGTCAACCAGGAAGAAGGAGTAAAAACCGTAAGTGAATTTCAGCTAGCTTATGATAATAAAGTTAATTTTTTCAAAGTAGATATAACTGACGAAAAAGGTGTGGAGCAATCTATAAAAAAAATTATTGAGGCTGAAGGCAGGATTGATATTCTGGTCAATAATGCCGGAATCACCAGGGATAATCTGATACTCAGGATGAGTCTTAAAGATTGGAAGAAAGTAATTGATATAAACCTGACCGGAGCTTTTATCTGTTCCAAGCATACAGTCAAATATATGGTAAAGAAGAGAAGTGGAAAAATAATAAATATATCTTCAATAGTAGGGGTTCACGGGAATGCGGGACAGAGTAATTACTCGTCATCTAAAGCCGGAATAATAGGGCTTACCAAGACCCTTGCCAGAGAACTTGCGGGCAGAAATATTCTGGTTAATGCTATAGCTCCTGGCTATATTGAAACTGAAATGACAGAAAAGTTGAGTGATAAAATAAAGGAAAAATTGATGGAGCAAATTCCTAGCGGGAGGCTGGGAAGTGTAGACGATGTGGCAAAAACAGCGCTTTTTCTGGCAAGTGATGACTCCAATTATATAACCGGTACCGTGATAAATCTGGATGGTGGAATGGGTATTTAACAGGTAGAGTGATAACATTTTAAAAAAAGGAATTATTTATGGAACAAATAAATAAAGGAAGGAGGGTAGTTGTAACCGGACTGGGAATAATGTCGCCGTTAGGACTGGAAGTTGACAGATTCTGGGAAAATCTAATTTCCGGAAAATCAGGTGTTAGCAGGATTGACCGGTTTGATGTAGAAAAGATTGCTTCCAAGATAGCTGCCCAGATCAGGGATTTTGAGCCTGAAAATTATATGGACTTCAAGCAGGCAAAAAGAATGGATAGATTTTCCCAATTTGCAGTTGCTACAACATTAAATGCTATAAAAGACAGCGGCTTTAAGATTAATTCCAACAGTGAAAATGAAGTGGGAGTTTATATAGGAAGTGGAGTGGGAGGACTTTTGACTCTGGAACAGCAGCATGAAAGACTGCTGAGCAGGGGTGCAGATAAAGTAAGCCCTTTCCTTATTCCCATGATGATATCCAATATGGCAGCTGCACAGGTTTCAATAGCCAGCGGGGCCAAAGGACCGGTAATCACTACAACTACAGCCTGTGCTGCAGGTTCAAATGCCATAGGGGATGCATTTGAGATAATTAAAAGGGGAGTTGCTGAAGTGATGATTGCCGGTGGAAGTGAAGCATCTATAACCCCATTAGCAATGGCGGGTTTTTCCAAGATGCAGGCTCTTTCTACAAGAAATGATGAACCGGAGAAAGCCTCCAGACCATTTGACAGGGACAGAGATGGATTTGTGATGGGCGAAGGTTGTGGTATATTAATATTGGAAGAACTCAAGTCTGCCTTAAGAAGAGATGCTAAGATATACTGCGAGATTTTTGGATACGGTCTTTCGGGGGAAGCCTATCATATAACGGCAATGGAGCAGTCGGGTGCAAATGTGGCCAGATGTATCAGGAATTGTCTGGATGAGGGCGGCGTAGACCTGGAAGAGGTGGACCATATTAATGCTCACGGGACATCGACTCCATTAAATGATGCTGTTGAAAGTGCCGCAATTAAAAGATGTTTTGGCGAGTATGCTTATAATATAAATATAAATTCAACCAAATCAATGATCGGCCACTGCCTGGGGGCATCAGGCGCCATTGAAGCAGTGGCTGTAATTTTGGCTATAAAAAATAATATTATTCCTCCAACTATAAATCTTGATAATCCGGATGAAAAGTGCGACTTGAATTATACAGCAAAGGTAAGCCAGAAGAGAGAGGTCAATATTGCGCTTTCAAATTCTATGGGCTTTGGCGGTCATAATGTCACTCTGGGATTTAAAAAATATTTATAAACGGGGCATAAGATGGAAAAAATCAAATGCAAGAATTGCACTAAGGATATTGAAAATGAAATTTTTATATTAAATCTGTGGGTATGTCCGTACTGCAATTATCACCATTATATTAATGCAAGGGACAGATTACAAATTACTGTAGACAGCAATAGTTTTATCGAGCTTGGAAAGAATATTAATTCAGATGATTTTTTGAAATTTTATGATGTCAAGTCTTATAGTGTAAGACTGAAAGAGACAAAGCTTAAAACCAGCCTGAATGAAGCAGTCATCATTGGTGAGGCAAAGATAGATGGAAATGATGTTGCCCTTGGTATTATGGATTTTGGTTTTATGGGCGGAAGCATGGGAAGTGTGGTAGGAGAGAAGATTAAGATTTTATCCAATTACTGTATTGAAAAAAATATTCCCCTGGTTATATTCTGCGCATCAGGTGGAGCAAGAATGCAGGAGGGGGTAATATCTCTGATGCAAATGGCAAAGACAGTCTCCAGTGTGAACAGAGTAAAGGAGAATAAAATCCCCTATATAACCATAATTACCAATCCCACTTCTGGAGGTGTTAGCGCAAGCTTTGCCACAATTGCAGATATCATAATAGCGGAACCTGACGCGCTCTTCTGCTTCGCAGGCCCAAGAGTTGTAAAACAGACTATAAAAAAGAATCTTCCTCCGGATTTTGGAACTTCAGAGAGGAATTTAAAAAATGGTCAGGTGGATATGATTGTAAATAGAAGTGATCTCAAGAATACCCTGACTAATCTGTTAAAGTTATTTAAGGAATGATATGGTATGGATTTAAAAAAGCTGGAAGAAATTCCAAAAAGTTATCTTAAAGAGATTTTAGGGTCACTATCCAAGCTTGAAAAATTGAAAAAGATCCCTTTCTTTACCGGCATACATTTTAAGGATGCAGAAAGAGATCTTTCCCGGAAAATTGAAAGTTATAAAAAAGTTGAAAGGGACGCTAAAAGAGTCTGGAAGATCGTGGAGCTTTCGAGAGATGAAAACCGACCACAATGCCTGGATTACATAAATGGTATTTTTGAAGATTTTGTGAAACTTTCCGGTGACAGGCTGACCGGTGAGGACAGGTCGATTGCTGCAGGTCTGGGTAAGATTAATGGAAAGACTGTTGCTGTTATGGGGCATAATAAAGGCAAGGATATAAAGCAGAGATTGGAGTATAACTTTGGTATGAGCATACCTCAGGGATATAGAAAATCCCAGAGGATTATGCGGCTGGCCGACAGGTTTGGTTTTCCTATTGTCACTTTAATAGATACGCCAGGAGCGTACCCTGCTCTTGAAGCTGAGGATGATGGACAGGCCAGCGCTATTGCAAAAAGTATCTTGCTTATGTTTGAAGTTAAGGTTCCCATTATTGCTATTTTAATTGGTGAAGGAGGAAGCGGGGGAGCGCTGGCGCTGGCTGTTGGAAATGAAGTGGCAATGCTGGAAAATTCCACTTACTCGGTCATTTCACCAGAAGGATGCGCAGCTATTCTATGGAAAAATCCTTCCGGTACTAAACTGGCAGCAAGGGAACTAAGGCTGACTTCAAGAGATATGCTTAGACTCAAGATAATAGATAGGATTATCCCCGAACCCATTGGCGGGGCTCAGAATGCGCCCGGTAGAATGGTAAAGATTGTAAAAAAATATATTATTGGTGCGCTGGAGAGGTTTGCCGGCATTTCTGGAGAAGAATTAAAATCCAGAAGAGCTAAGAAATTTGAATCCATGGGATTTTTCGGTACCGAATAACAGGTCCTACCTGCCTATAAATAAAATGATACTGGAGCCCGGGGAAATGTAGGTCCCGGCTTCAGGATTTTGGCCTAAAACTGTACCTTCCTGTACTGAGTAATCCGTGTTTATATAACTTATTTCATAATTGATATTATCAGAATCAAGTATATTTTTAGCTTGCTCCAGGCTGAGCTGCACCAGATTAGGAACAGGAACAAGTAGCTCGCTTGTTGAAATTACCAGTTCCACCACACTATTTACATCAACTCTGGAACCCGGGGATGGGATTACTTTCATGACTATCCCTGGTTCATTTACGATACCTGTTAACGGAGCTTTGCTGCTTATTACTATCAAGCCAAGGGATTTGAGGTGATTTGACGCATTTCTAAAATCCAGGTCAATAATATTGGGTATAACGATAGTCTCTTTACCCTTGCTCACAATTATATTAACGGATCCTCCAGGTTCAATTTTTTCGCTAAACTGCGGGCTCTGGTCTATTATCAGATTTTTTTTAAAAGTACTGGAGTATTCTTTGGAAATAACCACTTTTACAAGTCCAAAATCCTTTAATATATTTGAGGCTTCTTCCATGCTGAGACCGATCAGATTAGGGGTTAAGATATAGGTTATTTCCTGACCTCTGCTAAGGATTGCCTCAATATCGCTGCCGGCTGGAACATTTTTCCCGGGTTCTGGAGTCTGTTCTATGATAAATCCTTCCGGGATTTCTGAATTGTAGATTTCGTCTTTTACTATCAAATTCAGATCAAATAGTGCCAGTATTTCTTTCGCATTTTCAGCTGGAATATTTTCAAGTGGGGGAACTGATACCATATTGTGACCGGCAGTACTATTATAGTATTTATAACTATAAAATATAAATAGGAACAGAAAGGCAATCATAAAAGCTGCTATAATAATAGTGGCCAGATGAGGCCTTATTTTTTTTATAAATACACCGGCTCTATTTAAATTTTGTCCTTTGGCGCTAAAACTTAAAGGTTTATCGGTCTCGTATTTTTGAAGATCGCCTATCAGTTCTCTTACAGTTGGATAGCGCGCCAGGGGATTTTTTTCCATACAGTGCATTATTATATCTTCTAATTTCTCTGGTATATTTTCCATCAACTCTGATGGCTTTAAAGGTTTTTCATTTATATGTTTCAGACTAATGTCAATTGAGTTACTCCCTCTAAAAGGAACATCTGCAGTTAACATTTCATAAAGTACAATCCCTAATGAGTAAATATCTGTCCGGTGGTCTAAAACTTCTCCCTTCGCCTGTTCAGGTGAGATGTAATGAGCTGTTCCCATTATATTCAATGTTTTGGTGACATCGGTGGTGAGGGATTTTGCAATGCCAAAATCAGTAACTTTAACTTTTTCTTCCGGAGTTACAAGTATATTCTGGGGCTTAATATCACGGTGTATGAGGTTGTTTTTATGAGCTGTCAGCAGTGCGCTGGAGATTTGTATAGCATAGTCAGCAATAGTCTCAGGGGGCAGTGGACCCTTTTTTTCTATTATTTCCTTTAAACTTTCTCCCTCAACATATTCCATGCAAATAAAATAGGAGCCATTAAATTCTCCCCAGTCATATACCTGGACAATATTAGGATGACTAAGCCTGGCCAGGATTTGCGCTTCACTCTTGAATCTTGCCACAAAGTTTCTATCACCTGCGTAATTAGCAGATAATACTTTTACAGCGACTTTTCTGTTCAGTTTTAAGTCATCTCCCAGAAAGATATCAGCCATTCCACCCGAAGCTATCTTTTTGATTATCCTGTATCTTTTTGAGATTAATTTATATTTTCTAAAATCTTTCTCGGGCATATCTTAAATTTTTACAACTATAACTGTTATATTATCCAGACCACCTTTTTTTATTGCACCTTTTATAAGATTCTTTGCAATATCTTTAGTATCTTTATATTTATCAATAATATTAGCAATATCTTCATCCCTCAACATGGAATTAAGTCCATCAGAACACAGGAGCAGTATATCTTCAGGTAAGACTTTATGTGAAAAGAAGTCCGGATCTATATCTTTTGCAACTCCGAGGACATTTGTAAGGTAGTTTCTTTGGGGATGATTGAAAGTTTGCTCATAGCTTATTTCTCCTCTTCTGAATAATTCACCAACGATGGTATGATCGGAAGTTAACAGATTAAACTCACTGCCTCTTTTAATATAAAGTCTGCTGTCACCCACATGAATTGTATATGCTTTGTCTTGCTGGATACAGCATCCAGTAAATGTGGTTCCCATACCATAATATTCAGGTTGCAGGATTGCTTTACTAAATATTTTCCTGTTGGCACTTTTAATGCTTTTAAGCAGTAGTTCCTTTATCTGGCTGGAGTCTAGAATATCTGTTTTTTTATTAGCTGAAATTTTTTTACTTCTATCTTTCAGGCTGCTATTAAAATTTTCTATGAAAGTTTCAACAGCAATTCTGCTTGCAACCTCTCCAGCAATGTGTCCTCCCATACCATCGGCTACAATAAACAGGTTGCTTTTAGCATAAAGGTAATCTTCATTTTTTTCTCTATATTTCCCAATGTCTGTATCTGCGAAATATTCCATGTGCATTATTATATGTCATAATTTACCATTAATAAAATTATACCTGTTAAATTACGTGTTAGTTTCTGATTTTTTATCTGGTGGAGAGCTTCCAGTAGTGGTAGCATTAAATAAATATACTAGAAAATTTAAAAAATAATTATTAACTAGTGCTAAAGAATATAAAAACTAGTATCATAAATATGTATTAAAATTAAATTATTAAAAATAGAAAAGAATAGGTGAAAATCAATTGAATATTTATAAAGAAGCGCTGGAAATGCATAAAAAAAATGTTGGTAAGATTGATATAATAAGTAAAGTAAAAACCAATAGCGAACATGACTTGTCCCTCGCATATTCCCCAGGCGTTGCAGAACCCTGCCGTATAATTGCTAAAAATCCTGAGGAACTGAATACATATACAGCCAGAGGCAATATGATTGCAGTAGTATCTGATGGCTCCGCGGTACTGGGTCTTGGAAATATCGGAGCCAGAGCAGCTCTTCCGGTAATGGAAGGAAAATGTGTGTTATTTAAGCAGTTTGGAGGAGTATCTGCCTTTCCTATATGCGTAGACAGCCAGGATAATGAAGTAGTTATAAGTACTATAAAAATGCTGGAGCCATCATTTGCAGGGATAAACCTGGAGGACATTGCCGCGCCCAGGTGTTTTGAGATCGAGGACAGGCTGAAGAGAGAAACAAATATGCTTATCTTCCATGATGATCAGCATGGGACTGCCATTGTAACTCTGGCCGGGCTGTTCAGCGCTCTGAAGATTTACAGGAAAGACATAACAGAGGTAAAAATAGTAATAAATGGAGCAGGAGCAGCCGGTAACTCTATTGTAAATTTATTAAATTGCATCAGTGCAACCGATATTATTGTGTGCGACAGCGAAGGAATAATATATAAGGGCAGGGAAGGCTTGAATACCGCAAAGCAAAGGCTGGCAGAACTTACAAATTCAAATAATATAAAAGGAGACCTATCCTGTGCATTGGAGGATGCCGATGTATTCATCGGGGTATCAGTGGCAAATGTCCTGGCTGCCGAAATGATAAGAAAGATGAAGAAAAATCCAATTATATTTGCCCTGGCAAATCCAGAGCCTGAAATTAAACCAGAGCTTGCAATGGAATGTGGTGTCAGGATTATTGCTACTGGAAGAAGCGATTATCCTAATCAGGTTAATAATGTACTGGCATTTCCAGGAATATTCAGGGGAGCTCTTGACGCGAGGGCAATAGAAATAAACACAGAAATGAAACTGACTGCTGTAAAAGCCATTTCGGAAATTGTGAGTGATAATCTAAAGGAAGATTACATTATTCCCAAACCCTTTGACAGGAGGGTTCTACCGGCTGTTGCGGTAAGTGTAGCCAGGGCTGCTATGGAGACCGGTAATACGCGCGGTGAGGTAGATTTAGAATTTATTGAAAAAAAGGCAAAAAAAATTATGGAAAACCGGTTATGAGAATAGAAATACTGATGTTTTGCTTTATTCAGATTTTACCCGGGATGAAACTGAAAAATGGGTTTTAAAAAGATAGAGAATATTCAGAAATATCTGGATAATAGAATTTCTCAAAATGATAAAATTAAAATAACTATCGTTCCTACAGGAAGGTTTGTCAGATTAAAAAAATGATAGTTAATGGATATTACTACCTGATTTAAAAATTTGATTAATTACTTTAAAGTTCTTGAATTTGAAAATAGAAAGGCTAAAAATACAAATATTTTATCAGGGAACTTACTTCTGGCTTTCTTAGCAGCTTCTAGTTTGTCATCCCTAATAAAATAATCACCAGATTCTACTTTAATAGAAACGATCTTCCCCTTATCTTTTTTAAATTTGAGTTGGAGCTTTTAATATTTTTCTTTCCAATAAAATTTGAATATTATAGTATAATGATTAAATATGAGTAAGATTGAGAAAACATTACTTAAAATTCTAAGTGGATTTTCTGATAGAGATATCTCTTTTTCAGAATTATGTGGTGTGTTAAAATACTTAGGTTTTGAAGAGCGGATAAAAGGAAGCCATCATATTTTTTTTAAAGATGGCATAAAGGAGATATTGAACATACAATCAAGAGGGATTAAAGCGAAACCTTATCAAGTAAAACAGGTAAGAAATATTATATTAGAGTATAGACTTAGGGGTGAATAATGTTTAAATATGAAATTATTATTTATTGGAGCAGCGATGATCAGGCATATATTGCGGAAGTACCTGAACTGCCAGGATGTATGGCAGATGGTTCATCATATAAAGAGGTTCTTGAAAATATTACTAAAGTAATTGAGGAATGGATTGAAACTGCGAAGGAGTTAGGCCGTAAGATCCCTGAACCTAAGGGCCGGTTGATATATGCTTGATA
>SOKC01000047.1 GCA_004376325.1 Actinomycetota bacterium | reverse complement strand
GTTATTTGTGGTTCATCTGGAATGTTTATTTTTATTTCTAAATTTTCTTCCAGCGCTTTGACCACACCCAGATTCTTAGCGACTCCTCCAGTCATACAGACCGGTTCATCAAGCCCCACTCTTTCAACCATCGAAGTTATTTTATCTGCAATAGAATAAATAAGGCCTTTTATAATTTTATTTTTATCTATACCCTGTCCGATTAGTGAAACTATTTCGGATTCGGCAAATACAGTGCAGGTAGAAGTTATATCGACTTTATCATTGGTTTTAATAAAAATAGGAGCAAATTGCTCAAGATTTATTTCCATTGCTCTTGCCATAACTTCCAGAAATCTGCCAGTTCCTGCCGCGCATTTATCATTCATCAGAAAGTCAATGGGCTTTCCGTCTTTAAGTTTTATGACCTTACTGTCCTGACCCCCGACATCTATTACTGTATTTAAATACGGAAATAAAGATATGACCCCCCGGGCATGGCAGCTTATCTCGGTTATATTTTTATCCGCAAAAGGAATATTTATTCTGCCGTAACCGGTGGCAACAGTAGCTTCAATCTTATTATCTGTCAGGCCAGCTTTCTTTAAAGAATCATCAAGAGCTTTTCTAGCAGCATTTTTACTGTCAGAACCAGTGGGGACGATTACATAAGATGCAATTTTATTATCTTTTCTGCCTAGTATTACTACCTTGGTTGTAACTGAGCCTACATCAATTCCACAGGTATACATATCTTTCCTTTCTTTTATTTTTTTAAGAGTTCAAAATTTCTACAAATCCCTGCAATCTAGTTTTTACCTGGCCCTGTGAGGAATTATTTTGATCCACACAATCCCCATCTAAAACCAGAGTGGGAATATTAAGCTTATTTAAGCTATCCTTGATAATTCTTGCCCCGCCATTGCTCTGTCTGCATCCCCAGTGAGAAAATAAAATTGCTCCGTCAACCTTATAATCCCTGGCAGCCTTAAGAATTACATCGATCCTGTTATCAATACTACCCGCTAGAAAATGGGAAAGCATCTTTTTAGCCAGACTTTCAAAAGGTCTTTTGCAGTCAAGTTCAGGCCAGTGAATATAATTTATTTCTTCAAATACTATTATGCAGTTCTCTCTTTCCAGTATGTCAAATATTTCATTTTTGTAGTAAGGTTTCAGGTGCAGCCACAGAATTCTTTTTGGTGATTTATTTTTACCTGATTTTTCTTTCTCCTCTTTATCTAAATATTTTTTTAGTTCCTTATACATTTGGGTATAAAGAATGACGGCTTCTCTGGTTCCCGCAAGACCGTGGAAAGGTAAAATAAAATTAAGACCATTATAATAAGGGGGATAGTTTGTAAGAGTTTTTCTTAAGTTGTTAACTTTGATTGCCCATTTTCTAAATTCATTTGATAAACTGATGACTTCTTTAAATTTAGAAGTGTCAAGTTTCATACCTGATTTGGAACTTATATCCATACAGATATTTTTTATCTGTCCGGTTAGATACGAGATGGATTCCTTTGAATACTCATAAGGTACATCAATCAGATAGAAATTTTTTTCAATATTATATTTTACCGAGTGTATATAAAATGATTTTTGCGCGGCATCGCAGGCCAGATTGGTAGTGATGACAAAATCAGGCTTTGGAAATATATCAAGTTCCACTGCGCCGGATGCACTTCTATGAAAGGTGCACAGATCCTGTGAGTACCAGTTTGAAGAGGATTCTTTAAGTGTCTGGGTTGCCAGTCCCAACCCTGCTGTAAATCCAGCCATAACTTCCGGCAGGAACGGTGTGATTCCCAGCGCATGGAACATCTCATAGGGTAAAAAAAGAGATCCATAACCTATGGGATAGTTATTGTCAGAATAAGCATTTCTTAGGCTTTCTATGGTAAAAATATTCAGGTATTTATCAGATAAAGAGGAAAATGTGCTTCCGTAAGCGTAAAGCGCAGGCTTTTTTGAGATAATGTCCAGGAGTCTAATGATATACTTTTGATTTAGGTTTCTCTGTATTCCGGTTTTTAGTTTGTCTTTTATACCCATTTATAATAATTATATTTATAGCATTTCCAGAAAAGCCTGCACTCTTGTTTTTAACTGGCCTTCTGAAAAATTATTATATTCTATCTCAAGATATAAAGCTGGAATCCCAAGCTGGTTTAATTTCTGCTTCAGCAGGGGAAAAGAATAAAGCGTGGTATCACAGAATTTCAAGCTTATAAATATTACACCTTCTATATTATTTTTAATTATATTATTCTCAATCTCCTTTAATTTCAATCCTAAATCGGCCATTCTCATACATTGGGGCTTATTTAAATACCTTTCAGCAATAAGATTGAGAAAGTCAGAATCATCGCCCAGCTCTATCTGTTTTTCAAAATATCTACTTGAAATACAGAGGTCGTCGGAAGCCAGTTTGAGATTCATCGCAGATAGCATACCCCATAATTTTTCTTCGGTGATAAAGTTACCAATAATCATAATAGCGGGGGTGTTTTTGTAATTTGGCTGCAGCTTAGTCATATTTTCTGCGCCGGCTTCCATGATGAATTTTAGGTATCTTTCCAGATCATCTGTAAAGATTTCGGGTGCCGAGATCATAGATAGCTCCATAACTTTAAAATAAGAAGATATGCTTATAAACTCTGGTAATTTAGTAAAAATCTGGCTGTATTTTTTCAGGAGCTTTCTTTTCCTGTTGATAAGACTTACTGCATTTTCTATTTCTCTTCTGCTTATTTTTTTACCATTTAAATTTTCAATGAATCTTTTCATATTACCTATGTTATTTGCAAAAAAATCTATAGAGCCTGCTCCTCTCAAGTGGGGAACATCCAGCAGATAGGAAGGAGTATCTTTAAGATATTTATTTGTGGTATCAAAAAACCTCCTCATCCCATCGCAGGAGTTGGTGAATATCACTGCTTTAAAATTGTCAGCGTCGGAAAGTAAGCTCTCCCAGCTTGATTTAATATAAGGGCAGAAATTTATAGGAAAGTAACTTTCGGATTTAATTATTTTTTTCCTTCCGAAGATTCTTACGGGGATAAAACCTCCGGCAACAATAAGTTCTTCCGGAGTGTAGGTGCAGAACCAGCCAACCAGAGGTCTTTTATCCATAGCGGATAGAGTATTTTCAAAAAAGGCTGAAATATCATTTGTTTTATTTTTTAATATGTCCAAATCGTTCCTACTTTTGCTGTCCTGTATCATATTATTGCACATTGACTATGAGCTTTTTATGATATCTTCATTTCTGGTAAATTCCTCATAAATACCTACATGTCCCCAGAAATCTTCTATATAAAGCCCATCTACTTGCCCGCTATCCTTGCCTTCGATAGTTATTTTTACCTTTTTTATTTCTTCAAACTCAGTAAGTGTATTTACAATAGAGAAAATGGCCAGAACTTCTGTAGTAGAGCTGTGTGGTATTTCCTGGAAATTGGTTATAATTTCTTTACTGAAGTCTACGGTAGCGGTACCCTCGGATATTTTTACTGAATTAACTTTAACATTGGAAGGGATAGTGCGATAAAGCTGGTCGCTCTGCGGCCCTTTTATCAGTTCTTCTACTACATTTTTATACAGCTCTTTACTTACCGGGATTTCCCTTATTTCTTCTGTAAGGTAGACGTCAGTATCAGTAGATACTGCGAAATACAAAGATACACTCCTGGTGCAGGAAGTAAGTGATATCATGAGAAATATGGTTAACATTGATATTATACTGACGATAAGAAACCTGTTTAATTTATTTATTTTCATTTTTATTCCTTAAGCTTGTATTTTTTAATAAATTGATTTTATCTTTTATAATTCTATAGATGGGGAGACAAAAAAACAATATATAAATTCTGTGAATATAAAATATTACAAAATTTGTCTTTCAGATGGTATCATTATCGTAATATTTACTATTACCAATAAAAACGCCGCAGGAGCTCCTGCATTATATATGGGGATACAGGGCGGCTGACACGAAGTGGCAATCATTAGTGTTCATGAAAGATTATTTTTAAAATTTTACTGAGGTGGCAATATGAATGGCAGAAAAGCCTTACTTACAATAGACATGCTGAATGATTTTGTATTGGATGGAGCGCCGCTAAAAGTTCCTAAAATTGAAAAAATTATTGATCCCATAAAGAGAGAAATGGAAAAAGCCAGAAGTGAAGGCTACCCGGTAATATATCTGTGCGATAGTCACGATAAAGATGACAGGGAGTTTGAAATGTTTCCTCCACACGCTATAAGAAATACAGAAGGATCAAAAATAATTGAAGAACTAAAACCACAGGGTAATGATATTATTGTAAGAAAGAGCTCCTTCTCGGGTTTTTTTAATACAGATCTGGATGAGATATTAAAAAAATTATCGGTGAAGAAATTAATAGTCACAGGGGATGTTACAAATATATGTGTTTTTTATACCGTAGCTGATGCGGTGATGAGAGGTTACAGGGTTGATGTGGTAAAAGATGCTGTAATTGGTTTAAATAAAAGAGACCACAGATTTGCGCTTGATCAGATGCGGAATGTGCTTAAGGTAAATATAGTTTAAGGAGTATGTAATGTTTCATATAGCAAATGCGGACGATATAAAAAAAGGCAGATTGACAGATATATATTTTAAGAGAACAGAAGAAATACTGGAAGCTGCTGGTAAAAATCCTGTAGTGAAAGCTGAAATATTTTTGAAAGGTTTTCCTGAAGGCTACCGGTGGGGGATTCTGGCGGGGATAGAAGAGACTATAAAGCTTCTTTCGGATATTGATAAAATATCAATAAGATGTATGCCTGAGGGAATGGTATTTAAGGATTTCCAGCCTGTTATGGTAATAGAGGGCAAGTATCTCGATTTTGGCATATATGAGACAGCTATTTTAGGGTTTTTATGCCAGGCAAGCGGAATAGCCACAAAAGCGGCAAGATGCAAGCTGGCTGCCGGAGATAAATTAATTTATAGTTTCGGAGCCAGAAGAATGCATCCGGCAATAACTCCCATGGTCGAAAGAAGTGCCTTTATTGGCGGAGCTGATGGGGTTTCTACCACTCTTGGCGCAGAGCTTATCCGCCAGGAACCGGTTGGAACCATACCTCATTCCTTGATTCTGATTATGGGTGATGCTGTAGAGGCTGCTAAGGCTTTTAACCAGGTAATTGAGCCAAAAATTAAAAGGATTTCTCTTATTGATACCTTTGGTGATGAGAAGTTTGAAGCCATAAGGGTTGCTGAAGGTTTGGGAGAATCTTTATTTGGCATAAGATTAGATACTCCTGCATCCAGAAGAGGAAATTTTAAAAAGATTTTGGAAGAAGTAAGATGGGAACTTGATATAAGAGGATTTGAGAATGTAAAGCTGGTTGTAAGCGGGGGACTGGATGAAGAAGATATTATAAAGTTGAGAGATATAGTGGATGCCTTTGGAGTTGGCACAGCAATAAGCGGGGCAAAAGTACTGGATTTTTCAATGGACATTGTAGAGATTGAAGGCAAGAAAATATCAAAAAGAGGAAAAATGTCCGGGGCAAAGAAGGTAATAAGATGCCAGAATTGCTTCAGTGACAGGATTATCTTAGAGGATAGGAAGGTATCTGATTATAGATGTGTTGAGTGCAATGGCACTTGTAAGGATATTTTCATAGATGCAGTAAAAGAAGGGAAAATACTATATGATTTCCCACCGGCTTCTGATATAAGAAAAAATGTTACAGGTCAATTTGAATTCATAGACCTTTAAAAGAGAAGAAGGGAAGAAGGAATTTTATGGGCATAAAATTATTTTTAATCAGGCATGGTCAAACATTGTGGAATAAGGATGGAAGATATCAGGGAGATAAGGATATTGGACTGACCAGGGTAGGCTTCAAGCAGGCAAGGCTTGCTGCAAAATACCTCTCGAAGGTAGATTTTTCAAATATATACAGTAGTCTGTTAAGGCGGGCTATAGATACAGCAAATATCATAAACAAAACCAAAAATTTAAAGATAATTGCCAGAGAAAATTTAAAAGAGATAAATTTTGGAAAATGGGAAGGAATGAAATTTGACCAGATAAACAGGATGTTTCATGACGATTATCAGAATTGGCTTGCTGACCCATATAATAACTGTCCGACAGGAGGGGAAAGTTTTAAGCAAGTAAAAGAAAGAGCTGTAGCTGAAATTGATAATATAGTAAATGAGAATGAAGATGGCAGTAGTGTTGCAGTAGTAACTCATGGAGGAGTGATACTTTCTCTGCTGGTGCATTGGCTTCAGATCCCGATACCCAGGTGGAGATCAATTATTCAGCGCCAGGGGGCAATAAATATTGTGGTAATTGACAGGGGGTTCCCATATATTTCAGCAATAAATTACACCGGACATATAAAACAGGTATATGATGATAGCGAGGATAAAGTTATAGGGATTTATAGCGGGCTCAGGAATAGAAATTAAATTAAGGAAATTAAGACTGCTGCTAAATTTAAAGTCAGGAATTTTTTATAGATAATTTTAAATAATTATAAAAAAATCTATAAAACATAAAGATGGTCATTTAATATTTAAAAAAAGAATTTAAGGAAGGTGCTAAAAAATGGAAAATAACACAGATAATTTGGAAGTAGCTACAGGTAATATATTTAAAAACTTTCTGGATAACTGGCTTAATATAGTAATAGTAATAGCGGTACTTTTAATTGTAATAATAGTGGTTAGAATCATCGCCGGAAGAATGAGAAGACTGGTTGATAAGAAGATTAGCGATGAGAAAATGGTAATTAAGAAACGTACCTATACTTTTACCAGCGTCGTGTCTAATTTGGTAATTGTGGTAGCAGCAGTGGCGGCCATATTAATAATAGCCGATCAGATCGGAATAAGTGTCACACCTCTGCTTGCCGGCGCCGGAGTGGCAGGCATCGTGATTGGTTTTGGCGCTCAAAGCCTTATCAAAGATTTAATAAACGGGACATTTATACTGCTTGAGCAGTGGTATCAGATAAATGATATAGTAACTATAGGAGACACAACTGGAACGGTTGAAAGGTTTAATTTGAGAGCTACAGTAATCAGGGATATTGAAGGTACGGTTCACTTCATACCTAATGGTGAGATAAATAGGTTAAGCAATCGCACCCATGTCTGGTCAAGGGCTCTGGTAGAGGTTGGTGTCCATTATAGTGAAAATACAGATAGGGTGGTAGAGGTTCTGGAAGAAGTATTTAGTGAGCTGATGAATGATAAAAAATATAAGGAGGTCATCTTAGAGAGGCCAACAATACTTGGTAATGGCGGAGTGAGTAAACTGGGAGATTCAGCAGTAGTATTTACTGTAATCTGCAAGGTAAAGCCTGCTGAACAGTGGACTATTTCAAGGCAGCTTAGAAAGAGGATAAAAGATAAATTTGACAAGGTAGGAATCGAAATTCCTTATCCCTGCACCAATATATATATGAGAAATAAAGGTTAAAGCGGCTTCTCTTGTGTTTATAAATTTTATCGGGATTTATTATTGATTAATGGTTTCAAATGTTATAATATCCCTAATGGTATTGATAATATAAGGTGAAAAATTAAAAAATTCTTTTTTTATCTTATTATCTTTCTGTTCTACTGTAGCGGTAGAACCTAATTATTAAAATTAGTCCATAGGAGGATTGCAAGATTGAAAAATTATGAATTAGTGGTTATTTTTGACCCATCCCTTGAAGAAGAAGCTATTGACAAAGAATTGTCCAAAATTACCTCGTTACTCGAAAAAGAAAAATGTAAAGTTTCCGATATCGACAAATGGGGAGTTCGAAAGTTAACCTATTCTATTAAAAAACAGGAAAATGGCTATTACATTATAGTTTATTTTAATGGCAAAAGTGATGTTATTTCTGAACTGGATAGAATAAATAAAATCAATGACAAAGTACTGCGTCATATGGTTGTAAAAAGTGATGAATCCTAAATGATTATAAGTTAATCAAAAGAAGGTGGTCTGTTATGGCTTTTGGTGTTAACAATATAACTGTTCTGGGAAATATAACCAGGGACCCTGAACTTAGATTTACTCCAAGTGGAACTGCAGTAGCAAGTTTTGGACTTGCGGTTAACAGAAATGTTCAGAATAAAAATTCTGGTGAATGGGAAACCCAGGTGGACTTCTTTAATGTTACTGCCTGGTATAAACTGGCAGAAAACTGTGCTGAAAGCTTAAGCAAAGGAGACAGAGTTCTGGTTTCGGGCAGGCTTTCACAGGATAGCTGGGAAAGTAAGGATGGTCAGAAGAGATCGACAGTAAAAATTATTGCCAATGTTATAGCGCCAAGTCTGGAATTTGCTTCTTGTAGACTTGAGAAAAATCCCAGGGCAGAAGAGGGTGTATCCAGTGGGAGTGTATCTGGTGAAGGTGTATCTGGGGGGAGTGTATCCGGCAAAGGTGCATCCGGCAAAGGTGGTATTGAAGAAGCTGACTTTAGTGATGAGGATATACCATTTTAGATTAAATGTTGTCAATTTAAATATAGAAAGGGAGACTTTAATTGGCCAGGAAAAATAAAAATAATAGAAAGCTAAGAGATAGGAATCTAAGAGATAGGAATCTAAGAGATAGGAATCTAAGAAGTGCAACTGGATCTATGCTTAACTTGAGGCAGAGAAAAAGATTCTGTTATTTCTGCAAAGAGAATATTAATAATATTGATTACAAGAATGTAAGTTTGCTTGGAAAATTTATTTCTGATAAGGGTAAGATAAGACCAAAAAGGTCAACTGGAAATTGTGGGCAGCATCAAAGAAAAATAGCTATGGCTATCAAGAGAGCAAGAGTTATCGCTCTTATACCTTATTTTAAAAGATAAATAAAATCTTCCCTGGTACTATTGCTGGGGGGCAATTTTAGGACTGATATTGGTGCTGGTACTTTCAGCCGGTCGAAATAATCAATTTAATCTTGAAGCAGAAGATAGGAGAAAGATTTGAAAGTCATACTTACCGATTATCATGAAAAGTTAGGAGATGTAGGAGATACGGTAGAGGTAAAATCTGGTTACGCAAATAATTATTTGATACCCAATGGATTAGCGGTGCCTGCGACCAGGGGCAATATAAATCAAATGAAGCTGGTCAAGCAAGCTGCTGTAAAATTAGAAGCCAGAAATATAAAAGAAGCAGAAGAGCTTGCCAAAAAGCTGGAAGGTCTCCAGGTTACCTTTATTGTAAAAACTGGCGAAGAAGGAAAACTCTATGGCTCCATAACCAATAAAGATATTGCTGAAAAGATCTCTGAAGAAAGAAAAATAGAAATAGACAGAAAGAAAATTGATATGCAGGAGCATATAAAGGAATTAGGAGAATATGAGATAGAGCTAAGATTATATAAGGAAGTTAAAAGCTCTGCAAAAGTGATAGTTGAGCCAGATGAGAAATCAAAAGAATTAATTAAAGCTCATAAAGCAGAGAAAGAAAAAGCCGAAAGCTTATCAGAAGAGGAAAAACAGAAAGTGGAAGCAGAGAAAGAAAAAGGTGAAAAGGATAAGGTGGAGGCTAAAAGTAAAGAAAGTTTAAAGAAAGTAGAAAAAGAAGATAAGAGAAAAACCAGGATCAAATCTAAAGATAAAGATTAATAATTTATATGCAAGATCAAATAAAAAAAGAAGGAAAGCTTTATCCACTTGACACCAGTAAATTGGAGCGGATACCTCCATATAACATAGAGGCTGAAGAGTCTTTACTGGGGGCTATGTTGATTTCAAGAGATGCCATAATATCGGTTATTGAAGTGGTAACTGCTGAAGATTTCTACCGGAAATCTAACCAGGAAGTTTTCAATACAGTAAAAGAGTTGTATGTAAAAGGTGAACCTGCAGATCCCATAACTGTAGCAGATCATCTTGGAAAAAGGGGACTGCTGGATGAAGTGGGGGGGAAAACTTTTGTTCATTCTCTTATAAGTAATATTCCTCTTGCAGCTAATGCTGAATATTATGCTCAGATTGTAAGAAGTAATTCAATCTTAAGAAAATTAATTTATGCAGCTACTGAAATAGCAACTATGGGTTATGAAGTTCCCCAGGATCTGAACTCAACTGTGGATAAGGCACAGCAGCTGATATTTTCCATATACAAAGATCTGAACAGGGGAAGTACCAGAGATAAAGTTTCGGTGATGAAAGATATAGTTACCGAGGCTTATGAGCTGGTAGAAGTTTTACATGAGGCTAAGTCTGATATATCCGGCATTCCGACAGGATACATAGATTTTGATCGCATAACTTCAGGCTTTCAAAATTCTGATTTAATTGTTATAGCTTCAAGGCCTGGAATGGGTAAGACTTCATTAGTAATGGGTATGGCCAAGCATATTGCGACAAGGGAGAAACTTCCAATAGCAATTTTCTCGCTGGAAATGTCAAAACAGCAGGTAGCGTTAAGGTTGATGAGTGCAGAATCAAGAATAAACCTGCAGAAACTCAGGGATGGAAAAATAAAAGATGATGAGTGGATCAGACTGGCAAGAGCTGTTGAGAAATTAGCGGAGTGCAAAATATATATTGACGACACTGCATTTTTAACAGTTATGGATTTGAGATCAAGAGCCCGTATGATGGTCAGTACCAATAATATAAAGCTAATAGTTGTTGACTATATCCAGCTAATGCAGTCCACTACTAATTACAGGGGAAATAAGGTTCTGGAAATAACGGAGATATCGCAGAATTTGAAAGGTATTGCAAAGGAACTGAATATTCCGGTGGTGGCAGTATCCCAGCTCTCAAGAGAAGTAGAAAAAAGGGAAAAAAAGAGACCGCTTTTAGCAGATTTAAGGGAATCAGGCTCAATTGAACAGGATGCGGACCTGGTTGCGTTCATATACAGGGATGATTATTATGAGAAAGATGAAAGTAAACACACTGGCAAAGCTGAGATTATGATTGCCAAGCACAGAAATGGGCCTACAGGTAAATTGAATCTACGATTCAATAAAGAGTTTGCATCGTTTTCAAATTTAAGTAAGTCTTACCAGACTGAAGATAGGAGTGAATAAAATGCCCGGTATAGCTATTATTGGTACCCAATGGGGTGATGAAGGAAAGGGAAGGATTGTTGACTTGCTTTCGAGCAGGGTAGATATAGTAGTAAGGTTTCAGGGTGGTAACAATGCCGGTCATACTGTAGTTAAAGGAAATGATCGGTTCATGCTTCATCTGATTCCATCAGGAATTTTATACCCGGATGTTACTTGCGTTATTGGAAATGGAGTGGTATTAAACCCCGAAGTGCTGATAGAAGAGCTGGATAGCCTGGAAAGCAAGGGGATAAGTACTGATAATTTAAGAATAAGCTGTAATGCGCATCTGGTTATGCCTTATCATATAATTCTGGATAAGGCAGGTGAACATAGATTAGGCAAATCCAAAATTGGCACCACGCATAAAGGTATTGGACCTGTGTATGCAGAAAAGGCGCTGAGGTCGGGTATCAGAACGCAGGATTTACAGGATTTAAAGATATTTAGAACTAAACTGGAGGAAGCTCTGAAATTAAATAATGCAATTATAGAAAAAATTTATGGACTGGAGCCTCTTGATCCGGATGAGATTTTTACTAAATATAAACAATATGGGAAGCGAATTGAAAGATATATAGTTGATACAACATTTCTGATAAGCAAAGCCCTGGATAAGAATAAAAGGGTGCTGTTTGAAGGCGCGCAGGGTACTATGCTGGATATTGATCATGGAACGTATCCTTATGTGACCTCATCTTCTACTATTGCTGGCGGTATTTGTGTTGGAGCCGGGGTAGGTCCAGGCAGATTAGATGAGATAATTGGTGTGGTTAAAGCTTATACCACAAGAGTTGGTTCCGGTCCTTTTCCGGCCGAGGAAAACGGTAGTATTGGCCAGTATCTAAGGGAGAAAGGTTATGAATATGGAACTACAACCGGAAGGCCGAGGAGATGTGGATGGCTGGATGCGGTTATACTGAAATATTCTGTTATGGTAAACACTATTGATAGTGTTGCTATAACCAAGCTGGACGTGCTTAGCGGACTAAAAGAAATTAAAATTTGTACAGGCTATAAATATGAAGGTAAAGTTTATGGAGATATGCCCTGCCATCAGACTATTTTACATAAATGTCAGCCTGTATATGAAGAATTTGAAGGCTGGGATGAGGACATAAGCAGGGTAAAGAATTTTGAAGATCTTCCCCAACAGGCTCAGAATTATATAAAAAACATTGAAAAAATTATCAAGGTTCCCGTTTCAATGGTCAGTGTAGGTGCTGAAAGAAGCAAGATTATCATAAGGGATAATAATCTTAAAAGCAGGTTATTCAATCAAAGTAGAAGGTCAACACTTATAATTTAG
>SOKC01000038.1 GCA_004376325.1 Actinomycetota bacterium | reverse complement strand
TCAGTGTCTGAAATGTCTTTTCCCGGTAAATACCATAGGGATTTTATTTTTATTGCAGCTTTCTATAACTTCCTTGTCTCTGATAGAACCTCCGGGTTGTATTATTGCTGTAATTCCATTTTTTGCAGCAAGTTCGGCTACATCCTCGAAAGGGAAAAAGGCGTCTGAAGCCATAATTGAGTTCTTACATCTTCCATTTGATTTCCTGATGGCTATTTCTGCAGCATCAATTCTACTCATCTGTCCTGCGCCTATGCCTACGGTACTATTGTTGGCAGCCAGTACTATAGCGTTGGATTTAACGCTTTTAACAATTTGCCATCCAAATAGAAGATCGTTCCACTTAGCGGGATCTGGCTCAACGCTGGTTACTACTTTCATATCCTTTTTACTATCCGGGCCTTCATCCAGATCCTGCACTAACAATCCACCATCTACGCTTTTAATATCCACCTTTTCCAGTTTAAAATCATCTGAATTTATACTGTCAATGTAGGTATTCAATTCAAAATCCATTTTAAGGATTCTCAAGTTTTGTCGCTCGGCCAGTATTTTAAGAGCTTGCTGGTCAAAATCCGGAGCTATAAGTACTTCTACATATTTATCCAGCATAAACTTTGCCGCCTCTGCCGTCCATTCCATATTGCAGGCTACAACACTGCCAAAAGCTGAAACCGGGTCGCACTGATATGCTTTCTTATAAGCCTCTTCAACAGACTGCGCAGCGGCTGCACCACATGGATTATTATGTTTAATTACTGCTACACAGGGGGTAGCAAATTCCTTAACAATTCCAAATGCCGCATTACCGTCCAGAATATTATTATAGGACAACTCTTTGCCCTGAAGCTGTCGTGCACCCGCAAAATTATCTGCGCCGGTATCTATATATTTATAATAAGAAGCTTTCTGATGAGGATTTTCACCATATCTAAGGTTTTGAATTTTTTTAAGATTTAAACCGAGGCTATCCTTAAAATTACCATCACTGTATCTAAAATTATCCTCCATTTCTTTGCCTGCGCTGCTGCAATCTATATCCAGATAATCTCTTATGGATATATCTGAATTATCAAAACTTCCAGTTTTATTTTTAAGGTAATTAAAGATTACACTGTCATATTCACAGGTATGCTGAAAAGCTTTAACACTTAATCTAAACAGGGTACCCAGGCTAATATATCCCCCGCTATCTTTAAGCTCTGCCTGTATTTTTTTATAGTCATCAGGGTCAACTACTACAGCTACCCCTTTATAATTTTTAGCAGCGCTTCTAATCATAGTAGGACCGCCAATATCAATATTTTCAATAGCCTCTTCCATAGTAACATTTGCTCTGGATATGGTTTCTTTGAATGGGTATAGATTCACTACCACCATATCTATTAACTTTATCTTTGAGTTTGAAACTTCATTCATATGATTCTCATTGCTTCGGTCAGCTAGTATCCCTCCATGTATGTATGGATGAAGGGTCTTTACTCTCCCGTTCAACATCTCAGGAAAACCGGTAACTTCTTCTACCTTCTTCACTTTTATGCCTGACTCTTCTAGCTTTCTGTAAGTCCCTCCAGTTGAAATAATTTCTACTCCTGTCTCCTCTAGAGTTTTTGCAAAATCTACAATCCCCTCTTTATTGGAGACACTGATTAGAGCTCTTTTTATCCTTACTTTCATTTTCCTCCCCTGTTTAATATCATTTTCTATTTAAAATTTTTACCCTTCTTCCATCTATTTCCAATCTATCCTCGCAAAAATATTTTACTGCTTCAGGATAAATTTTATGCTCCACTTTATGTATTTTTTCCTCCAGTTCTTCCACGCTGTCATCAGGATCAATATCAACAGCTTCCTGGAGTATTATTGGCCCTCTATCAAGATCCTCATCCACAAAATGCACCGTAACCCCGGTCACTTTTACCCCATACCGGTAAGCATCTTTTATGCCATGAGTGCCTTTAAACGACGGCAGAAGTGCAGGATGAATATTTAAAATCTTATTTTTAAACCTGTGGACAAATTCCTGGCTCAATAGAAGCATATAACCTGCAAGAACTACCAGATCTATTTTTTCTTCTTCCAGCATTTCTATAATCTTTGAATCATACTTCTCCCTGCTGCTGTATCTAGTGGGATCCATAAAAACTGCTTTTATACTATTTTTCTTTGCTCTTACTAAAGCAAAAGCGTCTTTATTATTAGAAAAAACCAGAACTATGTCTCCATTTAAACCATGTTTGTTATTATAATCTATGAGAGCTTGAAGATTTGAGCCAAAACCTGATGCAAATACAGCAATTCTTTTTTTCATTTATAACCTCTAGCTTTCTTCTATTATTACCTTCCAATTTCCTCGTATAGGGTTTTTATAGTTTGATTTTTTACTGGTCTCTAGCTTTCTTCTATTATTACCTTTCCATTTCCTCTGGTAACATTACCTATATTATATATATCTTCTCCCAGCTCCCCAGCAATATTTCTTGCTTTATCAAACCCACCAGGAGAAGTAATAATAACCATTCCTATACCCATATTGAATACTCTAAACATTTCATCTCTATCGATATTTCCCAGATCCTGTAAAAACTTAAAAATAGCAGGAATCTTCCAGCTTCCTTCTGATATAGAAGCGTTCATATTCCCGGGAATTATTCTGTTTATATTTTCATAAAATCCCCCACCAGTTATATGAGAAATTCCATGGATTTCAACTTTATTTTTAATCATTCTGTCTATTATTTTAAAATATAATTTTGTGGGGGTTAGAAGTAAATCTCCAAGTGATTTGCCACCAGCCCAATCATATTTTTTTTGCAGATCTAATTTTTTATCTTTAAGTATTTTCCGCACCAGTGAGAAACCGTTACTGTGAACCCCTGAAGAAGGTATTCCTGCTATTATATCTCCTTCATTTACCAGACTGGAATTTATTATGGCTGATTTTTCTATAATTCCCACCGCAAAACCGGCAACATCTATATCATCTTTTCTATACATATCAGGCATCTCGGCAGTCTCCCCGCCAATTAAAACAGTGTTACAATAACTACAGCTTTCGGCTATGGACTTGATTATAGTTTTTATTTTTTCCTCATTTACCTTACCACAAGCTATATAATCTAAAAAAAATAGGGGTTTTGCACCGCAGCATATTATGTCATTTATACACATAGCTACTGCATCCTGCCCTATAAACTTATAGCAATTTGCTTTTTTTGCCAGCAGTATTTTTGTCCCCACGCCATCTGTGGAAGAGACAAGAACAGGGTTCCTGTAGCCCTTCAGATCAAGCTGGAAAAGACCGGAAAACGAAGAGAGGTCGCTTAGCACTTTACCGGAAAAAGTTGAGGTTATTGTTTTTTTAAGTTGACTTAGTACATTTGAAGCTTTATCTATATTTACCCCGGATAATTCATATGAATATTTCTTGCTATCTTTCTTTTTATTTTTTCCAGGCATTAGAAGATACTTTCTCCTCTTTATCTATGGAACACTCATCGGATTCGATATTTTCAGGGATTTGAACTGGATATTCACCGTCAAAACAGGCAAAACAGAATTTCTCTTTAGATTCCCCCACAGCCTTCACCAAACCACCCATGGTTAAATACTTCAAGCTATCAACTTTTAGAAATTCTCTTATATCTTCTAACGTCTTATGATTGGCAATAAATTCCTTCCTTGTAGCCATATCAACACCATAATAGCAGGGATAAAGCAGTGGAGGGCAGGTAATTCTCATATGTACTTCTTTAGCGCCAGTATTGTATAACATTTTAACTATTTTTTTTGATGTTGTTCCTCTAACTATAGAATCATCAACTACTACCAGCTTTTTACCTTGTATAATGTCTCTTAAAGGATTTAACTTAAGCTTAACACTTATTTCCCTGGTTTCCTGCTTTGGCTGAATAAAAGTCCTTCCAATATATCTATTTTTAATAAAACCCTCAGCATATGGTATTTTAGATTCTGCAGAATACCCAATTGCAGCAGGGGTACCTGAATCAGGTACAGGAATAACTATGTCAGCATCAGCAGGAAACTCCTTTGCCAGTTCCTGTCCCAATCTATGCCTTACTTCAAACATATTTTTATTATGTATATAGCTGTCAGGCCTTGCAAAATAGATAAGTTCAAACACACACATAGAAATCCTATCTACCGGAAGCATCATTTGTGACCTCATGCCATCTTTATCCAATACTATAATCTCGCCAGGGTCAATTTCTCTAATGAACTTTGCGTCAATTATATCCAGCGCGCAGGTCTCTGAAGCTATGACATAACTGCCATCAAGGTTACCCAGTACCAGCGGTCTGAATCCATGCGGATCCCTGATCCCGAAGACCTCATCTTTGGTTAATATAACCAGGGAGTAAGAGCCTTTTATCTTACCGGTTGCTTCTTTAATTGCGTCCTCAATATTTTCTTTCTCCGAGCTTTCTATGAGTGACGCTATAACTTCAGTATCTGTGGTAGTTTCGAAATTAATGCCTTTTTTTATCTGTTCATTTCTAATTTCCTTAACATTTGTCAAGTTTCCATTTTGAGCTATAGCAAAACTTTCATTTTTAAACATCCGGTAAAGTGGCTGTGAATTCTTCCAGATGTTCATCCCCGTAGTAGAATAACGGGTATGCCCTATTCCGATATGGCCTTGAAGAGGGGCAATATTCTGCTCATTAAATACCTGAGATACCAGTCCCAGGTCTTTAAAGATCAAGATATCCTCTCCATCGGATACAGCTATACCAGCGCTTTCCTGGCCCCTATGCTGAAGTGCCTGAAGTCCATAAAATATTGTTTCGGCTATCTTTCTACCAGGTGCATATATACCAAATACTCCGCATTTTTCATTAATCTTTCTATCTGATATTCTACTTACCATTTTATTAATTAATTTATATAATTTAATTTTTATCCTTCAGCTTTAGCTTAAAAACTATGTTAACTTTACACTTCCGTCACTATACAATAACCGTTCTTACTTTTACCTCATGAAACAAACAAAGTTATTATAACAAATAAAATATTAAAATAAATAAAGGAATTTGAGAAGGAATTTGAGAAAATTTAGTTGTTTTTCTCACACCACTTCCTGGCGTTCTGGAACATCTTTAACCATGGAGAAACCTTCAAATTAGATTTCCAGCTTTCTGGCATCCACGGCCACTGCCAGAGTAGAAATGCCCTCTCAGGATGAGGCATCATAGCAAGATGCCTTCCATCCGGCGAGCACAAAGCAGTAAACCCGGACGGAGAACTATTTGGATTAAATGGGTACCTCTCTGTAGGCATTCCTCTGTCATCCACATAAAGTATAGGCGCAAGGCCTCCATTAGACACATCGGACAGGATTTGGGGATCCGGACAGTGTAGATAACCCTCTCTGTGCGCCACCCATATACCAAGAATTGAATCCTCCATACCCTTGAGCATAATAGAAGGACTTTTTAAAATCTTTACAGTTACCCATCGGGACTCAAATCGCCCTGAGGGATTGCGGATAAATCTCGGTTGTCCAGTCTCAGGAATTCCCTTCCAGGGTACCCAGCCAAGAAGAGTCATAAGCTGGCAGCCGTTACAAACACCTAATGAGAAAGTATCTGCCCGCCTGTAGAAAACATCAAACATCTCCCGCAACTTCGGACTGAATCTGATAATACCAGACCATCCTTTGGCGCTGTCCAGAACGTCAGCATAAGAAAATCCTCCCACAAATACTGCGCCTCTAAACTTCTCAAGAGTAATATCATACTTAAGTAAGTCAGTCATAGTGACATCCCAGGGTTCAAATCCAGCTCTAAAGAATGCAGAGATCATCTCCCTGTCACCATTACTGCCCTCTTCACGGATAATTGCTACCCTGGGTTTTTCCGGTCTCTTTAACAGTTCTGGCGAGGTATCCTCCGGCCGGAAGGATAGGTGATACGAAGGACCATTCCGGTCATGAGCCTTCTTTTGTTTCTCTGCCATTTTCTCATTCATCTGGTGCCGCTCAAGCTCGTCACTTGTCGACTCCCACCAGGCTAGAAGAGTTGGTATATCAACATTCAGTTTAACTTCATCGCCCTGGTAAATAACCGCCTGCCGTTTTTTCTGGGTGCTGCCTAAAATCATGAAGGGGATAATGGATTTATCTAAAATATCAATAATCGCTGCCTCACGCTCTGGCAGGTATTCCAGAACCAATCCCAGCTCCTCAGAAAATAGCTGGCCAGTTACTTCCATTTTTTCGGGGAGTTTAATTACTATTCCACAGTTTCCTGCCAGTGCCATTTCAACTAAGGTGGTTATAAGCCCACCGTCACTTCTATCATGACCGGCAAGAATTAAATTTTCTCCTATCATCTTCTGGATTGCTTTAAAAGCCTCTACCAGAAGAATAGGACTTTCGATATCCGGAGATTCATCACCGATTTGCCCCAATACCTGAGCCAGTGCTGAGCCACCAAGACGGTTTTTACCCGGAGCAATATCAATAAACATCAGCTTGCTTTCGCCAGGCCGCTTGATGTCAGGGGTTACTACTTTAGTGATGTCCTGCATTGAACTATAAGCAGAGATAACCACCTGTCCAGGAGCTTTTACAATTTCATCTCCTACCTGCGCTGCCATAGAAAGGCTGTCTTTACCACCATCAGCAGCAATACCAATTTCTGTCATCAATTCACCTAGAGAGACTGCTGCGTCATAGAGAGCAGCGCCACCACCAGGAAGCTTTGCAGCCCACATCCAATTAACCGAACACTTTATATGTGTAAGGTCGCTTATAAGTGCCCAGACAATATTAGTTAATGCTTCTCCTAATGCCATTCTTGCACCTGCCCTGGGGTTAACAAGAACTTTAACCGGCTGTTCTCCAATAGCAATTGCAGCACCAGTGAGTCCAAAATGACTCTGCGCCACCACTGCCACATCAGAAACAGGGAGCTGTAATGGACCGCAGCACTGCTGCCGCGCAATAAGTCCGGTTACACTCCGGTCAACCTTTCTTACCAGAAATCCTTTGGATCCCACTGATGGCAACCTGAATATAAGCTCTAAGACCTTTTCAACTGAAAGATCACCGGGCAGCTTAAGTGGCTTTAACTTCCCAGAAATACTTTCCAGATTAAAGGTTTTTTGAGGAATATTACTCAAGATTTTACTAAGATTAAGATTAACTGGATTGGAATTATCCCAGCTATCATGAACTACGATTTGTCCATCACCAGTGATTTCTCCTAAGACTTCGCAATTAACTTTCTCTCTTTTGCATATAGCCTGAAACCCTTTTAAATGCTCCCCCTTAATGAGAAAAGCATTCCTCTCCTGGTATTCCGCGCCCCATATCTCAAGTACTGACATAGTCTTATCGCCAACCTGTATATTGCGAATTTCAATTCTACCACCTGCTGGTTCAACAAGTTCAGTTAGAACATTGCAGGGTCCGCCAGCACCCTGGTCATGGATACTCATAATAGGATTCCTCTCTCCCATTTCAATACATGCCCTTATTACCCGATTCATCTTCTGTTCCATCTGGGCATTCCCACGCTGCACAGCATTAAAATCAAGTTCTTCTATATTTTCTCCCTGAACCATACTGGAAGCAGAACCACCACCCACACCAATGCGGTAAGCAGGGCCTCCAACCTGCACAATTTTCATACCCGGCTCTGCTATTTCTTTCTTTGTATGACGGTGGTCGATCTGGCCGATACCACCAGTAAACATAATCGGCTTTACCCACTCACGCCGCTCTCCACCAGGGAGTCTTAATCCAAATGTTCTGGTAAAACCCTGGATTACAGGCTCACCAAATTTATTTCCGTAATCTGACGCGCCATCGCTTTCCCCGATCATAATCTTCAGCGGAGAAGCGAGATTCGAAGGATAGAGAAATTTACCATCCTCTCCAGGGATCATATATCCAGGAATGTTTAAATTACCGGTGCAGTATCCTGCTGTGCCGGCAATAACCAGACCCCCTCTTCCAGTTGCCTGAATATCCCGTATCCTTCCTCCGGTCCCGGTTTCAGCTCCTGGAAATGGCGCCACACCACTCGGAAAGTTATGAGTCTCAGCAGTAAATATAAGATGATAGGTAAACTGCCCCCTGTAAAACGGAGAACAGATCCCCGGATATTCTGGTATGATGGTCCAGACTCTATACCCGGTAATACCACTTGAGTTATCCTTAAACGCAATTATGCTGTTAGAGGGATTGGCAATTAGCGGCGATTTTATTATCTTAAGCAGGGTTTCAGAAATTTCCTTACCATCAATTAAAAGTTTACCCTTAAAAAACCAGTGACGCGAATGTTCGCTGTTAGCCTGGCCAAGTTGAAAACATTCCACATTGGTGGGGTTTCTTCCTATCTTATTTACAAACAGGTCATAGTAGAACTTGATATCCCACTGGTCCATTCCAAGGCCTATTTTACGGTTAAATTCCTTAAGTTCTTCAATACCTTCTTCTATCAACGATAATCTATATACTTTCTCCGGCACAATTCCAACTTCAAATGTTTCCAGTGGTCCTGGATAGACACACTCTGTCATCCGGTCGCAATGCGCAGTGGTAAATTGTGACCGGTCAGTTTCCGCAGGCAGGGCACACCGTCTTGAGAGTTCAATACGGGTGACCTTGGCTAGTCCACATGCGTGGCAGATGGCAACAGCATTTGTCGAAAGTGCTGTCTCAAAATTCAATCGGGGACCAATTTCGATTATGCCTTGCTTGCCATTATCAAGAAATGATTTCTCTCCAAAATTTTCTTTTTCGAATGTTTCTGCAAGAAGCCAGCTGAGTATCCCTAATTCTGATTTTGTAAGTGGCCTGGAAGTCTCAATGTAGTAACAATATTCAAAATTCTTATCGATACGCCGGTAAAACAGCTGCATTATCCCTTCATTCCCTTAACTTTACTGCAACTTAAAAATACAAACTGATTCTGAATCAGTACACACTTTTTATCCTTAAATATATTCTAACCTATCAATAATTTCATCTACGTATCTTAAATGATATTTAAGGTCAAATAGTTCCTCTAATTCAATCCTGCTTAAAAAAGACAGCACTTTTTCTTCTTTCATCAGGTTTTCTTTAAAATTACCTTCATTGTTCCATGCCTTAAGAGCTGCTTTCTGGACAAGAACATAAGCATCTTCTCTACTCATCCCTTTCTTTATAAGTTCCAGCAGCACCCTCTGCGAGAAAATAATTCCCCCGTATTTCATTAGATTTCTTTTCATATTTGATTCGATTATATTCAAGCCTTCAATTACAAATATTGCTTCCCCCAGCATATAATCAAGTAAGATAAAACTGTCGGGGATTATTATTCTTTCCGCTGAAGAATGTGATATATCCCTTTCATGCCATAATGCAATATTTTCCATAGCAGTTATTGTATACGACCTTAAAATCCTCGCCAGCCCGCATATTCTTTCACAGATAATAGGGTTTTTCTTATGGGGCATAGCAGAAGAACCTTTTTGTCCGCTGGCGAAAGGTTCTTCAACTTCCTTAACATCTGTTCTCTGTAAGTTCCTGACTTCAAGAGCTATTTTTTCCAGAGTGGCTCCACAAATTGCCAGAGCTGAAATTAACTGCGCATGCCTGTCTCTTTGAAGAATTTGGGTGGATACAGGGGATGGTTTTAGTCCCAGGATATCACAGACTTTTTTCTCGATTTCAGGGGATGTGTTGGCATAAGTGCCAACAGCGCCGGATATTTTTCCATATCTAATATTTTCCCTTGCCTGCCCCATCCTTTCAAGATTTCTTGCCATCTCAAAAGCATACATGCAAAACTTAAGCCCTAGAGTGGTTGGTTCCGCATGGACCCCGTGGGTCCTGCCCACCATAACTGTATGGTTATACTTTTTAGATTTGGATTTTAAAATATTTAGAATCTTTTTTATTTTCTTTTCAATTATATCCGTTGCTTCAAGCATCTGCAGTGAAAGAGCGCTGTCCCCGACATCTGATGAGGTCAGCCCATAATGGAGATATTTAGAAGAATCTCCAATGTAAGAAGATACATTGGTCAGGAAAGCAATGACATCATGATGTGTCTCAGCCTCAATCTCATCTATTTTTGAAATTTCGAAGTTAGCTTTCTTATTTATATCATCTGCAGCTTTTTTCGGAATAATACCAAGACCTGCCTGCGCTGTGGCTACTGCTTTTTCAACCTCAAGCCACTTACTGAATTTATTTTCATCATCCCATACCCTGCCCATCTCTCTCGTAGTATATCTGGGAATCATAACCACTCCTAAAATAAAAAATATTAATATGAATTACACTGCATATTTCTCAATCTATATAACCATCCAAATAAGTAATATAGTTACATAAATTCTTCAAGTATTTTTTCTCTAAAAGTTTGATAATTTTTTGAATCATTCAAATCCAGGAGTTCCTCACCACAATCAAAAAAGACCTGCTCGTAATCCTTAAGACAGATATCTGAGACTTTTAAAAGCCACTTTCTATTAAGCTTCCAGCTTTTTAGATCACTTAACCAGCTTTTTTCACTGGCAGGTATATTTCTTTTTATAAAATAATCAAGTTTCCTGGATTTTTTTGAAACCTGTAATAAAAAATCAACTTTACTTGTAAGAGACGAAATATTCGCTATGCTTAAATTCATATCACCAGCCACTGCTATCACCCCTGTTAATATTGTATATCATTTCTCTTTTGCAAATATAGATAATTTATTATCTCCGATTTATTTTTAAAACCAGATACCCGGATACTGTTACAGCAAGCTTTTATTTTAGATAACCACTTAAAAATTCCTTTACTTCATCTTCATCCGCAATCTGATAGCTTACATCGTCTATCATGGCTGATTTTGTGGGTATCGTAATACGGTTTATATCCTTACTTGAAAATAATAACACAAATCCTGTAGAACAAAAATCCCATATTGTAAAATCCGATCTGGTTTCACTACTCAGGACTTTAATAATCTGCGGCGTTTTTGTAATCATGGAAAAATTAAATTTCTGCCTTATAATTTCATTCAGTAGATACTGCTGTCTGTCTATTCTATCAATATCAGCTCTTGCAGTTGCCCTGCATCTTGCAAATGATAAGGCTTGCTCACCACTCATTGTATAAGTCCCGGGATCAAAATCCGCCCCGGATAACTCGTCGTGGAGAGGTTCTTCTACTACGATCTCAATCCCTCCGAGTATATCAATAATTCTCTTAAATCCATTGAAGTTTATAATCATTACCCTGTCAATTTCAATACCGGTCAGCTCATATATTTCCTGCTTGATCATTTCTTCGCCGCCGTATACATATGCGGCATTGATCTTATTCCACCCATATCCCTCCAGCTGGACCCTTATATCCCGGGGAATGGAAATAAGGCTATCTTTCTTTCCCCAGCTGCTTATATGATAAATAATAATAGTATCAGTTCTACCCTTAAAGTCATTTCTGCCTTCTCTTTCGTCTATTCCCAGGATTAATATATCTTTACCATTTCCATCCGCTTCCGAATCCATAAGAGAGACGAACAGGAATACAAATACGACCAGTATAAAAATAATCAGTATGGTAATAAAACAACCTCTGGCTTTATTCATATCTTACTTATTCTCTATATCCAGGAAATTATTTATATTCTGCATATCCGGTATGGGATAAATAATACAGAGTGTGTAGTAATTTTTCAATAGGATCCGTTGTCTCAATTCTTACATTTGGTGGAGTCTTAATAGGAACTGAAGTATAATTTATTATTACTTTAACGCCAGCTTCAACTAAAATATCAGTACCTTTTTGCGCAGAACCGGGAGGAACAGCCAGTATCGATATTTCTATATTCTTTTTTTTAAATATATTCTTGACCTGGCCTATATCCAGCACTTCATACCCTGATATAAGCTTACCTATTTTTTCCGGGTTATTATCAAATACATTTTCTATCCTGAAGCCAAATCTATCCAGCATCTTATATTTTAAAATCGCCTTACCTAAATTACCTGCACCAATTAAAGCAATGCGGACAGATCTATCATAGCCTAAAATCTTATTAAATGAATTAATGAGGCCATCAATATTAAACCCAACACCTCTTTTGCCTTTTATTCCAAAATATATTAAATCTCTTCTCACCTCTGCACTATTAACCCCTGTATTACTACTTATATCCCCGGAGGTTGCAGTTCTTTTACCCAGCTCCTTTAACTGCACTATATATTTTAGATATTGAGATAATCTTAAAATAACACCTTCAGAATATATTTTCTCTGCCATCTGTAAAATCTATTCCCGATAAATTTTTTATAAAAATATTATCAAAGATTGAAATAAAACTTTGTATCATAATTGTAACAGGATACTCAACCTTTTACAATAACCTGCAT
>SOKC01000106.1 GCA_004376325.1 Actinomycetota bacterium | reverse complement strand
AATCATAATTATTCTTCATATACTTCAAATTCATCCTTATATACCCCGCATTCAGGACAAACCCATTCATCAGGTAAATCTTCAAATTCTGTACCAGGTTTTATATTATTTTCTGGATCGCCTTTTTCAGAATCATAAATGTAACCACAAACCTGGCATTCCCACCTTTCCATTCCTGCTCCCTTTTGTTTTATGACTTTGACTCAACAAATTTTAATCAGATTTTAAGATTTTACAAAAACAACCTGAATATTTTTTAACACTTTATAGTATAATGACAAGGTAAAGAAGTCTTTAAAACAACATGGATAAAATAAAAATGAACTGGTCGGCCTTTAAACAATTAAATATTATTAAATTTTTAATTATCCTGCTATTTATCAGCTCAGTTCTTTTAATAGGCTCAACCAACAGCTCTGCGCCTGATAATAAGAGCAGTAATGACAAAATAAATTATACAGAAATAACTAATTTCTATATATGTGAGATTAAAGACATAATAGATCCCCCTACATCCAATCACTTAAGAAAATGCTTGAAAAAATCACTTGATTCCGGTTACGGTCTTATTATATTAATGGATACGCCGGGAGGACTTGAAGCATCTATGAGAGAAATAATACTGGATATCCTGAATACAAATATTCCAGTTATAGTATTTGTTTATCCTGAAGGCGCCAGGGCAGCTTCCGCCGGGGTATTTATAACTTATTCCAGCGATCTGGCTGCTATGGGACCCTCTACCAGTATAGGAGCTGCTCATCCGGTAAACCTGGGTGGAGAACAACAAATATCCGAGGATATGCTGGATAAAATAACCAATGACTCGGTCTCTTTCATAAAAAACCTTGCCGAATCCAGAGGCCGGAATGCTGATTGGGCAGAAAAGGCAGTAAGGGAAAGTGTTTCTATTACAGCCGCCGAAGCATTAGAGCTTGGAGTAATAGACCTTACTGCTTCAAATATAGAAGACTTGCTCGAAAAAATAGACGGCAGAGTCATTGAGAAATCAGGTAAAACTTTCCTTATAAACGCAAAGATTGCCAGAACTGAAAAAATTGAAATGAGTTTTATTTCCAGGTTTCTTCATATTATAGTAAATCCGAATATTGCTTATATATTATTTATTATAGGTATATTTGGAATAATCTATGAATTCTCCCAACCAGGATTGGGCATTTCAGGAGCAATCGGTGTCTTATTTCTAATCCTGGGGTTTTATGCATTTAGCATTCTTCCTATAAACTATGCCGGACTGGCTCTTATAATTTTAGCCATAATTTTATTCATTCTGGATATAGTTCTTGGCCTGGGTGGAATGCTTTCAATAGCAGGCGTAGCTTCACTTCTTATAGGATCCTTTTTACTGGTTGACACTGATGCTCCTTATCTTAAAATAGCTACAAGTCTGATAATCAGTGCTTCAGTTATAGTATCTGGTTTTCTAATTATTGTAATAAGGGCAGTTTATAAGGTTCACAGGCAAAAACCAACTACCGGTGAAGCAGGGATTACCGGAGAAACTGCAGTCGTCTGCCAGGACTTAAACCCACAGGGTCTGGTTAAAGTATACGGGGAAATCTGGAAGGCAGTATCCAAGGATGGAAAAAAAATTAAAAAAGGCCAGGAAGTTAAAATAATATCTTTAAAAGGTCTGACTTTGCTGGTAAAAATATCAAATAAAAAAAACAATTAAAACAAAAAAGGAGGTTAAGATGTTAGTAGGTCCAACAGTAGCAATAATATTCGGCATAATTATTGTCTTAATATTATTGCTTTCAGCTGTTAAGATTTTAAGAGAATATGAAAGGGGTGTAATATTTAGATTTGGAAGACTGAGAGGAGCAAAAGGGCCTGGCATATTTCTGATAATTCCGTTTGTGGATAAAATGATTAAGGTTGACTTAAGAACTGTCACCATGGATGTGCCGCCACAGGATGTTATTACCAGGGATAATGTACCGGTAAAAGTAAATGCGGTAGTATATTTCAGAGTAATGGACCCCGCAAAAAGTGTGACAAAAATAGAAAGATATATAGTAGCAACATCACAAATAGCTCAAACCACACTAAGAAGTATACTTGGACAGGCTGAGTTGGATGATTTGCTTGCAAGAAGAGATAAAATCAATAAAGAACTTCAAATAATAATAGATGAGCAAACAGATCCATGGGGGGTAAAAGTCTCAACCGTTGAAATTAAAGATGTTGAATTGCCTCAATCCATACAGAGAGCATTTGCAAGACAGGCTGAAGCTGAAAGAGAAAGAAGGGCAAAAATAATCAATGCGGAAGGAGAATTTCAGGCTTCTAAAAGATTAGCTGAGGCTGCAAAGGTGTTAAGCAGATATCCGGCTTCGATACAGCTTAGATTCCTGCAAACTTTAAAAGAAATAGGAGCAGAACAGAATTCAACCATTGTATTCCCGGTTCCTATTGATCTTGTAAAAGTATTTATTGAGAAGCTTGGTAAAAAATAAAAGGCGATAAATACTTTGTCTGGAAAGAAAAATTTAAATAATTACTCTGCACAAAAAATTATTGGCAGGAAAATAATCCTCAGAGTACTGGAAAAAGATGATTTAAAAAGAACTTTGGCCTGGTTAAAGGACCCCTCTGTCAATATGTATCTGAGCCAGAACTTTTGTGACTATACAGAAGACCAGGAACTTAAATGGTTTAAATTCATTCAAAGTTCCAATAATGATATAGTCTTTGCTATTGAAGACATAAATACAAATCTTCATATTGGCAATTGCGCCCTGCATAAAATCAACTGGGAAAAGGGTGCCTGTGAGCTGGGTATTGTAATTGGGGAGAAAGGTTACTGGAATAAAGGTTACGGCTCTGACGCAACAATAAATGTTATAAAATTCGCAATGTCTGAGCTGAATCTTAAAAGTATCAAATTAAATGTTTATAAATATAACCGCCGGGCAATAAAAGTATATAAAAAATGTGGATTTAAGCTGATTCAGACCCAGAAGAAAAATCATCTTTATAATGGAAAATACTGGGACACTTTAATAATGGAGTTTAAAAAAACTTGACAACTCCCCACGCATCAATGCGGGGGATTCTCCAACTATTATATATATCTTCAAACATTCATATCCAACTATATAGAACATTTAACACATATATACACCTATCCATGCATAAATATTAAATTTTATGCTTATACTTATTTTATGTATTATAATCTTTATTTTTAATAATCAATTTTTATGCTAATATTTTAAAATTCATTACTAAAAGTCTAAAACTATGTATGCATATAGAAGAAAACATAGAATTGGTCCTGGTTCAATTTTCTTTATGATTCTATTTATATTAATCACTATAGGTATGGGTTACCTCTTTTATATGGACAAAGGAAAGTTCTGGGATATGTTACCATTTGTCTGTATACCGGCAATCATAATAAGCCTTATACTTACGATATTTAATTTTACAAGGAGAACCAGAGGAAGTTCTTTATTCGTCGTATTCTTTACACTGTCTCTTACAGGGCTAATACTATTAAATTTTTTGGGTCCATTTGCTCTGAAAAATAAAGCAGAAAAAAGCTTTGATAATAAAGACTATTCCCAATCAATAAATTATTATGAAACACTTTTAAAAAACTACCCTAACAGCCGACTGGCAGATAATGCACTGGAAAAAATTTCATTTGCTTACTATTATAACAGCGACTACACAGAAGCAATTACCCATTTTAAAAAAGCTATAGATTCAGAAGTAGTTAGCAATAACGATCTGGAAATAAAAGGGATTTTCGAAGATTGTTACCTAAAATTAGCCCAGTATTATTACAACAATGAAAAATATAGCGAATCTGCCGAAAGTTATTTAAATGCAGTTGAAGTGCTTGAAGAAATTAAAAGTAACTTTCCTGATACAAATGAAGCCTTTATTGCTATTTATAAGATCCCTGGATATTTATATAATGCAGCATTGAATTTTAATAAAACCAAAGACTGGGAAAAATCCATAGAAGTACTTGAGAATATAATTAATAACTATAATGATAGTGAATATTTCGATGACGCCAGTTACCTTTTATTTAATACCTACATTTATAAGGCAACAGAACTTGCAAGCAATCTTAATTATGTGGAAGGTGTTGAAGAATTTCTAAAAATTCTGGACCTTGAAGTTCAAAACAATAGCTACAACAAAATACCAGATTATAAAAAGAGGAATGTATTCCACAGTATACCACCCAATACCCTTAAAAGTATTGCTAGAGATAAATATAATTCCGGTAGTTATAAAAAAGCATTGTTTCTTTATGAAATAATAGTTGAATATAACCCTGAACTAGAGGAAGAAATTAATCCCTTGCTAATTGATTCAAAATTAAAATTGATAGCCTCTTCAACTTATGACTCGCTTTCGCCAGCTGTTCCCGAGCGTAGATTCTGGGGTCCCGAAAAAAGTATATTGATAATTGAAAACAACACCGAATTTGATTTAACTGTATATCTAAAGGGGCCTGAATATAAAATAATAAAAGTTGAAAAAAACACCACGTCTGATGAAATAAAGATCATCGCTGGTACATATGAGGCTGCTTCAGAATTAAGCAATCCGGATATTTTACCTTGTTATGGTAAAGTAACCTACGAGGAAGGCCAAAAATACAGAGAGGAATACCCAATCTCTGATTAAAATACTATTCCATTCTTTTCAAACTATCATTAATTAATCCTTTTAAATTTTTATCTAAAAACCCTTTAACATTATTAAAATCATTTTCCCGGTTAACATTGCAGTTCATTTCCAAACCAACTATGAGTTTATCGAACATTTTAGAAGCAGATTTTATCTGCTCTTTTGTTTTTTTCTCATCAGCTTGCTTTAAATCCTTTACAGTTTCATCTACAGCCGCATTAAAATTGTCATAAGCATCTTTAAGCATTCCGGTAAAGGTTGCTTTCTGCCAGAACCATTTCCCACTATTCTTCTTGTTGTATAAATTAAAAAGGCCAAATAAATATTCTAAATCAACCTTTTTTAATTCACATATGTTCTTAATTATATACATCCTTTTAGTAATATACGGTAACCTGTTTAATTTTTTAAAATCTTCCATATTTATAACTCCAATAAAATTTACTCCATCCCTTAAAAACTCGTTAATAATTCTTTAAACCAATTATATTCAAAGTATTTCTACAATCCAAGCACATATTATTTAATATATTTTAAAAAATTATACTTATTTATTTTGAATCAAAAATCTAAGTGGCCTGTCTTCCCCTTTTTTTACGCCTATTCTTTCTGTCGCTATTATTTTAAGACTATTGCCCCCAGTCTTATAATCAGATATATATAATCTGTTTTCCCCTTTTACAATGTCAGCACCATTATCTTTTATATCTATACCCAGCGCTATGGTTAATTTACCCGGTCCGTCTGTAAGCCTGTCCTCCAGATTAGCATTTCTTCTTCTTTTCATAATATCAATTCCCCAGAGAGGTTTTAGAGCTCTTATTAACACTGCGCCTGGTTTTCCTTCATTTTCGGTTACAACATTTAATAGATAATACATCCCATAACACATATAGACATAGGCAATGCCTGGCTTTCCAAACATTATCTCGCTTCTGGGCGTCTTTCCACCATAAGCATGACTTGCAGGATCATCCTGGCCATAATAAGCTTCTGTTTCCAGAATAATTCCTCCAACCATTTCTGGTCCTTTGAATTTCACCAGTGCTTTACCAAGTAAATCTCTGGCAACTTCCAAGGTATCTCTCTTGTAAAACTCTCCAGGCAATATATTTTTTATAAGAATTTCCATTAAATAATTTTTACCAGTCTTCTAAACTTTAGAAAAATTATACCAATTGATTAACCAGGAAATAATAGCAATCCTATTTTTAATAGTCAATAAATCCTCTGTTTCTAACTGATATTTCTATAGAGAAATAAAAAATTTTTTTGTTGAAATAGAAAAAAAAATTTTGTATATTACATAACAATATTGCTGAATAATAAATAAGATTTATAAATTAAAAAGTGGAAAGGAACTCAATGAAAGTAAAAATAGATAAAGAACTCTGCACCGGTTGCGGTTTATGCGAAGAAACATGTCCGGATATTTTTAAATTAAATGAGGATGAAGATATAGCAGAAGTTATCAAGAATGATTATGAAGAAAGTGATGAAGAGTGTATTGAAGAAGCAGTAGAGAGTTGTCCAACCGAAGCAATATCAGCTGATTAATTTATCTAAACTAATTTACATTATAAAAAAATAGTCCTATCAAAAAAGAGAGAGCTATTTTTTTATTGATATCACCTTCATATATATTTTTATATTATTATATTAGAAGAAAGCAGTTAACTAGACTGTTTTTACCATTAATATTTTATCTCTTACTTTCTTTATATATTCTGCAGGATTATCTGACTGGTAAATAGCAGTACCCATTACCAATACATTCGCCCCCGCTCTGGCAACAATCGGGGCTGTATCGATATTAATCCCTCCATCCACTTGAATATCAACATATTTTTTTACATTAGAGGAATATCTTCTGTAATCTTCAATCATTGCCTTTAACTTTTTAATCTTATAAACCATATCATGTATGAATTCCTGACCCCCAAATCCAGGATTGACCGTCATAATCAATACCATATCAACAAGTCCCAGGACGTTCTCTATTAAGCATAAAGATGTTGAAGGATTTAATGCCACTGCAGCTTTCTTACCTGCCTGTTTTATATAGTTCAATGTCCGGTCCAGATGAGGGCATTCTTCAGCATGAACATTTATCAGATCTGCTCCACTTTCGATAAAACTGTCAAGAAGTCTATCAGGCTTTTTAATCATAAGATGCACATCCAAAAAAAGTCTGGTATTTTTTCTCAAGCATTCTATAATGGGTGGACCAATAGTTATGTTTGGAACAAAGTTTCCATCCATAACGTCTATATGGAGCATATCCACTCCGGCCTTTTCAACTTTTTCAATCTCACCCGCCAGATTTATAAAATTACTATTTAGAATAGAGGCACAAATTTTTATCCCGCTATTTTCACTTACCAAAGCTTTCCTTAATCTCGTCTTTAATTACAATATGGATTATAACATAAAAATTTAAGTCAATTTACAGTTTATTCCAAAGTTATCTAATTTAAAGAAGTATATTAAAAAAAAGCCCTATTGTAAATATAACCAATTGCTCATTGCTGATTACACCATTAAAAATGTAAACAAAAAAGTATCGATGTCTATCGTGCTAATGTAAGCGAAACTGATTAAGTTATAAGTCTAAAGCAGTAGAAGATAAAAAATTCACATTTATGCAGTTAAGTCAAAAACTCAAATTAAACTTAAAAATCAATAAATCTGACTTATAAGATTGTAAATTTTTTTATATTTCACAAACCTATCTAAATATTTTTCTCTTATTTTCTCATCAGGGTAAAATTCTCTCTCCACCTTTATAAAACTTGAAATCGCCTGCTCAAGTGTAAATTTATCTGTTGCACTACCCGCAAGCATCATTGTGGCAAGACATCCAGCCTCAGTTATTTGCATCTTCTTTATAGGCTTCCCCAAAATTGATGACTTAAGTGCAAGCTCTTTATCTGATTTAGCCCCACCACCTACTGCTCTAAGTTCTGTAATTTTTACTCCTGACTTTTCAGCAAGCTCAACATTGAATGCTATCTCATAAATTAGACCTTCTATTATTGCTTTAAAGATATCTTCCTTTTTGGTAGTCAAATTTAAACCCGTAATTGTGCCCTTAGGAATAGGGTCATGATAAGGGGTTCCTGATGACGAAAAATAGGGAAGTACAAATAATCCTGAAGGATTAAAATCAAAATTTTTATAAAAATATTTTATTACACCAACCTGCTCTTTTTCAGCCAGCTCCTTTTCCTTATCTGCAAAAATGTCAACAAACCATTTGACCAGACTTCCTGAAGTCAAATTATATGCAATTGTTACAAACTTATTGGGAACTACATGGGCTCTTGTAGAAAAATCATTTTCATACATCGAATCACTTATTATCAGCTCATCAAGTGTTGTTGTAACACATTCAACAGTACCCATTCCATCAGCAGCTAGTCCTCCTTTGATAGAACCTACTCCAAGCGCAGCACACTGTTGGTCATGACCTCCTGTAACAACAAGAACATTATTTTTGAATCCTAGATCTTTAGCTATATCATCTCTCACAGTACCAACTATAATTCCGGAAGGTGATGGTGCTGAAAATAAATCTTTATCTATATCAAAAGTATTTAAAATTTTTTCTGACCAAATTTTTTTTCTTATATCAAATAACAAAGATGTTGATGAAAGTGAATAATTTATTTTTGTATCAGTAATTCCAAGTTTATGCTGGAGCAGATCCTCAGTGAATAAAATCCTCTTGGTTCTCTTATATATTTCAGGTAGATTATTTTTTAACCATAATATTTTATTTAATGCACAAATTGTCTGAGGAGGAAGACCTGTAATAAAATAAAGCTCTTTTGCAGGGATTTTTGTAAAAATAAACTCAAGTTCAGCTTCACTTCTTGAATCAGTTGAATAAATTGTATTGTAGATTATATTCCCATCTTCATCAATTGGAGTAAAACTTTCTCCAACAGTTGACGCTGAAAGAGCAGTTACCGGGTCTTTCTTAACCATATGATAAGAGTTTATCTCTCTTATTACATCAAAGATTTTATTCCACATAGGAATTGTATCAAATTCTACAAAGTGAGGTTTAGGATAAATCAGCTCATACTCCTGATAGGCACTTGCTAATACCTTACCCTCTTCGTTGAATGCAATTGCTTTAACTCCTGTTGTTCCAATATCAATACCTAGAAGGCTCATAAATCAGGTTATTTTATAATAAATAACTTTTTGTAATAAAATCAAATATCTAAATAATAGTATAAAATTGGATAAGTAAAGTTTTCGAATTTCTTTTTTATTCATTGACTGATTGAATAAATTAACCATTTTGTCCTCCATCAGTAATTAATATAAAAATTCTCATAATAATTTTTAACTTGCTTAACAATGGCTGGAATAAGAATATCATCTCTTCTGTATTTTTCTGTTAGAAAATCTAACGAAGGTTTCCCACTTTTATTTAAAACTTTTTTATTTAAAAATCCTTCATTAACTAATTTTTCTATACTTTCTTTTAATAACATTTTATCTATATTTTTTATTATTTTACCAGCCATAATTCTGCTCGGATTTACTTCTAATATTGTCCAGATATTAACCTTAACAATTCCATCCTGTGGCAAATTTTTAGACTCGGTACAACTTAAACTCGATGTTCCATGAATTACTAATTGCCTTCCTATCTTATCTCTAATTTTTTGAGCTGCATCTCTCCAATACCTCTTTAAAGCACTTTTTGTTCTCCTATGTTCTGTCCCTAAGTTAGCAACTACTAAATCAACTCCAGTCTCTTTAAAATAACTCTCTACATCATCTACTTCAGTAATAATATCTTTTACTTCGAGCTTCTCATTACTTACGACATAATTATATATTTCATCAACACAACCTTCTATAACAAAATCTTTTTTATGTTTTTTAACAAAATCCTTTACCATTTTAATATTGTCATTAAGACTATAGCAACTGCAATCATACATGATGGAAGATATGAAATCTTTATTTTCCTTAAATATCCAATCATCATCGCCTGGTTGAGCATGATCTAAATGCACAATAACATCTATATCGTTAAATTTACCTTCGTCTCTTGCAATTCTTTCGATATCATCTCTTACTGCTAATAATCCTTCTTTAAAATCACTTAATCCAGAGTAATTTTTTAGCTGCTGTCTCTGCTCATAACTTGCTGTAAAAGCAATAATAAGCGGTAATTGTCCTTTTATATTTTGCGCTTCTTTAAATTTCTTAGCTCCCATAAAAATTGCTTCTGTTGTCATAATATTTTCTGTGCAAAAACATGGTAAACTATTTCCAGTTTTTTTTACTTTATCAATTATTTCCCTTGCTTTTTCTCCGTTTCTTATTATTGGCATAGCTTTTCTCCTTTAAAATTATTCATTTTAAATTCTCTTTAAAAAAATTTATTTTCTTTTACTGATTTTTCTAGTTTGCTCATATTTCTTCCCTTATATTTTATATAATGCTTTAATTTCCTCTGAATATTTTTTGCATCTTGCAATTATGTCTTTATGCTTACCCTTATCAAATCCACATACATTTACCAGTATATACTCTATGCCATTATTAAAATATTTTGAAACGAATTCAATATCTCTATCAAACATAGCACCTGATTTATCGGTAGCTCTAAAATAAAAACCGCAAACCAAAGCATAAAGAATTTTATCCACATTCATATTGTGCTTTAACCCCTTTTTTATGGTTCCAACCAATCTATCCTCTGGTCCTAATTTTCTTAACAGGTCTCTTCCTACTCTATAAATTGTATCGCCTAAAGCCTTGTTCATAAATCGTTTTAATAAATCATCAATATGGTCTTCCAAATCTTTCTTTGTAAACTCGCCAGGATATTCTTTCATTAATATCTCTGATGCTTGCATCATTGTTTCTTTAGTTTGACTGTATAATTCTTTTACAGCCAATGCCTCGTATAAATAAACAAATTTTTTATCATATAAATATCCCAGATACGAAATCGTAGCATGGCCAAGATTATGAATAAATGACTTTCTGTCAACCCATGCCTTCATGTTATCTTTTGGAGAAAGACCTTTAACATTGGGTATTGGATTTTTAAAAGCTTTTTTATCTAAGATTAGATTATTATATGATTCAGCAAAAATCTGCAATATATCTTCATCCATGTCTTTTTTTGACATTATTGGCACCATTTTACCAATACTAGTTTCTACAAGCCCAACTAATTTTTTAAAAGAATAATCATTCCCAACAATTTTAACTATCTCTTTTTCAAAATATTCCGCTGCATCTCTCATGTTCTCTGCTATTATTATATCAAGAGGAAGATTTTTATCTTTACTATATCTTTTAATTAATCCTTGTGCTATTAAAGGAATAATATGAGGCAAAGCATTGTTACCAACCGAAGTTGCAACAACATCAGCAGTACTTATTTCTTCTGCTACTTTTTCTTTATCTGATGCTAAAACGCCACGTACATTAGTAACTTTTATTATTTCTTCCTTATCGCCTTTTATAATAACATTATAAATTCCCCTTTTATTTAGCGCCTCAATTACTGGCTTTAAAATATCTACAAAAACTACTTCATAACCAGATCGACTAAACAATTGTCCAACAAATGATCGTCCGATTTTACCGGCTCCAAATAAAACTAGCTTTTTCATTTTCTAAAAATACTCTTTGCTTAATATTTTTCTTTTATCAAATAAAATATATTAAAATGTACTAATAATCTCATATACTTCTTTTCAAATTAAAATCATCTTAATTATCCACTGCTATTCTTTTTATTTTCTTATCATAAAAAATATCTCCTTCATCATAGCTATATGTTGAAAATTCAGATAACACCGCTCCTTGTTCTCCTCCTTGAAACCAGTGCCACGTATTTGTTTCTAATGTATACTGCTCACCTGGCTTTAATATAATTTCATGAAAAACAGTAAACCTATCTTTATATCTTTTTGGAATTTTTGCTTTAATATTTTTAGTTTCCGGACCAGAAATGTATAGATATACTTCACCCCATCTGCACCTGAAAGTTTCTTCTTTCCCTAGAGAATTACCTATAGGTGGATGTTTGTGTTGGGGACATATTTGATTAGGCAGTAGAGCCATTTCTTTTGCACAAACCCTTTTGGTATTAACATATATTACTAAGCTCAATCCTATATTATAAAAATCACCGAGTCCAAAATCGGTTAACTCCATGGTCTCAAATTCTTTTTCAGTAAACACCATTTTAGAATTTTTATAAATTTTAATAACTTCCTTCTTTGTTTTACTTAGTTGCTTTCTCTCCATAAACTTCCTTTGTAATTTTTAATCTAATAAATTTAACTGTTAGCTCTGAACCAAATTGGATTCCAGAACCTCTTTTCAGTTCTTATATAGCTTCCTTTTTACTATTTTTTTCTTTTTTGGTCTTAACTAATAATAGCACCAAGAGAATCAACAAACTTTTGAGATAGCCTAAAATTTTGTGTGTAAAAGTTATTTAAAAAAATGAAGTGATGGCGTATCCTTTCAAATAATAATTATTACAAAAAAACTATAAGAAAGAAGATACGCCATGCAAGATCTTACTAAATTAAGATTAGCTCAATTATGGAAAGAAGTAAAGACAACAGAAGAAGAAATTTGGGGAGATTTAAAGTTGGAAGGATAAGCCAATAAAAGAATTTACACAAAAACTTGACGTTACCTTTTGAATTTTATTTGACATATAAAGTTCGTTATGCTATTTTATTGGAATCGATAACAATAAATAAATGTGTATTTAAGTGGTAAATT
>SOKC01000136.1 GCA_004376325.1 Actinomycetota bacterium | reverse complement strand
ATAAATACGATATTATCTATTTTATATAAAATCTTATAATTTAATAGGCAAAAAAACTAGTTAAAGATATTCTTCCTTAATTAAATATTGTTTAAATCTCAGGGATGCTGTTTGATTCTACAACCTTATGGTAGTAATGGCCTGATTCTTTAATTTTCCTCTCTAACTTTGGAGATTTAAAATCTACCGCTGTAAGCCCAAATCTTCTTGAAGGTCCATAGTATAGCTCATAATTATCGAAGGTTGACCAGTGGAAATAACCAATTACTGGAATTTTTTCATCACAGGCTTTCTTTATAAAAGTTAAATGATCCTGCAAGCTGCTTTTCCTGATTTCATCGTCATTTGTACAGGTCCCATTTTCAGTTATAAGCACCGGTTTTTTATATTTTTCATGGAAAAACTTGATTTGCCTGTATATTCCTTCAGGATATAATTGCCACATATCATCATGAGGAAAACCCAGTTCATCCATTCTTTTTCTTCCTCTATCTTCATAAGCAAGCAGGGGAAATTTATCAATAAGAATGCGCCCGTAATAGCTGAAACCAACATAATCAATTTTTGCGCCTTTTTTAGTAAAATATTCATGTACAGGTTCGTGTTCAATATAGTCAAAGAATTTTTTTATTAGTTGTTGTTTTACACCTTTTGGATTCATTACTTCTACAATTATATGCGCGTGAGAGATTCCAACAAGTATATGAGGGTATTTCTCTTTTATATAATCATATAGCAGGCTATGCGCTTTAGCCATGTTCGATAACGCCATTCTTCTGGCAACAGGATTGAATTTCTTAGGCGGGAACTCTCTGAAAAAATAAGCCAGGTTTATATAAGCATTCGGTTCATTAAAAGTATTTATAATATCAATGTATCCTGAAAAGACTTCAAGTGCTTTTTTTGCATAATCAAAAAACCAAACTGGAGAACTTTTATTTGTCCAGCACCCAGACCGGTAAAACCATAATGGATTTGCAAAATGGTTAAATACAAGTAATACTTTTTTATTGTTTTCCTTGAGAGTTTTAAATATCTTTAGGTAGTGTTTTATGACGTCCTGATCTAAAGGATTAAAAGGTCCTCTCTGGAGTTTGGACCAGTCCATGCTGAATCTGTATGCATTACCGAGGTATAATATGTAATCGAGGTCTTCCTTATATCTGCTATAGTGATCTATTGCCAGATCCAGAAGGGTGCCATCTGTACCAATAAAACCTTTCCATTCGGTTTCACCTGCACCTTCTATCTGAAATGCAGAGGTTGATGTGCCAAGTATAAAATTGTCAGGAAATTTTTCTGATACCAAACTCATAAAAAGTTTAAATCTGTTTATCAAAAATATTTTATTAAATTTTTATCCATTTAAAATTGCTTTATTAAAAATTTTTATTTCCTTAGATATCCAGAATACAGTAACAGCTACTGAGAGAAAATCTGAGACTGGAACAGAAAGCCACACTCCATTCAGTCCAAAAATCAAGGGCAGCAGGAAAGCTGCCGGAATTAAAAACAATACCTGTCTGGTTATGGTTAAAATAAGGGCAGGGGCTGCCTTTCCAATAGCCTGAAAAAATCCACCACCTAACATCTGCACCCCGATAATCGGAAGAAATACTACCACAATCCTTAAAATATAAATCCCTTCATTTATAAGATTAGCGTCACTGCTAAAAAGACTGATTACAAATCTGGGAAAAATCATCATAGCAAGAAATCCAACACCGGCAATAATAATAGTCCACATAACAGCTATACGCAGGACTTTTTTAACTCTGGGATAAAGCTTTGCACCATAATTAAAACCAACAATGGTTGAGAACCCCTGGGTAATTCCGATTAGTGGCATCTGAATCATGCTTATCATCCTCAGGCCGATCCCCATTATGGCAATATACATATCACTTCCATAAAAGAGCAGCAGCTTGTTGAAAATAAGAGTTATTATGCTAGCCATAGCGGACTTTATAAAAGATGGAAAACCAAGAGAAAGGATTTCTTTCATGGCGGAAAATTTTACTTTAAATATAGATACATTTAACCTGAAAATGCTCCCGCCAAAAAGAATATAAAAGATGACATACATTGAGCTAATCACCTGGCTGATAACTGTAGCAACCGCTGCACCTTTTATTCCCATACCAAACACAAAGATAAATATGGGATCGAGAATGATATTTATTATAGCCCCGATTGCCATTACATACATAGCTGCCCTGGGATTTCCCTCAGCCCTTATATAATTATTACTGTTTATGGAAAAAGAAAAGAAAATAAAACCAGCCAGTATTATAGAGGTATAATCTCTGGCGTAAGGCAGCACCTGAGCCGATGCGCCAAAAAATACAAGGCACTTATCCATAAAGATATAGATAAGAATGGTACAGAAGGCACTTATCAGAAAATTAAGCACAACCGCATTTCCAAAGACATTTTGCGCTATGTCTTTTCTATTTCTTCCAAGTGCTCTTGAAACTATGGATGCACTTCCAACACCTGTCATAGTCCCGATTCCTATTATGATAAGCTGTATGGGTAAAACTATGGAAAGCGCAGCAATTGCGAGATAGCCTACACCCTTGCCCACAAAAATAGTATCTACAATGTTATATAATGCACCTGTTACCATTCCAATTATGGCAGGTGCTGAAAATTTAAATAATAGGCTGGTTATATTGCCATTTAGCAGCAATTCCCTTTTGGACTTCATATTCCCTTATACTATTATGCTTCCAATAGTTAATATGATTAAAACCAAAATATATTTATATTATTGATTTAGAATATTCCTGAAAAATTGATTCTTTTCTGCTTCGTTATAGCCAACGGCACTTGATTTCCCAAACCACTGGGGCCATGAATTAAAGGTAGTAATAGTAATATCCTCCCTGCTCATAGAAAGTACTACCGGTAATATCTGCGCTGCCTGGCTTAGCGATATATTAGTCCAGACATATTGCCCTATTGTATTTAAGAAATTGCTTAGATTTCTAGAACTTACCATTGATCTTTTTTGCAGGAGCAAATCTGCCAGAAGCATTGCTGATTGTCTCTCTCTGGCATATGCGCCTCCACCATAAAGTGACCTGCCATATCTTGCTCTGGTAAGAGCAAGCGCCTGAGTTCCATTTATATGATGCACTCCCGGAGTCAAGTAACACCCGGAAAATGAGTCTGCTATATTTTCTTCAACTGTAGTATCAACACCGCTAAAATAATCAATAAGAGGTTTAAATCCATCAAAATCAGTTACAATATAGAAGTCAATCTCTGCTCCAGTAAATTGCTCGAAAGCTCTTACTGCACCGTCATTTCCACCTGAGGCATGGTATCCATTTATTTTACGTCCTCCAAACCAGGTATCACGGGGTATGGTCACCAGATACATTTTATGGGTATCAAGATTCAGATGAACAAATATATTAATATCAGTTCTCCCGCTAACTCTTCCTCCTGGTCTGTCGGAAGCACTGTCATCCCCCCAGATAATAAAATTAACTTTCCTCCCTGCCTGAAAACCAGTCGCTCCGCTTGAACTGTAACCTGAATATGTTGATGCGGTATAAGTTGGAGCACCAGCATAAGATACAATACCATAGCTGTTGCAGAGCCCGGCAAATTCCTCCGACTTTAAAAATCCATCTAAAACTGATTTTCTGCTCATTCCGCCTGCCAGTCTCTCCAGCCAGGCTTTATAGCCGCTTGCATCAGGCTCCCTGTTAAAAAACGCTCTGTAAAGTATGGCAACAAAAGTCTCATTTGAGTGATTTTTGCCTGTAAACTCTTCACTAAAAACAAAACCTTCTGCAACATCTGCCCCTGTTTTGGTTCCATTTAAAAGGCGCCCTACCCATTCATTCAATCCTTCACTATCAGGCTGCCTTCCCAGACATTGAACATAAAAACGGGTTACAAAGCTTTGCACCTGCTCTGCCGATCCTCCGTCAAGAATGGTAGGAAAAAGAGTTAAAACCAAAACTCCAACTAAAACCACGATTAAAAAGTACTTTGTTTTGGAAAGTATTTTCCTTAACATAACTTGCTCCTTATGAAATTAAATTATGTTTATATTAAGTAAAAATTTCCTATTATTATACAATCATTCTTTCAAGGTTAAAAACATTAAATATATTTAGACTATAAAAATTACAGAGACCTTACCGCTTTTTCAATTATTCCGGCAATTTTCCTATAGTCCTTATCTTTAAATCTTTCCAGCTTACCAAAGCTAACCGTCACCAGTGGCCATCTAGGCATATGTTTCCACGGTAGTATTCCATTTCTCAGGATATTAAAAAGCCCCTTAATTCTAACCGGAACTACAGAAGCTTCCATATCGGATGCAATTACTCCTACTCCAGGCTCAAATTCTTTAATACCTCCATCGGTAGTTACCCCGCCCTCAGGATAGATCAACATTGACCATCCCCTGCTCAACATCCTGCCGATATTTTCCATAATCTGTTTGAATCCATGAGTCCTGGAAAGAGGAAAAACATTGATGAAAAGATTTACCAGAAGATAGAATCCCATTGCCTCTACTGCCCGCCTCCACCATGGACCGGATTGGTAGAAAAAATGGTTAAAATGATGCTCTATGGACATAAGGGTTGCCACCCGCTTCCGTAATTTTAGCGGCAGAGAGTACAGCACTACAAAAGTATCCAGGTGACTTGTGTGATTTGCGGCAAAAACAACAGGCCCTTTTAAATTCTTTAAATTTTCCCTTCCTTCAACTTTTAGTCTATAAATCACTGACATAAACGGATACAGGATGTACTGAAAAATTACTCTTATAAAACGGACAGGGGCCCGGAACGGCAAACTATAAAACGGTATTTTCTGCGAGGCTTTCCTGGAAGATTTAATCAGAGTTTCAAGATCGCCAACAGTTGTACCTGCAAAAATCTGCGAATCATCCACTTCTATATCATATTTTTCTTCAATAGCGCCAGCAAGCTGCACCAGATCAAGGGAGTCCAGACCCAGGTCTTTTTCAAGTCTGGCTTCTTTTCTTATACTCTTTGATTTAATTTTGTGGAAGTTTTTTATAACTTCCAGTACTTCCTGTGATTTCCTGTAAGGTTTCGGCCCCCGGGCCTTCTTCTTTGTTCGCCCGGAAGATACAGCTTCCGCCACCTCATTTCTTTTTATTTTTTCAGTGGAAGTCCTGGGAAAATCATCTCCATCCCATATACTGCAGCTGTTTATATGCTGATATACATTTAATTTTCTATTGGCTTCTTTTATTATATTCTCAGGGTTGCCGCTGTATTTATCCTCCAGCATCAATACTGCATGAATTTCTAAATTGCTCCCGTATCCCAGTCCCAGTACCACACAGTCTTTTACCAGACTATTTGCCTTCAAAACAGATTCAATGTCTTCCGGATAAATATTTATCCCATCAGCCCTTACCACAACAGTATCTTTTCTTCCCTTAAAATACAGATTGCCATCCTCACCTATCTCGGCCAGATCCCCGGTCTTAAACCAGCCTTTTGAAAAAGCCTCCTCTGTCAGTTGGGGATTCTCATAATACCCGGGGGATACATTGTTTCCTCTTACATATATTTCACTGTCCACAAGGCGTATCTTCTGCCCATCCAGGACTTTTCCTATTGAGCCTGCTCCGGTCTGGGCAGGATCAGCCAGGGTTATCAGCGGGGCTGTCTCAGTTAATCCATAACCCTGAAAAATAGTATAGGCAATACATCTCCAGAACTCATCTATATTCCTGTCAAAAGCCGCACCGCCCACAATCATAGCCACAAGCCTCCAGCCAATCTTTAAATGGATATTCAGAAAAGCCAGAAACCGCAGCGGCCATTTAATTTTCTTAAATATATTATATTTCCTCTCGAATTTCCTGTTGCCCAGATCGAGGTTCTTAACTATATAGTCCCTTAGCAGTTCCAGTACCTTCGGAAGTGTCCCCAGAATCCAGATTCTCTCTTCTTTTACCGCTTTTACAATATCCCTGGGGCTGATACTGCTCATAAAAACTACAGAACCACAAATCATCATCGGGATATAAATTCCAATAAGCTGACCGTACATATGGCTTAAAGGAACAACTGATAAAATTTTCAAGTTCCACATAAGACGGAAGAATTTTCTCCATCTTTCCATAACCAGCTTGACAGATTTTAAATTGGATTCAATATTACGGTATGTAATCATTACCCCTTTGGGGACAGCCGTAGTACCTGAGGTAAAAACAATCTGGGCTAAATCATCTGAAGAGACAGACATATCCGGACTTTCTAAAGGTGGTATGGATGATAAACGCTCTTCAATATCTTCTATAATTATTGATATCAGACCGGGAAATTTCTTTTCACTGCTGGGGTGAACTTTTACTTTAGCCTTTATCTTCTCCTGCACTTTTTTCTCAAAATCAGTACTGGAATTTATATCAAGCGGAACCACAACTGCTCCCTGCAGGAGGCACCCCAGATAGGCAACTACCCACTCCGGCCGGTTCTGCCCTTTTATTATGACCTTATCACCTTTTTTTACCTTGAGCTGGTGAAGCAGTGACGCAAATCTCTTTGCATAATCATATACTTTTGCAAAGCTCCAGAATACTGTCCGGTATTTTCCGCGGTGGTAGAAATATTTATCTTTAGATTTGATATTTTCATCAATATAGGCAAGCAAGCCTGAACTCATAGATATATCACCCGTTCCTTAAAATATAAGATTTAGCCTGCGCAAACACTTATTACATTTTAAAAGCAACTGCAGTTACTTATCTTTTATATTGCTACATTTTTATTATAGGCAGTAAAAATCTCATAATCAATAGAGGTTTAAAGACTGATAAATATACCCGGAAATGACAGTAAAAGAAACTTGATTACAATTATATAAATTCCAAAAATAAATTTATCTAGTTTTTAATCTCCTTACTGCTGTAACCGCTTTTTTTATAAAAAAGGAAAGCAAAAATACTAGAGCCAGAAGTAAAATTATAGTTGCCCCCGATGCAAGATCCAATAAATAAGAAATCCAGAGACCGGTTATGGTTAAAATTATTCCAGTAACAATTGAGCTGATTATTAGTTTTTTCATATTATAGGTAAACTGTCTGCATATTGATGATGGTATGGTAAGTAATGCGATAACCAGGATGATACCCACAATTCTTATAAGAACAACAACACTTAAAGCCACCATGCAAAGAATCACTAAATATAAAATCCTGTTAGGAATGCCTGTTACTGTTGAAAATTCTTCATCAAAGGATATTGCATAAAATTCCTTGAAAAATAAAGCAACAATCAAAATGATTATTAAATCCATTGCAAACATAATATATAGATCAGATACAGGAATAGTCAGGATGTTTCCAAACAGGTAGCTGAAAAGATCTGGCGCATAGCCGGGAGTTAAATTAATAAATATTATACCTGAGGCCATACCCACTGCCCAGATTATACCTATAGCTGCATCTTCACTTAATTTACTTCTCTTGCTGATAAGACCAATTGTGATTGCAGAAATCAGGCTGAAAGGAATTGCGGCAACAATCGGGGGTATCCCTAGAAAGTAACCCAACCCGATACCTCCAAAAGCTGCATGCGAAATACCTCCACTTATAAATACTATCTTTTTTATTACTACATAAGTGCCGACAATACCACAAGCTATATTAACCAGAACTGCGGCTATAACTGCATTTCTCATAAACTCGTACTGAAAAATTTCCATTATTTCTTATGCCTCCCCAGTACTCTATGTGGTATTCCATGAGCTAATATCTCCACCGGACAGCTGTAAGCTTCCTCAAGTTTACCCAAACTACCTTCTTTTGGTCCATGATAGAACAGTTTCCGGTTAAGGCAGAGAACGTTATCAATATAGATAGAAATTGCGCCAATGTCATGGGTTACAACTACAACAGCCATCTTCTTATTAAGCTCCAGAAATAATTCATAAATTGATTTCTGCATTTCCGGGTCCACACTTGCCATTGGTTCATCAAGTAAAAGCAATTCCGGCTCTCTTGCAATAGCTCTCGCTATAAGAATTCTCTGCAATTGACCGGCTGATAGCATACTTATATGCCTGTTTCTATATTCAAGCATCCCTACAGTTTCCAGAGCATCCAGTGCTGATTTCTTATCTTTTTCTGAATATTTTTTTATTAGTCCTTTATATCTTCCCATAATAACCACATCAAATACATTAATAGGAAAAGTTAAATCAAAACTGATATTTTGCGGTAAGTAGCCAGCCAATTTTCTGCCTTCTTCAGGATTTTTGCCAAAAACTTTTACTGTTCCCCTATCCGGCTTCGATAATCCAAGTATAATTTTAAGTAATGTAGTTTTTCCCCCTCCATTAGGACCTATTATGGCAAGAAAATCATTTTGTTTAATTGAAAAGCTTATATCTTCCAGGACTGGCGTCTCTCCATAATAGAAAAATATATTTTTTAAATCTACAATAATGCTATTTTTCATTTCAATTAGCTCCTGAAATAATTAAATTTCATTCCATGGCCCCGGCAAAGGCTCTTGCAACTTTTCTTATATTTTCCACATAATTTTTCTCAAGCGGACTTACAAGAACCACTTCTCCGTCAATCTCGTTGGCTATGGCTTTAGCACTTTGGGTACTGAATTCCGGAGAAGCAAAAATTACCTTAAGATTATATTCTTTAGCCTGGTTTATCGAATTTCTTATACCTTCAGCTGTTGGCTCTTTGCCCCCTTCTTCTATAGGTATCTGTTCAATACCGTAATCTTTTGCAAAATAAGCCCAGGTAGGATGAAAGACTATTATCTTTTTATTTTTTTTTCCTGAAAATGTCTGGATAATTTCATCATCCACTTTATCCAGTTCTGACAGGTAGCTTTCCAGATTTTTTTTATAATACTCTTTGTTTTGTGGATCTATCTCAATCAAACCTTCATAAATATTTTCAACCATTACTTTTGCATTTGCCGGTGAAAGCCATATGTGAGGATCAATTCCCTTAAGATCACTTTGGGCTTTATCACTTTCATTATACTCATAATATACCACAGCTTCCCCATATTTATAGCTTGCTGCAATAAACTTTACTCCTCTGGCGCAATCCACCACAAGCATTTCCTCATTCATCTTAACTATTTTATTCATCCATGCCAGTTCAAACTCAATTCCGGAACCAACTTTGGCATAAATTTCAGCTTTACTAATCTCCTCCAGTTGACCTGGAGTAGGTTCATATGTGTGGGGACTGGCTCCTGGAGGAACCATAACCGTAACTTTTACTCTGTCTCCACCAACTCTTTCTACAAATTCAGCCTGTGGCAGTATGCTTACCACAACCCTAATTTTTTCTTCATTAACATCTTTATCTGCCTTCCCGGCACAGCTTATACTTATAAATGTCCCAATTAAAAAGACTGAAATCATAATATAAACTATTACTATTAATATACGTTTCATCTCTCTACGTTTCATCTCTTTTTTATTTTTAATCGAATTTTTGCCTAAATTCATTAATACTACGTATTATCTGTATTACGCGTAGAATATTAAACAGTTTAAGATATGTAAAGTATAAAGCGTACTAATATGCAAAAACTTACCTATAAAAATTATGTTCTCAATCCCTATATACCTCTACATTGTATATTAATTTTTATGATCCACCCGGACCAGATATTTATTATAACATTTCTTATATCAATACTGTCAAACACTATATAAGATTAATGAAAATCCGGAAATTTTTATAAATCGGAAAGAATTATTAGATATTAGCTGGTTTTTTATGGCTTAAAATCATTTGAACTTCTTAAATATCAATTCAACTTTTTCAGTAATATAACAAACTTCCGCACTAACATTGGATTGAATTGAGTTCCTGAACATCTCCTAAGTTCTTCTATTGCCTCTTCTTCAGAAATTGCTTCCCTGTAAGGCCTGCCAAATGTCATAACATCATAAGCATCTACAATAGATGTAATACAGGCGTTAACAGTAATATACCCTCCCCCTAATCCCTGTGGATAGCCGGCTCCATTCCACCATTCATGATGTGACAGGATATCTTCAGCTATCGGCGCAATTTGTGGAGTTGATTCAGCAATTTTATACCCTATCTCAGGATGCCTTTTTATAATCTTCCACTCCTTTACAGTCAATTTACCTTTTTTCATTAAAATTTTATCAGGTATTGCAATCTTACCTATGTCGTGGAGGGTAGGAAGAAGTACCAGTTCATCCAACTTATTTTGTGGCAGATTAATAGCACTTCCAAGCTGTAATGCTAATCTTTTAAGGCGTTCTGTATGTCCTTTTGTTTCCTGATTTTTCTCCCACAATATTCTTTCCAAAGAGGAAATAATAGAATTATAAATACTATTTCTTTTAAGCAGCTTATTCTTATACATATTATTCCCTGCTTCTTTTATGACTTCTTTTAAATTCTCTTCATCAATCTTTTTTAATGTAATCATATTTATTACTTCCTGCTCGCTGATTCCCAGCATTTCGGTAGCTTCTTCTATATTATAAAATTTATCATTTCTATTCATATCTCTTAAGATTAAAATAAACTTTTATAAATTTCTTATAATATTTTTAGACAATTATAACACATTTATCATAAAAATAAACTGGTTTTTTTTTATTTTAACTGCAGAATTTTTACCTGATTACAGACGGGATTGTAATTGCTATAAATCTGGTAAATACAACTGCCAGAATAAAAAGATTGTATCTCGCATTGTAATTCCTAAAAAGGGATGAATCATGACGCCAGGTTAAGGGGCCAGAAGATTGCCGAAGGTAGTGGCAAGAATATAGGGGCAAGAAAATCCTTTCTTTACAAGAGAACTTGAGAAATATCTTGCAGAAAGTTCTCCTTCCAGTCCGTGAAGAATTAGTATAGCTGCTCTATCGCTCTTGATTGGTTTATAATATCTACCATAAATAGTATTGTTTTCTGTAAAAGGGATCTGCATAGGTGAAGAAAAGGTTAGACTATACAGAACATAATTTTCTTTTCTGGCAATTTCTCTCTGCTGGTACTTATCTTCAACTTTATAATCAAAAAATTCTCTTTTTTCAGGCATTTTTTTACCTTTATGGAATTTTTTAAAAAATTATTCTTCTAAAGAAGCAATTTTTAAAATATAGACTAAAATATCCCTTTAAGAATACCAGGTCTAACATACAGGAATTGCTTATAATAGCATGGCTCGGAAATAAATAATTTAAAAAATTTGGCTCCCCTGAGTTATGAAATTTAAAACCAGGTTTTGAAAGAATTAATAGAAATTACAGATTTATGAATATCTTTGGAATTTAAGTTAAATTTTCCTGAGATTTTCAAAACCTAGAAGATAGTCATCATAACGAATTGGAGATTCTATCCCAAACTCAGCAAGCAAATCCAATACCTCACTCATAGAAAGACCAAGCTCTTCTGCCATTTTTCCCATAGATACTTTTCCTGCATGATATAATTTAAGCCAGTAGAATATCCATCCTTCCCGTATCAACTCCCTGATAACTTCTGACTTCGCCTCTTTTTTTTGGGCTGACAATTTAGATATCCGCTCTATTTCTTCCTTGTTTAAACGCAGGCTCATTACACCCATTTTATTTACCCTCCCTTATTCTTTCTTCTGCATCTTTAATAATCTCTATAGAATATCGGCCATATTTTTTTAGCAGCTTCAGTTTTGCCATAGCTAGAGATTTGTCAAGACTTGCTTCAATTAAAAAGTGAATCGTTGTAACAAATTTTACATTAAATATCTTGCAAACTTTTATAGCCAATCCATCATCTGTTGCAAGAAAGCCATCCTTCTCCTTTGCAATAATAAAAGCGGCAGCTTCACCACCGCCAAGTGGAAAATTTTTAAGAATAAGTTTCATTTTATCCTTAGCTGGATTTCTATCTACAATAAGATTTCCTTCTTTAATTTGTTGAACAATAAGTTTAGTATCAATAGCGTTCTTATAAATTATTTCTTCTTTTACAAGTTCCGGTATCACTCCACCATATTGACAGAGAACTGATTGAAGAAGATCTATTTTAGCTAAAAGAATTAATGTTGATGCATCAAAAACAATCAAAATAACTCCATTAATACAAATTACTACAATTGTAGTATATCAGAAATTAAACAGAACTCAATATAAATATTGAGGAACAAGCAATTCTATACTTTTGTTTATTATTGGTTTTTTGGTAACATAAAAAAACTGCTAATAAACCCAGTGGTATTTGACATTATAGTTAATATAGTTAATAAATAGATTTTCATTGTTAAGTTTTTAAAAATTTCATATTCTACTTTTTATAAAAACAATTGTATAATACTACCATTAAAAAAATTATTTAAATAATCCCAGATATGAAAATATTAAATTACAGTAAGAGGAGAAAGGAGAATAAAATGACTAATGACGATAATTCATCTAAGCAGTATCGTCGAGAGAGAAAAGGAACGAAAAACCACAGTAGTTCTGGAATTGCGGGTGCTGCCTATTTTATGG
>SOKC01000120.1 GCA_004376325.1 Actinomycetota bacterium | reverse complement strand
ATATTAAAGCATATATATAAAAGTGAGTAAATTATAAATGAAATGAAACTATTTTTCACTCCAGATATCATGAAACATTTCCCATTCGGAAATATTATCTCTGATGTACTTTTCCATAACCTCCAGCACTTTTTCCATATTTTTGTTAATCAATGTTTCTTTATCCCCCTCTCTTATGAGATCAATGGGTTTTTCGACTATCTGGAAATGGTTATATTTGTCCTTTTTCCAGATAAAGCTTGGTATTAATGGCGCCCCCGATTTTAATGCTATCATGAGTGCACCTGTGGGTAGATAGGCTGTTTTACCAAAGAATTTAAACGGTCTGGTGGCTTGCCCGGTAGGATCCCAGTCTGATGGTATAGCCACTATTTCATTGTTCTTAAGTGTTCTAAAAACATTTAGCATCCTGTTTGTATAAAGAGTTTTAAATCCTTTTGAAAGTCTATTTGACTCAAAAAATTTCCCCACAAGCTTATTTTTTCTAACCAGGCTTAAACCCCATATCTTATATCCCTCTACTGCTATTCTACAGGCACCCCATTCAAAGTTCCCGATATGCGCTGTAATAATAACTGCACCTCTTCCCCTTTTTAATGCATTATCCAGATGCTCAAGACCCTCTATTTCCACCCTTTGTTTTAATTTCTCTTTTGAGATAATAGGGTGTTTTAAAAAGTCAACAATATTTTTTGCCCAGTTTATAAAAATCCTATTTGCTATTCTATGAATTTCCTTATCATTTATATTAAGGTTGAGTACTTTTGAAACATTATTTCTAATGATCTTAACGTCTACACCAGTTAGCATCCATAGCCTGGCGCCAAATGTTGCAATGAAGTATGTAACAGGGTAAGGAGTTGAAATGGCAATAAATTCGAGGATTTTATATCCAATATATCCAAACATTAATACTCTCTTTCTTGAATAGGTATTGTATAATGATAATAATAATAAATTTTAGTTATAAATTAAAGTTTTTATAGTAGCAATGTCCATTGGAATAATAAACACTGTATTTATCACATTAATACAGAGTAGTGAGAGGAGTGGTATTATTTATGGCAAATTCAAGCAATAAAGTCTCAGGCCTGGAAGAAATATTAAATTTCATTCCTACAGGAAAGCTGGTTGTAAGTGTTTATCTTTTAGTAGACAGGTCCAGAATTACAAAAAGAGACTACCAGACTAAATTGAATTCAATGATTGTCGGCAGCAAAGAAAAACTGGAGGCTGATACTAATATTGATAAAAGCCAGAAAAAGGAGGTATTTGAAGTCTTTGAAAAAGTGAAAGCTTTTGCATATGATAAGTTCAGAGCTGATTCAACAAGGACACTTGCAATTTTTTCTTCAGGAGACGGTCTGTGGGAAGAATTTAGAATACCCATAATAATGAGATCCAAAATAATTATCGATCCCAAGCCGTATACCCAGAGTATAAGGTCTCTTCTTAATAACTCTAAAAAATACGGCGTACTGCTTATTGACAGAGAAAAAGCGCAAATTTATTCTATATATCTTGGTGAAATTAATGAGTATCTCGCAGCTTTTATAAGTGATGTTCCTTCAAAGGTTAATTTTAAAAGTCAGGCTGTTTTGAGAGAAAGAAAACTGTATGGCAGACTGGAAGAGAAGTTACATCATTTCTTCAAAGTGGTAAATGACAGGACAATGGAACTTTTCAAGGAAAAAAAATTTGATTACCTGATTCTAGCAGGAAGGAAAGAAATAATTCCTAATTTTTTAAATTATCTGCATAGTTACCTGCGGTCAAGACATATTGGCAATATTGATGCTGAGCCGGATTCAAATATTTCTTTAATTAGCAATAAAGCTCAAAAAGTTATTGATGAATTTGAGGCTAAAACTAAAAATGCCCTGATTGACAGGCTGATTGATGAATATAACCCGAATGGAATGGGTGTGCTTGGAATTGATGGTACCATAAAATCGCTATTAATTGAGAAGATAAGAATTTTAATATATGACAGACAATTTACACACGAAGGTTATATTTGTAACTCATGCCGCTACTTAACTGTAGAATATAAAGATAAGTGTCCATATTGTGGAGGAAAGCTGGTATTTTATAATGATATAGTTGATGAGATTGTTGAGGATGCTTTAAACCAGGGATGTGAAATAGTGGATATAGAAGGGAATGAAAAACTAATAAGAGCTGGAAGTATTGGTGCTGTATTAAGATATAAATTATAATACATCCGGATTTTATTTTAATTTTTGCAATTCCGATAATTCCCTGGTAAATTGCTTGATGCTATCAAATTGCTTGTAAACAGAGGCAAATCTAATATATGCAACTTTATCCAGGTTCTTTAATCTTTTAAGAACCAGGTTTCCTATTTCTTTAGATTGGATTTCATTGGAAGGCATATTGGAAATTTCATTTTCTATATCATCTACAATTTTATTTAATACTTCTGTGCTTATGTTTCTTTTTATACATGCCCTGATTAATCCGCTGAGTATCTTATTTCTGTCAAAAGGCTGTCTGGTATTATCTTTCTTTATTACTGCGATGGGCTGATTTTCCAGCCTTTCATAGGTTGTAAATCTTTTACCGCATTTTTGGCACATTCTTCTTCTTCTGACACTATCATTAGAATCAGTTAATCTGGAATCTATAACCCTTGTATCAGGGTTTGAGCAGTAGGGGCATTTCATTTTTTACATTCCCTTGAAAAATGGTTTAAATATTTTTTTAACTACCGGGTGTACAGCTTTTCTTTTTTCAGTATAGTATGATTTTAGAAAGCTGTAGCATTTTATACTGTACACCATGGTTACAAGGAGCCCAAAAATTACCCACCAGAAACTTCCTTCGTAAATCCAGAGAAAAAAAGAGAAGAAAAAGAATCCAACAGTAGTTGCAAGGTATGTATCCTTGATAATGAACAAAGAAACAGGTATAAACAGAAGGTAAAGAAAAAGGAATGATATTGGTGACAGGTAAAGTAATCCACCTAAAAATGTAGAGACCCCTTTTCCACCTTTAAAACCAATGTATACCATCCAATTATGTCCTGTCACTGCAAATACAACAGCAAGAAGGGGGATAAAAATATTTTCTGAAAATCTACTGGCAAGATAAGCCACCAATGCCCCTTTCCCAATATCAGTAATTATTACTGTCACTCCTGCGAATTTACCTACATTTGTGATTATGTTCATCCCACCAACATTTCTGCTTCCCTCTTTACTTATATCAATACCTTTTATTTTTCCGGCAATATATGCGGATGGGAAGGAGCCAATGAGATATGATACCAGTAGAATAACTATAGTATTTAAGTAAAAATTTTGCAGAATCATCCGTCTCCTATAGTTTATTGACAATATAAATTATGGCTGACCAGTAAAATTAAAAGTTATCTACTAATAATAAGTTAATTATACCATAAAGAAAATTCAGTGAACTACCCCTATCTTACGAAAGGGG
>SOKC01000109.1 GCA_004376325.1 Actinomycetota bacterium | reverse complement strand
CAAGAAGAGCAGGATAAAAGAAGCTGTAAAAGCACTGCACAGCGGTTTTGGTCTGACAAAATAATATAAGAGGAATTAATAAGCTGTGCTTAGAAGGTAAATAAAAAAAGAAGCATAAAAAATATTGCCAGGTATTATTTTTATTTTTTCTTTAATATATTTATTGTTTTTAACCTGTTTATTAATTCTTTTTCAAATCCTCTATCAGCAGGACTGTAATATTTTCTTGCCAGCAGTTTATCCGGAAGGTGAGTCTGATCCACAACTGCGTCATTATAATCATGAGCATATTTATATCCTTTACCGTACCCTATATCCTTCATAAGTCTGGTAGGAGCATTTCTTATATGATATGGAACCGGAAGTGATCCAAATTCTTCTACATCTGATTTTACTTTTTTATAGGTTGTATACAAAGAATTGCTTTTTGGAGCCAGGGCCAGGTAAATTACTGCTTCAATTATAGCCAGGTATCCTTCCGGAGGACCGATAAATTCGAAACTTTGTTTGGCTGAAATTGCAACCTGTAATGCATCGGGATCTGCAAGTCCTATATCTTCAGAAGCAAATCTGACCATTCTTCTTATAATATATAAGGGGTCTTCACCACTTTCAAGCATTCTCACTGTCCAGTATACTGCTGCATCGGGATCACTTCCCCTCATGCTCTTATGGAGAGCTGAAATCAGGTTAAAATGTTCCTCACCGTTTTTATCATAGAGAAGTGCCTTTTTCTGTATTATATTCTCAATTAAGGCAGTATCAATTTCTATGACTTTTTGCCTGTCTTCTCCGGAGTAAGCGCTTACTGCAAGCTCCAGAATGTTATAGGCAATTCTTGCATCCCCGTCTGAAAATCCTGCAATAAAATCAATAGTATCCTTGCTAATCTTTATATTATATTTTCCCAGTCCTCTCTCACTGTCGCTTAAAGCCCTCCTGATCAGGATTTTTATATCTTCCGGGGAGAGCTTATAAAGCACAAAAGTTTTGGTCCTTGAGAGAAGTGCAGAAATTACTTCAAAAGATGGATTTTCGGTGGTGGCACCCATTAAGATAATAGTGCCGGTTTCAACAAAAGGAAGAAATGCATCCTGCTGGGCTTTGTTAAAACGGTGAATTTCATCTACAAATAATATGGTTTTTATATTATGTTCTCTCTTATTATATCTGGCTACTTCCATTATTTCTTTTATTTGCTTTATTCCTGAAGTTACTGCAGAAAAGGATATAAACCTGCTTTTGGTTTTCTCGGCAATAATTTTAGCCAGGGTGGTTTTTCCGGAACCGGGAGGACCCCAGAAAATTATCGAATAAGGCCTGTCGTTTTCAATAATTTCTCTTAAGATTTTACCTTTTCCTACCAGATGCTCCTGTCCTACAAATTCATCCAGAGTTCGGGGTCTCATTCTGTCAGCAAGTGGCGCACTGGAAATACCACCGGCATGGTTGGTTTTAAACTGTTCAAATAAAGTCATAATATATTTTTATCTATAGAGATCTATCTATGTATTTATAATCCTGTTCGTTTATTTATTATTATTTATGTTCTAACCTTCAATTAGTTTAATGTAAAGATCCCTGTTTCTGGGGCCATCAAATTCACAGAAATATATGCCCTGCCAGGTCCCGAGTACAGGTCTGTTCTTGTCAATTATTATATTTAAAGATGAGCCTACTACTGTGGATTTTATATGAGAATCGGAATTTCCTTCAAGGTGGGAATAATGGTTGCCAGGGGGTATTAATTTGCTTAATTTAGAGTTAATGTCTAACTGGACTGTAAAGTCAGCATTTTCATTTATGGTAATTCCGGCTGCAGTATGGGGAACAAATAAATAACATATGCCACTGCTGATATTTTGTTTGGAGATGAGACTTGCGATCTTGTCCGTAATATCAACCATTTCTATCCTGCTTGAAGTTTTAATATTAAGAGTTTCAAACATCCTTATCCTTTCCGCTTATTTTAATCGGTTTTACGTTAAATGTATTATAATTATGCAATTACAAAGATTATAGTTAAAAAAGAAATTTTTATAAAGTTATGATTTTTCTGAAGTAATAATAATTGACATATAATTAATAATTCTATTAAATGATATCGGAGCGGCAGAAGGCTGATTTTAGGTATGTTATTCGTTGTTATAATATATAGAAGGAAATAATGCCGGTAAAGAAATATAATGCTGTAGGTATTGGTAATGCTATTGTTGATGTTCTGGCTAAAGTAGAAGATGATTTTCTCCAGGAGCATAATCTTAGGAAAGGGATGATGAGACTTGTTGATGAACTTGAGGTTAAAAGGCTTCATACATGTATTAATGCAGTGAAGGAAGTTTCGGGAGGTTCAGCTGCAAATACAATTGCCGGCCTGGCATCTCTGGGTAATTCGGCAGCTTTTATGGGTAAAGTTAGAGATGATCCTCTGGGAGGGTCCTTTGAGAAAGGGCTCAAGGAGCTTGGAGTGAATTACTGCACCAAAAAAGCCAGCAGCGGGCAGCCAACAGCATGTTGTGTGGTGCTGACTACGCCGGATGCGCAAAGAACCATGAGTACCTGCCTGGGTATTTCAGGATCTATGGGCCCTGAAGATATTGACGAAACTATTATTTCGCAGTCAAAAATTATCTATCTGGAGGGTTATCTCTGGGATAGAGATGAAGCTAAAAAAGCATTTAAAAAGGCAGTAAGAATTGCCCGGGGAACAGACGGAAGAGTTGCTCTGAGCCTATCAGATTCTTTTTGTGTCAAGCGTCACCGGGTTGAGTTTTTAGATTTAGTTAAAAATCATATAGATATTCTTTTTGCCAATGAGGAAGAAATTAAATCATTGTTTAAAACCAGCACACTGGAGGCAGCGATTTCCGGATGCAGGGAAACAAAAAATATTTGCGCACTTACAAGATCAGAAAAAGGTTCGATTATTATATTTAAAGATAAAACACATATGATATCGCCGGAAAGAAATATCAATGTGGTTGATACAACCGGTGCCGGAGATCTTTATGCGTCTGGATTTCTTCATGGGTTGATTAAAGGTTTAGATCTTAAGTCCTGTGGGAAAATAGGAAGTATAATTGCGGCTGAAGTCATCAGTCATTTTGGCGCCCGCCCTAAAGTTTCTCTGATCGAACTGGTAAGTGGCAGAGGTTTTTAATCCGGTTTTATATTTATATAATAATGAAATATATTTAAGATAATAGGAAAGGAAAAATATGACTGATAATCAAAAAGCCAGTGTTGGTGTATTTGGAGGTTCCGGGTTTTACTCGTTTCTACAAGAAACAGAAGAATATGAAATTGATACTCCCTATGGTGCTCCTTCAGATAAAATAGTAATTGGCGAGGTTGCAGGGAAAAAGGTTGCATTTATACCCCGGCATGGGAGAAATCATAATTTACCTCCGCATAAAATTAATTACAGGGCAAATATTTATGCAATGAAAAAATTAGGGGTTAAATATATTTTCGGCCCTTGCGCCTCTGGAAGTCTACAGCCACATATAAAGCCGGGACAGTTTGTAATGTGTGATCAATTTGTAGACAGGACCAAAGGAAGAATTGATACTTTTTACGATGGCCCAAAAACTATCCATATATCAATGGCTGAACCTTATTGTCCTACTTTAAGGAAAATTGTAATTGAAAGTGCAAAAGAGCTTAAGATAGACTACCGCCCCAGGGGCACTATAGTGGTTATTCAGGGTCCCAGATTCAGTACCAGGTCAGAGAGCAGGTGGTTTGCAAGTCAGGGATGGGAAGTTGTAGGCATGACACAATATCCAGAGATGTATCTGGCAAGAGAACAGGAAATATGTTACGTAAATATTTCATTAATTACTGATTATGATGCTGGACTGGAAGGTCATCCTGAATTCAAGCCGGTAACTATTGAGGAAGTAGTAAGAGTCTTTAAAGAGAACAATGAGAAAGTGAGAAGCCTTCTTTTTAGAGCAATTTCAAAGATTCCGGACAAGAGAGATTGTATTTGTTCCCATGCGTTAAAAGATGCCGCAGTTAATTAGGTGATAATTTTGAAACTTAAGATTCTGGTTTCTTCAGATAAATATAAGGGCAGCCTTTCTGCACTTCAGGTTTGCAATATTATAAAAGAATCTATTATTGAGATTGACAAGAGTTTTGAAGTCATTGTAAGCCCGATGGCTGATGGAGGAGAGGGAACTGTCAAGACCCTGGTGGAAAGCCAGGGAGGTAAATATGTAGACTTGAAGGTAACAGGTCCTTTAGGAAAACCTGTAAAGGCAAGATTTGGAATAGTAGGGGATGGTATTGCTATAATTGAGATGGCTTCTGCTTCCGGACTGGCTCTGGTACCTGAAGAAAAAAGAAATCCCATGGTAACCACAACCTATGGAACTGGTGAACTCATAAAAAAAGCATTAGATATGGGATGTAATAAAGTCATAATAGGTATAGGTGGAAGCGCGACTAATGATGGTGGGTTGGGTATGGCTCAGGCTTTAGGGTATAAATTTTATGATAGCAAGGGTAGACTTCTGGGTTTGGGAGGAAAAGAATTAGCTAAACTCCATAAGATTAATGCCTCTGGTATTCATCCAGCTATTTCATCATGCAAGTTTTATGCAGCATGTGATGTTGATAATTTATTAACCGGTAAGAGAGGTGCTGCTTATGTATATGCTCCCCAGAAGGGCGCAGACAGCATTATGGTAAAAGAACTTGACAGAGGACTTTCTAATTTTGCCAGGGTGGTAAAAAAAGATTTAGGAAGGGAAGTAGAAAAATTGAAAGGAGCTGGCGCAGCAGGAGGATTGGGAGCAGGGCTTGCTGCATTTTTAAATGCTCGCATTCGACCGGGTGCAGATATTATTATTGAAGCTACTCATCTGGAAGATAAAATAAAAGATGCAGATTTGATAATTACTGGTGAAGGAACTATGGACAGGCAGACATTTTTTGGAAAAAGTGCTTACAGTATCGCAAAGCTTGCAAGAAAATATAATATACCGGTTATAACTATAAATGGTTCCGTGCTTATCGGAAGGGAAGATATTGATAAAAATTATTCAGGCCTGACTGACGGAAATTTTTCAATAATAAATAAACCTATGGAACTAGCAGAAGCTCTCAGGACTGGGAAGAAGTTGCTTAAAAATACTGTAAAAGAATTGATTACTTTTTATCTAAGTGTTATAAAAAAGTAAGCACAAAAAAATCAGGGAGGATTTTATGAAACTGGTAGGGGATGTAGAAATTGAAAATTTAGAGAAATTAAGAAGCGGAAAAGTCAGAGAAATGTTTTCTTTTAATGATAAGATTTTAATAGTAACTACAGACAGGATTTCTGCTTTTGACTTTATTTTACCTTCTTTAATTCCTTTAAAGGGTATAATTTTAAATAAGATATCAGTTTTCTGGTTTAATTATTTAAAGGATGTAATTGATAACCATTTAATTGAGAGTGATGTAGGAAGGTTTCCAAAATTCTTAAAGAGATATAAAGATACCCTTAATGGAAGATCGGTTATAGTAAAAAAAGTGAAAATTTATCCCATAGAATGTGTTGTACGCGGATATATAACAGGTTCCGGCTTGGAGGAATATAAAAAGACCGGAATGATTGGAGATTTGAAATTGCCACCCAACCTCTCCAAATGCGACCGGCTGCCGGAAGTTATTTTTACTCCAACCACTAAAGAAGTGTCAGGTCATGATGTGGCCATTACTATAAATAAAGCTAAAAAAATATTTGGCGCTGAAGTAGTAGAATTTTTAAAAGTTAAAAGTATAGAGCTTTACCTGAAAGCTTCCGAATACGCCATAAGACAGGGTATAATAATTGCAGATACCAAGTTTGAATTTGGCATAACCGATGATAAGATAATACTGGCTGATGAGGCTTTAACCCCGGATTCTTCCAGATTCTGGCCTCTGGATGAATATGTGCCTGGAAGAGAACAGAAAAGTTTTGATAAACAATATGTAAGGGATTACCTTCTCAGCACTGATTGGGACAGAAAATCAATTCCTCCCGAATTGCCTCCCGATGTTGTCAAAAAAACATCTGAAAGATATATTGCTGCCTATGAAAAAATAGTGGGGGAAAAATTTAAAGTGTAAACCTTCCAATACTGTAAGGTAAAATCTAAAATTATGAAGGTAGATATTGTACTGGCAAATAATTTTCACTCAGGTTCTAATCAGAGCAGGAACCAAAGTAAGTTCTACCCTCAAGCATAGGAATATCTTTTGATGAAAACCAGAAGTGTCCCTCCAGAACAGGATCAATCTGCAATACATAAATACCTTCATTGGTTACACCAATTATCAGAACTTCTATGGTGGCGCTTTCACCGGGTTCTAAATTATTCGGCAGGGAAGTTCTGGAGGGATTATCATATTCGGAATAATCTACATCCTGCCCCCAATAATGATAGCCGATTCTAACCATATTCTTTCCACTGCTTATCCAGGTAAAATCGGAAGTATTTGTAATTTCAATTTTTATATAATTATCCCTGTCGGTACATAAAAAAGATGGTATATACCCTTTTATTTCAGCCCCCACTTGAGCTCTTTCATAATCCACTACTTCAACTATTTCTTCTATTTCTATAGTTTCCTCTTCTATAGTATCTTTCGATTCTTCTTCTGTGACATCTATCTTATCAGTTATACGGGGCGAGCAGGATATAAAAGTTAAAATCAAAAATAATGATATTATGGTTGCTACTGGCCAGTTAATAGCTGGAATTTTAAATTTCATATTGATTTTTCCTCACTTTTTTCTTTTATTTTAGGTTATAACTTCTAATATACTGATAGCTTATTATAAATTAAATTTATTATTTTTTGAATAAAAGAAATAAAATATATATAATGTTATTTGATTATTTTATATTAAATCCAAGAGGTTAATATGACATCATTAGAAATAGTAGGTCTGGTTGCAATAATTCTGATTTCTGCTTTTGCAATAGTAGCAATAATCATTGCCATACCCTTATTTAAGTTAATAAATAAAATTAAATATATGGCGGGAAAGCTAAATGAGAGTCTGGTTCCCATTGTCGAGAAACTAAATGACACCATAACTAACCTTAATACAGAGGTCAGCTCAATTGCAGATCTTACGCAGAGTATTAGTTCAATAGTAGAGCAGCTTGAAAAAGTTATAAGGCTTGCCCGGATTCTGTTAACCAGCCCTATAATTAAAATAATAAGTGCTTCAGCGGGACTGTTCAGCGGTCTTTCAAAAGCTGGTGCTGGAGGTAAAAAAAAGGAGGATGAAAAATGAATGTAGAAAAAGACAAAACCAGTGAAAAAAGTTGCTTTTTGGGTATAATGGCATCATTACTTGTTGGTTTATCTGTAGGTTTTGTAGTTGGAATTTTATTTGCTCCTAAATCAGGGAAAGAAACAAGAAAAGAAATAAAAGAAAAGAGTGAGGAGCTAATCGAAAAGAGTAAAGAAGGTTTTGATACTTTTGTAGGAAAAACCAGGGAATATGTAGATAAGAGTAAAAGCAAGCTGGCGGAGATAAAAAGCAGGAGTGAAGAATTTATCGAAAAAGGCAAGGAAAAAATTACAGATGTATCCAGGGTTTTAAGTTCTAAAGCCGGAAAAGCCAAAAAGAAAATAGAAAAAGTGGTTGAAAAGGGAAAAGATACTGCAAAAAAAGTTGAAGAAGACCTGTCATAGACTGTCATAGATAGGAAACCGGATTATATTGATTGAAGATAGACTTACCAAAGAGATTTTAAATACCTTACTTAGAAATGGTGCTGATTTTTCAGAAATTTTTGTACAAAGAAGAGTTTTCAATAATTTACGGTTGGAAGATAGCAAAATTGAAAACTCAAGTAGTGGTTATGAACTAGGCTGTGGACTTAGATTGTGGGTCGGTGACAGTACTTTTTATGCCTATGTAGATTCGCTTGAGAAGAATAAATTACTTAATGCGGCAAAAGTTTTAAGCTCGTCAATAAATGGAAGTAGCTCCCTTAAGGTTTTAAATCTTGCTGAAACCAAAAGCTCCTATAATACAAGTGTAAAAAAATTCCCCGACAAGATTCATCCCGGAAGTAAGAAAAATATCCTTGAGGCGGTTGATAAAAGTTCAAGAGATTTCAGCCCCACCATCATCCAGGTTACATCGACTCTTTCTGATACCCGGGAGGAAATATATATTGCAAATTCTTATGGCGCCTTTTCATTTGAAAAAATGGTAAAAACTTTTCTGGCAGTAAATGTGGTAGCCAGAAAGGGAAAGGATATAAGGACAGGTTATAAATCACTGGCAAGGTCAAGTGGTTATGAAACCTTTGATTTTAAAAATCCTAAAAGCCTGGCGCGGGAAGCTTCTAAAATTGCAGTTAATATGCTTGATGCTGTAAATGCGCCTGCAGGTGAGCTTCCAGTGGTGATAGGGCCGGCATTCGGCGGGGTTATTTTTCACGAGGCTTGCGGTCACGGTCTGGAAGCTGATGCCATACTAAAAGGTGCTTCAGTGTTCAAGGATAAGATAGGGAAAAAGATTGCCACCAGTATGGTAACTGCGATTGATGATTCTACACTTGACTACCATTGGGGTTCATATAAATTTGATGGTGAAGGTTACCCTTCTTCAAAGACGGTGCTGATAAAAGACGGAATTCTGCAAAGTTATATTTATGACTTACGGACATCAAAAAAACTGGGAGCAAAACAAACCGGTAACGGCAGGAGGCAGTCTTTCAGACATGTTCCTGTTCCAAGAATGAGCAATACCTATATAGAAAGTAGAGATGAAGACAGCGGGTCAATTATAAAATCGGTAAATAAAGGCATATATGCCAGGGAATTTGCTGGTGGTCAGGTCGATCCGGCAACAGGAGATTTTGTATTCGGAATAAGCGAAGGTTATCTTATAGAGAATGGTAAAATCAGTTTTCCCATAAAGGATGCAACTCTTATTGGGAATGGACCGGATATACTAAAAAAGATTGAGGTGGTGGCAAGCGATTTAGATTTTGCCCCCGGCTTTTGCGGAAAAAGTGGCCAGTCAATTTCAAATGAGGTAGGCCAGCCAACCATAAAGGTAAGTAAAATTACTGTAGGAGGCACAGAAAATTAGAATACAAGATGATAAGAGATATAAAATTAGAGACAACCAGTTAATAAATATATGCAAGAATACGGCTTCCAGGATAAATAAACATGCAGTAGATGAATTTGAGATTTTTGCTGCAAGCTCTGTAGAAAATGAAATAGAAATTTTTAAAGGAAAAGTAGAAACACTATCATTTTCAGATTCAATTGGTATAGGTATTAGAATTTTTAAGGATAAATCAATAGGATATGCATATACAACTGTACTTGATGAAAGCAGTATTGAGGACTGTATCTGTAAGGCTGTATCCAACTGTAAGATTACCGGAAGAGAAGATTATAATTATCTGCCCAGGGAAGAGGAATCCACATTTAAACAGAAACTTATAGGCGATAAGTACTTATTCCGGGAGGATTTCCTGAACTATGATATAGAAAGCAAGGTTGCACTTGCAAAGAGATTGGAGACTTTAACAAAAAGTAAAGATGCTAGAATTGTTGACATTAACAATGTTATGTATGATGACAGTATTTATGAAACAGCAATTCTAAATTCAGCCGGATTTTGTGATAAGTATAAGACAACTACATGCTTGATTTATGTAAGTGCAATTTCCAAACAAGGTGAGGATACTTCGACAGGTGATTTTTTTGGATGCGGCAGAACTCCAGGTGATCTTGATCTGGAAGAAGTTTCAGAAAAAGCAGCTGGCCGGTCTGTTTCAATCCTGGGCGGGAAGAAAATCAAATCACAAAGAGTCGACCTTCTTCTGGACCCAGTTGTTTCAGCGCAATTCTTAGGTGTTATTGCCGGAACTCTGACCGCAGATTCTGTACAGAAAAGAAAATCACTTTTTGAAGGTAAAATCGGGCAGAAAATATTCTCTATTGATTTAGATATATTTGACGATGGGACCATACCTAATGGGCTTTCTTCAAAGCCATTTGACGGGGAAGGAGTTATCAAGGGTAAAACCTGTGTATTTAAAGATGGGTACCTGAAGACTTATCTTTATAATACCTATACTGCAAGAAAGGATAAAACCCTGTCAACAGGTAATGCAGTAAGAGCTTCCTACCGTTCGACCCCAGAAGTAGGTATTTCAAACTTTTATCTGGAGCCGTCAGATATTGATTTTAGCCTGCTTCTGAATGATATTGACAGGGGATTTTATGTTATGGATATAATAGGTCTTCATTCAGGTGCTAATCCTATATCAGGACAGGTGAGCGTAGGAGCGAAAGGAATATGGGTAGAAAATGGGAATTTAAGCTATCCAGTAAAAGAAGTAACTATTGCTACAGATATTTTAAGTTTCTGCAGGAGCATTAAAAAGGTTGGAAATGACTTAAGATTTATACCTTCGGGTGGATATATAGGCAGCCCTTCGCTTCTGGTAAGAGATGTGACAGTCAGCGGAAAATAATTCATATTCCAGGTATATAAATAGTCTCTTAGAACTTATTGCATGGTTAACTTCTATAAGAGTTTGAATCTTTATTACCGTGTGGTTAGCCTGCGATAATAAATTTTACGTGACCCACTGTTTTACATATTATAGTTACTATTATTCCGGCAATAAGCACCCCCGTAAATATATGCAGCAGAGCTTTTTTGGGTGGTATACCAAAAACAAAGGCAATAAGTGCTCCTGTCCATCCGCCTGTAACCGGAAGTGGTATTCCTACAAATCCTATCAGGGCAAAACTTTCATATCTTTCAAATCTTTTTGAATATTTTCTTCTGGTATGCTTGAAAAGCCATGTAAAAAATCTGTTGGCCAGACTGGATCTATTCATAAGGAATTTTGATATTGGTTCCAGAATCCATAATATAGCGATTACCGGTACCAGATTCCCCAAAACTGATATTATATAGGTCTCAAAAATGTTCATTCCATAGGTTCCTAGTGCGATAGGAATAGATGCCCTGAGTTCACCCACAGGAGTCATAGCCGTGAAAAAGGTTGCTATTCTTGGTGACAGATATTCAAAGAAATTTGGAAAATCCATAAAATATATATCAATTTTTTTATTTTTAATTATTTTATGCTATATTTAAAAACTAATTATAAGTTATTAAAGCAAAATTTTATTCATTATATAAGTTGAATATATTACAGTCAATTGTTTTAGGTATAATTCAAGGCATTACTGAGTTTTTTCCCATAAGCAGTTCGGGTCATCTGGTAATTTTTCCTTATTTTTTTAACTGGGATTATATACCGCTCTACTTTACGGTTACCGTTCACTTTGCCACACTTGCTGCAGTAGTTACTGTTTTTTATAAAGAAATCTTCAGAATCATAAGAGCGGTAATTTTAGGTATTTTTATCAGGAAGCAGAGGACTTCAGGTAATTTTAAGGTAGGCATTTTTTTAATAATAGCCAGTATCCCTGCTGCAGTTGCTGGATTTTTCATGGACGATTACGTGGAAAGTTTGTTTAGCAAGCCTATAGTAGCGGCAATATTTTTACTTGCCACTGCATTATTCCTGTGGCTGGGTGAGCTGAGGGGGAGACATATTGAAGCTGGAATTATAAACAGCCAGGACAGCCCGGGAGGTAAATATTCTTCTTCCGGGAGTAAAGGAGATAAGAAAGATGGTTTAATTGGAGGAATCGATCTTAACGGAAGCGGCATAAAAAAAGTAAAATTTAATTTTTTTATAGCGGCGGTAATCGGGGTAGGACAGGCTTTAGCCATTTTCCCCGGAATTTCAAGATCGGGTACCACTATTTCATTTGCCAGGTTTTTTGGCATAAAAAGAAGCGAGGCGGTTAGATTTTCATTTTTAATGTTGGTTCCTGTTATTATTGGTTCCTTTGCATTTGAACTTTACCGGTCCTCCAGTATTATTTTCGAAAATGACACTGGAGTGATTCAAAATCTTGCGACAGGATTTTTATCTTCTTATCTTACAGGGCTGTTTGCCATAAAGTTCATTGTTTATTTGACCAGAAAAAAGAATCTAAATGTATTTGCCATATATTGTATTTGTCTTGCAGCGGCAGTTTTTATTTTTTTTATGATAAAGAAATTTATCTAAAGGAGAGTGAACACAAGTACTATGAAAGGTGTTATATTAGCAGGTGGGCTGGGGACCCGGCTTATGCCCTGTACCAAAGTCACCAACAAGCACTTACTTCCGGTTTATGATAAACCAATGATTTACTATCCTCTTAAAACCCTGGTAAGTGCAGGGCTTGAAGATATAATGATAGTTACCGGGGGTAATAATGCCGGGGATTTCTTAAGACTTCTTAGCAATGGCCGGGAGTTTGGGCTTAAAGATATAAGCTATACATATCAGGAAGGAGAGGGGGGTATAGCGGATGCCTTGAGGCTGGCTGAGAATTTTGTAGATAATGATAAGGTGGTGGTAATGCTTGGTGATAATATAATAGAGGATGATATTTCAGATGCCGTAAGGGAATTCGAGAAGCAGGATATAGGGGCAAGAATATTTTTAAAAGAAGTCAGTGACCCGGAAAGATTCGGGGTTGCTGAAGTTAAAGAAGGTAAAGTAATAAATATCGAGGAAAAGCCTAAAAAACCAAAAAGCAATTACGCGGTTGTTGGTCTCTATATGTATGATAGTGATGTATTTGAGATAATTGAAACTCTTAAACCTTCAGACAGAGGTGAACTTGAAATAACTGATGTTAATAATGAATACATCAGAAGAAGCAAAATGAAATATTCCATTCTTGAAGGCTGGTGGGCAGATGCGGGTACATCCTTTGAATCATTATTCAGGGCAGGCCAGCTGGTAAGAAAAGAGTTATTGA
>SOKC01000004.1 GCA_004376325.1 Actinomycetota bacterium | reverse complement strand
TAAGCCACTCATTTAAGATTAGAGGTGCATTTAATAAAATATTACATTTAACTCCTGAAGAAAAACAAAAAGGAATTATAACTTGTTCTTCCGGAAACCATGGCCTTGCCACAGCTATAGCAGCTAAAAAATTAAATATGTCAGTGAAAATTGTTGTTCCTGAAACTACACCCCGGAAAAAGATAGATAAGATTAAAGAATATAGTACAGAGTTGATATTATATGGAGATTATGATAAAGCCGAACAGAAGGCATTGGAATTAGCCCGTAAAGAGTTGAAAACTTATATCTCTCCCTATAATGATCCAGATATTATTGCGGGACAGGGTACAATTGGATTAGAGATTTTGGAAGAGTTTCCGGAAGTCGAAAAAGTATTAGTTCCTATAGGAGGTGGAGGTCTAATTGCTGGCATTGCTATTGCAATTAAGTGTAAGAATCGATCCATAGAGGTTATCGGAGTTCAATCAGAATCTTCTCCAGTTATGTATGAATCCTTGAAGGCAGGAAAAATCCTAAAGTCAGAAGAGGTAAAAATTCAAGACTCTATTGCTGATGGCCTTAGCGGGGGAATCGAAGAAGGATCAATTACCTTTAGAATAACTCAAAAAAATGTAAGCAAAGTCATTTTGGTAAAGGAAGAGAGTATAAAGGAAGCAATAAGATTACTTTGGGAGAAAGATAATCAGGTTGTTGAAGGGGCAGGGGCTGTTGGTTCTGCAGTTGTGATAGAAAATAAAGAACAATTTAAAAATAAAAAAACTGTTATTATTATCAGCGGAGGAAATATTGATAATAAACTTTTTGATGAAATAACCAAGATTTCTAAATAGGAGGAAGTAAAAAATTCTGAAAGAATTCTGAAAAATTTCAAGCAAGGCATGAGTAAGTACAAATTTAAAATATACTGAAAAGGAGGAATCCACAAGTGAGTAAAGTAAGGATTTTAAACGAAGGAATCATAAAAGAGTTACTTGATATTAAAAATGTAATAGAAGTAGTAAAACAGGTATATACCCTTAAAAATTCTAATCAAGCTGATTTGTTTCCTATTATAACTCATATTTTTGAGCCTGGAAAAGCCGATATGGATATAAAAGCTGGGCACCTTAAAGGTGAGGCTAATGTATTTGGTTTAAAGCTTGTGTCCTGGTTTGGAGAGAATATTAAAAAAGGCCTTCCTGATGTGATAGGAACAATAATGGTATTTGATGGTAGAACAGGAATACCTCTGGGCATTCTAAGTGCTGAACATATAACTTGTATGCGTACCGGGTCAGCGGGAGCAATCGGTTCCAAATATCTTGCCAGAAAAGATTCGGAGAACCTTTTAATGGTTGGAGCTGGACATCAGGCATTTTTTCAAATCGCAGCAGGATTAACTGTTTTAAATAATATTAAAAAAGTTACAGTTTATGATCCGATCAATTATAAGTTTGCTGTTGATTTTTGCAATAAAGCTAAATTGAGACTAAAAAACGAAATCTTGTCAAAATATAAAGATGATAAAATTTATTCTGAAAAGTTAGCTAAAAAGTTTAATATAACTTTTGTTGCTACCGATGATATTGAAAAATCGACTGGGCAAGCAGATATTATTGTTACCGCTACTCCTTCCAGGAAACCGCTAATTAAGAGAGAATGGGTGAAAAAAGGAACGCATTTTACCTGTATTGGCTCAGATATGGAAGGTAAGCAAGAAATTGATGAGAATATTTTTTCTATGGCTCGAGTATTTGTTGATGATATAAATCAAGCTGCTAATGTCGGTGAAACAGAGATGCCTATTAAAAAAGGTATTATTACTAAAGAAAGTATAATAGGAGAAATAGGAGATGTAATATTGGGTAAAGTACCAGGTCGAGTTTCTAAAGATGATATTACTATATTTGATAGTACCGGAATAGCTCATCAAGATTTATTGACGGCCAACTATTTGATAAAGATTGCCAAAGAAAAGAGCCTAGGGACAATAGTAGAATTATAAATTATGTAAGGAGGTATTTTACATGAATATAAAAAGTTTTAAAGTAGAAAGATGGTTAAATACTTACGAAAATGATGCTGATTACGAAATGGCAGAAACGGATGCCAGACCTTTTACCTTAAAGGAATTATTGGAACTTGGAGATTTTAACAATTTAGAAAAACAGCTCCTTAGTATAAAGTTAGGTTATAACCCTACTACAGGGAGCGAAAAATTAAAAGAAACTGTAGCCTCACTTTACCAACACAATGCCCGGATAGAAAATGTACTTATTACTACGGGTGCTATAGAAGCCGATTATCATATTATTAACTCTTTAGTGAATAAGGGAGATACAGTAATCGTCCAGTTCCCTACATACCAGGCTCTTTATTCTACTGCCGAAGCCCGGGGAGCGAAGGTTAAATATTGGCGGATGAAACCGGAAAATGGATACGAACTAAATATTGATAAACTCAAAGAACTTATTGATAAAAAGACTAAGTTAGTTGTATTAAATATTCCTAATAATCCGACTGGAGCAGTTATTAACGAAGTACAGCTCAAGACTATTCTGAAATGGGCTGAAGAACAGGATTTTTACGTGTTGTGTGATGAGGTATATCATGAGTTGGAATTAATTAAAGGCGTTGTTCCTCCTTATGGCAGGAGTCTAAGTAAAAGGGCAATTAGTGTAGGAAGTATGTCTAAGGCATATGGGTTATCAGGTTTACGCTTAGGCTGGATCGTAGGACCCAAGGAAATAGTCCAAAAATGCTGGGAAGGGAAAGATTATACTACTATTAGTAATACTCCTTTGAGTGACTTTTTAGCAACTTTTGCTCTTATTAACCGTGAAAAGATTATGCAGAGGAATTTAACAATAGCCCGGAAAAACTTTAAAACACTTTTAATGTGGTTTAAACAACATGAATATTTTTTTGACTATATTATGCCCAAAGTTGGTGTGTTGTGTTTTCCCAAGCTAAAAAATATTCCACTTACTTCAAAAGAATTATGTGAAAAAATTTTTAATGAAAAGAAACTTTTACTGGTTCCGGGAGAATGTTTTGATATGCCAGGCCACTTAAGAATAGGTTTTGGAGGGGATAGTAAGAATTTTAATATTTGCCTTACTATCTTATCAGACTATCTTAATAGAAATTTTAGGAACAATTAGGAAGTAACAGAAATAAAGTTGTTATACTATAAATAGGCTTATAAAGATGAAAGAAGTAATAAGATATATCTTGAAAAAATAAGATAATTATTTTTTAATAAATTTTGCAATAAAAAATTTTTAAAAAAATAAATAAAAAAAGAGGAATTTTAAAAGTTTTGTCGAATATATAATAATGTTAAGAGGAGGATTTTTAGTGAATAAGATTAAAGTCATCATAATGGGGGCTGCCGGAAGAGATTTTCACAACTTTAATGTATATTTTAGAAATAATTCAAATTATAAAGTAGTTGCCTTTACCGCTACTCAAATCCCGGATATTGCAGGAAGAAAATATCCTGCTGAACTTTCCGGCCCTTTATATCCTGAAGGAATACCGATCTATTTAGAAGAAGATTTACCCAATCTAATTAAAAAAAATGAAATAGACCAAGTAATTTTAGCTTATAGCGATCTTCCCCATCAGTATGTTATGAATAAAGCTTCAG